>NZ_JAYJLP010000010.1:0-121138 GCF_051949055.1 Acinetobacter sp. Brlt_5
CCAGTCAAGATTGCTCTAGATGACAATGTAAATCTAGATATGGGTAATGAAATCACAACAACCGAGCCAGCTGTTGTTGATGAGAATGTTCAAGTGATTAATTTACTTGAATCAACTGGCGGTGCGGATGCCGGAACAGAAGTGGTACTTTCTGGCTCTACAAATAGCCTTGCAATTTCAATTTCACAAACATCATTACTTGCAGTGGCAGATGCTTATCGTGTTGATGTTTTAGATGAAAATGGCAATATTGTGTATTCAGCAGTCACCCAAGACTCTGAATTAGTTGGTGATGTAGCTGGGCTGGGGATATTAGGGATTACAGGAGATAATACCTTAACTGCAACAGTATCTGATTTGCCAGCAGGTACTTATCGTGTTGTAGTGAGTAATGATGCAGGCGCCTTAACTAATCTACTTGATACTGATGGTGGTGGTATTTCACTTCAAGAACTCGGTGATGCAGGCGTGTTATTAGGTGCCGATAATCAACAAGTTGTTCTTGATGCTGTAAATAATGCTTTAGGTGGTGGTGCTATTGCAGCATTAGTCACAGAGGTTATCTTACCGCCTGTACTTACATTAGTGAATGGCCTACCTGTAGATGAACTTGTTGGTGCATTAAACGACAGTTTATTAAGTAATGCTGATGCAATTTCTTTACTTGGCTTCAGTGTAACCGGTTTGTTAGATACGATTGTTGATGCAGCAGCAACCGCACTACTTTCAAATACCCTGACTTTATTGCAGGAAACTAGCATTACTACCCAAGTGACTTCAACGACATTTGAAAATTACTCTGTCGATAATAATGTTTTAACCAATGATGAAAATCCTGAGCTAGCAACAGTTACTCATATTCAATTTGGAGACGGTGCACCGCAAGAGGTGACTACGGGCGGTGTAAGCATTAACGGAGAGTATGGGGTTTTAACAATTTTCGCTGATGGTTCATATGAATATATTGGAAATGGTGATTTTGAATCTATCGGAAAATCAGAAGTATTTACTTATACAATATTAGGTGCGGATGGAGTAACGACTGATAGCGCAACTTTAACTATTAATATTTTGGATGATTATGCACCGGATGCTCCTGTGATTAATCCTGTAAGTGCTACAGGAGATATTACAGGTACGGCAGAAGCGGGCTCAACAGTGGTTGTAACTGATGACAACAACAATGAAATTGGCAGAACAGTCGTAAGAGCTGATGGTTTGTGGTCAATTACAAATCCAGGCTTAACAGATGGGGCAGTACTTAATGTTATAGCAATTGATGCTGCTGGTAACCCTTCTCAAGCCGCAAGTACAAGCGTTGATGCCCAAGCACCAATAACAGCTCTTGTGACAAATACAACGGGTGATAGTACGCCAACTTTACAAGGTACAATTGATGATCCGACAGCAACAGTTGTTGTGACTGTGGATAGTATTAATTATACCGCAGTGAATAATGGTGATGGTACATGGACACTTGCCGATGGTCAGCTTCCAGAGTTAGCTGATGGTAGTTATAACGTTACTGTGCAAGCTATTGATGCAGCAGGCAATGAAAGCACAATTACAGACAGTTTAGTTGTTGAGGCAGTTCTATTTGCCAATGACGATTTAAATAATGTGAATGTACTTGACACGGTTATCGAAAATAATCTGACCGACAGTGGTTTTATTTTTGGACTAGCTAGTGCAAATGTATTATCAGAATTAGCAGAGATTGACTTAAGTGCAGGTGGCTTTAATTTTACTGTTGCTCCTGATACCACTCAAGATGTTTTGATAGATGTAAATGGTACAACAGGTATAGATCTTAGCGCATTAGTTAACTCAATAGGGGCATTACTTGGTCAAACTCTTTCTGCTGATTTGATGTTGGTGAATCTTGATACAGGTGAGATTGTTACAACAGTTGAAAATGCTCTTCAGTTAACACCAGCATTATTGACCACGGTAATGACAGCAGAAAATATTGAATTTACTGATATACCAGAAGGCAATTATACGATTGCTTTCTCGAGTCCGTCAGGAGATGGAGCTCTAAGTCAATTATTAAGAGCAATTGCTGATGTAGGGCTTCTTAGTGGTGTGAATATTAGTATAGAAACATCAACTCAGTACTCAACAGCAGATGCAACAGGTAATATTTTAGGGAATGGTGTAGATACAGATGTAGCAGATATTGGTGAAGGTCTGACAGTGACACAAGTCATTTCTGCTGAAACTACACATGCTGTGAATACACCAATTGCTACAGATAATACAGAAACCGCGATATCTGGTAATTACGGTATTTTGTATATGCAAGCTGATGGTTCTTATCGCTATGTAAGTAATGGGAATATTAATGATGTGGGTAAAGTTGATACATTCACTTATACAGTAGCTGATGCAGCTGGTAATACTTCACAAGCTTATCTCAATATCCGTACTGATGCTGAAGGATCAACTATTGATTGGGATGAAAATGATCTTCAAGCCGATGGTGTGATTACTATAGATGCAGTTGATGACGATGCAACGGTTAAGATCGCGCAAACAAATAGTGTCAGTGAGTTATTACCAAAAGTACAAGTTGTCGATGCTCAGGCTACAGGAACTAATGGACCGATTACAGGGTCAGTGGTTACTAATACAACTTGGACAAATACTTATACACTTTCAGAAAGCTTTAACATTACAGAAAATACTGTAGCTAATGGAACATTAACTATTACGGCTGAATTACTAGGTACAGCATTGAATACTTCTGTAACTGAGGATTGGGGCGAGGTTACTGCGACCTACACAATTATCGGTCAAAGTGGTGAAGTGACAACCGGTATATTAACTTTAACTGACAGTACCCAAGTAGTGGATGGCTATTATACGGTAAGTATTCCACTTAACGATTTAATTGCGGGCGAATATATCCTTAATGTTAATGTGGAAAATATAACCACTAATACAGGCGCGTTCGGGGCAACGCCTGCAAATAATGGTGAGTTTACAGTTGATACGACACTTTCAGTGATTGAAACTTCATTAAATGACTTTACAACTATAGAGGGTATATATAGTGAAGAGGGTAATTTACTGGAAGAAGATATTGTTTCTAATGTAGCGACTTTCACCATTCAACAAGGAGCAGAGACATATCGCTTTGAAAATGGACATATCTATCAGAATGATGTTTTGCTGCAGAATCAGGATTCTGTAAATATTACTGGTACTTATGGAATATTAAATGTTGATGCGAGTGGTAAATACACTTACACAACGCGAGATGGTAGCGGTATTGGTCAAACAGAGAGCTTTACTTATACTGTAAATGATGTGGGTGGTTTATCTGATACTGCGAACCTGAATATTGGAATAGGCGCTTCAATTACAGGCAGCCGTTATGATGATAGTTATTCAAGCTATGGAGGCGTAGCAGATACTGTTATTTATAATGTACTTGAAGGTGCAGAAACAGATGCAACCGGCGGAAATGGAACAGATACCTGGACCGACTTTAATGCTACTGAAGGGGATAGTATTGATATCTCAGCACTACTTGGTGAACAAAGTGTTACAAGCGAAACTTTAGGAAATTTTGTGACCCTAGAGCAACGTGGAGAGCATACCGTCGTTACGATTGATCGGGATGGTTCTGCGACAGATACTACATATGCAAAAACGGATTTGATTATACTTGAAAATACGACGGCATCTAATTTGGTGTTGGATGATTTAATTAAGTACAACCAAATTTAAATTATGAATCAGGAGGATTTTTGAATCCTCCTTTAGATTGCAAAAAAATCCCGCTCAAGAGCGGGATTTTTTAAATCTTTCGCTTACCAGCTCAACGCACCGCCCGTCTGATAATCCGTTACACGCGTCTCGAAGAAATTCTTCTCTTTACGCAGGTCCATCATCTCAGACATCCAGGCAAACGGGTTGGTCACACCGCTAAACTGCTCAGGTAAGCCCAACTGGCTTAAACGGCGGTTACAGATGAACTTCAGATATTCTTCCATCATGCCAGCGTTCATGCCCAATACGCCACGTGGCATGGTGTCACGCGCATATTCAATCTCAAGCATGGTGCCTTCAAGAATCATTTGAATCACTTCTTGCTGGAACTCGGCGGTCCACAAGTGCGGGTTCTCGATCTTGATCTGGTTGATCATGTCGATACCGAAGTTCAAGTGCATTGATTCATCACGCAGGATGTACTGGAACTGTTCCGCCACACCATTCATCTTGTTACGACGGCCCATTGACAGGATTTGCGTGAAACCGCAGTAGAAGAAAATACCTTCAAGTACGCAGTAGAATGCAATCAGGTTACGCAGCAAAATCTGGTCGTTTTCAGGGGTACCGGTTTTGAAAGTCGGGTCGCTTAAAGATTGGGTGTATTTCAGGCCCCAAGCTGCTTTACGTGCGACTGATGGTACTTCACGGTACATGTTGAAGACTTCGCCTTCATCCATGCCTAAAGATTCGATACAGTACTGATAAGCATGCGTGTGAATCGCTTCTTCAAACGATTGACGCAAGATGTACTGACGGCATTCCGGGTTAGTGATGTGACGGTAGATCGCCAGAACCAGGTTATTGGCCACCAGTGAGTCAGCAGTCGAGAAGAAGCCCAGAGAACGCATCACGATGGTACGTTCATCTTCAGTCAAGCCATTTTCAGACTTCCACAACGCGATGTCGTGGTTCATGTTGATTTCTTGTGGCATCCAGTGGTTGGCACAACCATCCAGATATTTTTGCCAAGCCCATTCGTATTTGAACGGTACCAGCTGGTTTAAGTCTGCGCGGCAGTTGATCATACGTTTGTCATCAACCTGTACACGTCCTGCACCCATTTCCAGCTCTTCCAGGCCAGGCGCCACGTCAAGCTGTTCTAGGGAAGCAGATGCTCTTGCCAGCGAATCGGTTGAATTTGCTGATCCGCTTCGAGGGGTTGCAGCGGGTTGTGCAGCTGCCACATGCGTCTGTGGTTGCTCTGCAGCAGGTACCACTTGCGGATTAGCCGCTTTTTGCGGTTCGACGGGCGTAGGCTGGTGTTCAGGAGCAGCCGGTTTTTGCGAATCATCTTCGAAATCGTCCCAACTTAGGATAGACATATCAATTCTCTCTTCGTTGCTTTATATCTTTTATTGGACATCTCACGACGAAGGGGAGATGTCTTACTATACGCTTAATTTGTGAAAGCAAAATTAAGTTTTGCCGATGCTTGTTCTAAAAATGTACGTAGAACACGATCCTCAAGACTTATTTTGCTTTCGCTTCTGTTTGCGAATGGCCAAAAAGGCATAGACCATCGGCGTGTAAAAGAAAATAAAGGAAAAGACCAGAACCGCGAGTCCTAACATATAGTTATGAGTCATAGGAGGCATGGTCTTTTCCTGTGTTATTTTCAAATACTTTGGAATCCGCCCCAAACCCCTCCTTTAATAAAGAACGGGCTTCCCGCATATCGAATCTGATTTTGGGAAGTCCCCCTTTGGAAAAGGGGGATTTAGGGGGACTTTTATCAAGCGAAGCTTACTGACAAGCCTCACAATCTGGGTTGTCAATTGAACATGCCATTGGCACTGGTGCCGCCTGTTCAAAACCTTCTTCCGCTGCTGGAGCTGCTGCAGGTGCAGTTTCCTGTGCCACTGCTGCAACCGGCGCCGCAACTGTGGTTGGTTTTACTGCATTCAGTGCGCCCGTGTTAATGGTTGATTTCTCAGCCGATGTTGCACCTAAAGCACGTAGATAATACGTCGTTTTCAGACCACGTAACCAAGCCATCTTATAAGTGATGTCCAGTTTTTTACCATTTGCACCAGAGATGTAAAGGTTCAGTGACTGTGCCTGATCAATCCATTTCTGACGACGAGATGCAGCATCCACAATCCAGCGCGGCTCAACTTCAAACGCAGTCGCGAAGATGGCTTTCAGCTCTTCAGGAATACGCGAAATCTTTTGTACTGAACCTTCGAAGTGTTTCAGGTCGTTGACCATTACCGCATCCCATAGGCCGCGTTCTTTCAATGCACGTACCAGGTAAGGGTTGATCACAGTGAACTCACCAGACAGATTTGATTTCACATACAGGTTCTGGAAGGTTGGCTCAATCGATTGAGACACGCCACAGATGTTAGAAATAGTTGCTGTTGGTGCAATGGCCATCACGTTCGAGTTACGCATACCGTCTTTTTGAACTTTGGCACGTAAAGTGTCCCAGTCCAGACGTTGGGTACGATCAACTTCAAACATGCGCTCAGGACGGGTTTTCGCTACCAGCTCTAAAGAGTCGATTGGTAAAATACCCTGATCCCATAATGAACCTTTGAATGTTTCATAGGTACCACGCTCAACCGCCAGATCACTTGAGGTTTGAATTGCGTAGTAAGAAATCACTTCCATTGATTCATCAGCAAAATCAACTGCTGCATCAGAACCGTAGGCGATGCCCATTTCGTACAGTGCATCTTGGAAGCCCATGATCCCCATACCTACCGGACGGTGACGCAGGTTCGAGTTTTTCGCCTGTGGTACCGCGTAGTAGTTGATGTCAATCACGTTGTCGAGCATACGTACCGCAGTTTTGATGGTACGTGCCAGTTTTTCATGATCCAGCTTGCCACCTTGAACGTGCTGTACCAGGTTAATTGAACCCAGGTTACAGACCGCGATTTCATCTTTGCTGGTGTTCAGGGTAATTTCTGTACACAGGTTAGATGAGTGCACCACGCCCACGTGTTGTTGTGGTGAACGCAGGTTACATACGTCTTTGAATGTAATCCACGGATGGCCGGTTTCGAACAGCATCGACAGCATTTTGCGCCATAAGTCTTTGGCACGTACTTTCTTGTGCAGCAGGTTCTGTTCTTTCGCCACCGCTTCGTAATGCGTATAGCGCTCAGTGAAGGCCTGGCCAGTCAGATCATGCAGGTCTGGTGTTTCAGATGGCGTGAACAGGGTCCATTCTGCATCTTCAAACACACGTTGCATGAATAAGTCAGGAACCCAGTTGGCTGTGTTCATGTCATGGGTACGACGACGGTCATCACCGGTGTTCTTACGCAGTTCCAGGAATTCTTCAATGTCTAAGTGCCAGGTTTCAAGATAGGCACAGACCGCACCTTTACGCTTACCACCCTGGTTCACCGCAACCGCAGTATCGTTTGCGACTTTCAGGAATGGTACCACACCTTGTGATTTACCGTTGGTCCCTTTGATGTAAGAGTTCAGGGCACGAACTGGAGTCCAGTCATTACCTAAACCGCCTGCCCATTTAGACAGCATTGCGTTATCACGCATTGCGCCATAAATATCGTACAGGTCATCACCAATGGTGGTGAGGTAACAGCTAGATAACTGCGGACGTAGCGTACCTGAGTTAAACAGGGTAGGCGTAGAAGCCATGTAGTCGAAGCTCGACAACAAGTTATAGAACTCAATTGCACGTTCTTCTTTGTTGTCTTCGTTCAGCGCCAGCCCCATAGAAACGCGCATGAAGAATAACTGTGGCAATTCGAAACGGATACCATCTTTATGGATGAAGTAACGGTCGAATAACGTCTGTAAACCAAGATACGTAAACTGGTTAGAACGTTCTGGCTGAATGGCAGCGGCCAGTTTTGCCAGATCAAAGTTCAGCAGGTCTTCTGACAGCAGCTCCAGCTCGATACCTTTTTTCAGGAAGGTTTCCAGGGCTTCGCCTTCAGGGGTTTCTACCGGCAGACCCAGGAACTCCAGGCCTGTTGCCACTAAGTCATTACACAGCAGGCGTGCAGTAACATAAGTATAGTTTGGTTCCTGTTCAATACGGGTACGCGTCGCCATCATCATGGTGGTTGAGATGTCTGACTCTTTTACGCCGTTGTACAGGTTTTTCACGGTTTCATCGACAATGGCCTGAACATCAATGCCTTCAAGACCTTCAGCCGCAGTGGTAACGGTTGCTGTCAATGCACTTAAATCCAGTGGCTTTAACTGGCCCTGGCTGTCAGTGATCTGTAAGGTCGGGTGATGGTTGGCACCCATCTGCTTACGTGCTTCAGAACGTTGTTCGCGATAGATGACATAAGCACGTGCAACTTTCTGTTCGCCAGTACGCATAAGCGCAAGCTCAACCTGGTCCTGAATTTCTTCAATGTGAATGGTGCCGCCTGATGGTAAACGACGCTTAAACGTGTTCAGAACCATTTCAGTCAGTTGTTCGATACGGTCATGAATACGGCTGGAATCGGCGCTTTGCTGACCTTCAACCGCTAGGAAAGCTTTACCAATCGCTACAGAGATTTTTTCTGCATCGAAAGGGGCCACTTCACCGGTGCGTTTAATCACCTGAAGTTGACCGGGTGTGGATGTGATTACGCTCATGTCAGCATAGCTCCATTGTCATCTATTGTTATGTTTATAGACCATTGAACCGGGCAAAAATAGGCCACAGTGTTTTAGGAATAAACACAAGACTTAGTGGTTTAAAATTGAATTGAACACAAGATACGGGAAATTTTAGGGTAGATCAATATTGACTTTTCTTTAAAATTTTTGGCGTTTTTTGGATAAAATCTTTTGCAAAAAAATCCCCGATTTTTCCATTCGGCTATAAACCTTATCGGACAAGGGCATAGCATAACAAAGCCGGCATAATCTGCTTATAGATAAACTTGTGGATAACTAAAAATCTCTTTGAACAGTCAGTCACATTCTGATCAATGGCCAAAAGCTGCAAAAAAATTGTACATTTTAAAAAGATTTATGTTGTTGAATTCATGGAATTCAGTTAAAAAGAGAAAAGTATAAGGAATTCAATAATTAATAAAAATATAACAAAAAGCTACTTTGATGTATCAGTTTAGTGAATAGCATCTTGTTTACAATGTAAACGTGTGTATATTGCAGAATATATTTCGACGTATCTCTCGGATTTTAAAAGGATAGAATACGTTTAATCAAATAAAGGGGCAGTTCATGAGCCAAGAAGAAAAGTTACCAAAAATTTTAATTGTTGAAGATGATGAGCGTCTGGCACGTTTAACTCAGGAATACCTGATCCGTAACGGACTGGAAGTGGGCGTCGAGCCAGATGGTAACCGCGCCATCCGCCGTATTATCGCGGAGCAACCAGATTTAGTGGTGCTGGATGTGATGCTGCCGGGTGCAGACGGTTTGACCATTTGCCGTGAGGTTCGTCCACATTATCATCAACCGATTCTGATGCTCACTGCACGTACCGAAGATATGGACCAGGTTCTGGGTCTGGAAATGGGTGCAGATGACTATGTCGCCAAGCCGGTTCAGCCACGTGTTCTGCTGGCGCGTATTCGTGCCTTGCTGCGCCGTACTGACAAAGCCCCTGAAGATGAAGTGGCACAGCGTATCGAATTTGATGACCTGGTCATCGACAATGGTGGCCGCTCGGTAACCTTGAATGGTGAACTGGTTGATTTCACCAGTGCAGAATATGACCTGCTCTGGTTACTGGCTTCGAATGCTGGCCGTATCCTGTCGCGTGAAGATATTTTCGAGCGCCTGCGCGGGATTGAATATGACGGTCAGGACCGTTCAATTGACGTACGTATTTCGCGCATCCGTCCAAAAATTGGCGATGACCCGGAAAATCCAAAGCGTATTAAAACTGTACGCAGCAAAGGATACTTATTTGTCAAAGAAACGAATGGTATATAATCGTCGCGCGTATCTGAGATAGGACTGTTTTTCGTGTTCAAACACAGCATATTCTTGCGGATTTATGCAGGATTGGTAATTCTGGTGGCATTGGTGGCCGTGTTAGGCTATTTGCTGGTTCAGATCATTAACTATCAGCGCGCGCAAGAATATCGTGAATCCCTGACCGATGGTATGGCCTATATCATTAGTGAAGGGGTGGCGCGACAACCCAATGAGCAGCAAAAGCAGGACTGGATTTCAGATGCCTCGGATTTGCTGGAACTGCCCATCTATTATATTGCTGCCGATAAGGTCGAGCTGTCACGGGCCGAACTGAAACGGATCAAAGAGCGCAGGGCTGCGGTACGTTACGATGCAGAAACGACCACAGCCTATATTATTATGGGCCTGAGAAATGACCCGGAACATTATCTGTATATCAAGGCCGATGAAATTACCGAACGGCAAATGAAGGCACTGCCGATCTTTATTCTGGATTATCTGGTCTATTTCCCGGGACAGGAAAAAGAATATCTGGCCCGTATCCAGGATCAGTTTTCTTATCCTATCGACATTCAGAACATTGCCGATTTACCGCTCGACTCCGAGCAAATTGGCCGTTTAAGGCTGGACCACAGCATTATCCTGTATCGGGATAATGCCAGCGTACGTGGCACCACCATCTCCATTATTTCGCCAATGCCGAATTCGCCGTCCGAGGTGCTGGTACTTGGTCCGGTTCCGCTGTTTAACTGGATGCCATTCCAGCTGGCGGCCGGGATTACCTTGCTGAGTCTGTTTATTCTGAGTCTGGGCATTTATGGCCTGATTCTGCCGATGCAGCGCAAAATCCGTGAAGTAAATTTCGCCTTGAACCGTATGAAAACCGGCGATTTAAACCTGCGTTTACCCATTGACGGTTCAGATGAAATGGCTAGTCTGGCCTCCAGCTATAACAGCATGTCCGATCATATCCAGCGTCTGATTGAAGCCCAGCGCGAGCTGATGCGCGCGGTATCGCATGAACTGCGTACCCCGGTGGCGCGGATTCGTTTCGGGATGGAAATGCTGGCCGAAGAAGATGATTATGAATACCGGATTCAGCAGCTGGACATGATTGATAAAGACATTGAAGCGCTGAATACCCTGATTGACGAGATCATGACCTATGCCAAACTGGAGCAGGGCATGCCATCGTTAGAAATTGAAAAAGTGGTGCTGTTTGATGTGCTGGATCAGGTGGTCAATGAAACTAATGCGCTGAAAACCGGTAAGGACATCCAGCTGCAAACCATGTCGACCAGTCTGGAAGTCGATGCCGAGCGCCGTTATTTACACCGCGTGGTGCAGAACTTGGTCGGGAATGCGGTGCGTTATTGTGACCACAAGGTACTGGTCAGCGGTGGCGTGACTGCACAAGGCGTGGCTTATGTCTGTGTGGAAGATGATGGGCCGGGCATTCCAGAAGAAGACCGGAGCCGCGTATTTGAAGCCTTTGCCCGTTTAGATGATAGCCGTACCCGTGCCTCTGGGGGGTATGGTCTCGGCCTGTCGATTGTCAGCCGGATTGCCTACTGGTTTGGCGGCAAGATTGAGGTGGATCAGAGCACCACTTTGGGCGGTGCACGTTTTATTATGTCCTGGCCGGCGCAGCGCTTTAGCAAGTCGCGTAAAAAGCAGGGTAATAAAGAAGGGCTGGAATCTTAAACGCTGCTTCAAAGATTCAGCTAAAGAACAGCAGCAAGGGGCGTTTGCTGTTCTTTGGTGGGAGAGTTGGGTCAGAGATTGTCAGCCATTGTCACCATCCAAAATGGTCCGCGTACTCTCTTACTGTCCAGTCTTTGAATTGATCAATTAAGTTGCTAAAAAAATAGCCAGTGATGTCACTGGCTATTTTGTTTTTGCATGGAGCAATTATTGAGTCTGTTGTTTGTACAAGCGGTCTGCTTCATCAAAACGCTCAGTAATGCTGCTGCTTGGCGCTTTGCCCAGCAAGCTCACCACAATAATGGCAATAAACGAGCAGACAAAGCCCGGAATAATTTCATAGATACCGGTATCGCCCCAGACATTTTTCCAGAGAATCACCATCACCGCACCCACGATCATGCCGGCTAGCGCGCCATTTAAAGTCATGCGTTTCCAGAATAAAGACAAAATAATCAGTGGACCAAAGGCGGCACCAAAACCTGCCCAGGCATAAGCCACCAGGCCAAGAACTTTCGATTCCGGATTACCGGCCATCCAGATTGCCAGCAGGGCAATCAGTAACACCATTAAACGGCCAACCCAGACCAGCTCTTTTTGTGAGGCAGATTTACGCAGGAATGATTTATAGAAGTCTTCAGTCAGGGTACTTGAACACACCAGCAGCTGACAGCTTAGGGTACTCATCACCGCAGCCAGAATTGCCGCCAAGACAATACCAGCCACCCACGGGTTAAACAGGATTTTGGTCAGTTCCATAAACACGGTTTCAGGGTTGGCATTCACCACCCCGGCCAGTTCCGGATGTTGCTGGAAGTAGGCAATACCAAAGAAACCGGCCGCCACCGCACCACCTAAACACAGGATCATCCAGGTCATGCCAATGCGGCGTGCATTCGGAATCGACTTCACCGAATCTGCCGCCATGAAGCGCACCAGAATGTGCGGCTGACCGAAATAACCCAGGCCCCAGGCCAGTAACGAGATAATCGCAACAATACTTAAATCACCGACCAGATTCATGGCTTGCGGACGCGCAGCTTCCAGTGCCAGCGTCACTTGAGATAAATCAGAAAAGGTCAGCAGGGTGACAATAGGCGTCAGGATTAAGGCAAAGATCATCAGGCCAGCCTGAATGGTGTCTGTCCAGGACACCGCCAAGAAGCCGCCAATAAAAACATAGCTGATGGTGGCAATGGCACTGATCCATAAGGCCGTGCTATACGACATTTCAAACATACTTTCGAACAAGCGCGCACCGGCCACCATGCCAGAGGCACAGTAAATCGCAAAGAAAATCAGAATCACAAAGGCCGATACAATACGCAGCACTTTTTTCTGGTCATTAAAGCGATTGGAGAAATAATCCGGTAAGGTCAGGGCATTGTGCTGCACTTCGGTATGTACCCGTAAGCGGCCTGCGACCAGTAACCAGTTTAGCCAGGCACCAATAATCAGACCAATGGCAATCCACACCTCAGATAAACCGGACAGATAAATTGCTCCCGGTAAACCCATTAATAACCAGCCACTCATATCCGATGCGCCAGCAGACAGGGCCGTGACAAAGCTGCCTAAACGGCGGCCACCCAGAATATAGTCTGAAAAGTTGGTGGTTGCGCGATAGGCCATCAGACCAATCGCGATCATGGCGACAATATAAAACAGAAAGGTGATTAAGGTCGGATTTAGGGAGCTCATACGGTATCCATATAGTATGTTGGACAGTAAAGGACTTATGGCCTCAATGCGTTCCATGCAAATTCTTGATGGATACTCACAAGTCCTGAAAGATTAAAAAATGAAGGCGAAATTTAACCATAATTTTGCATGAAATACTGATTTTTCTTTCAGGCAATAAAAATAGACAGCATCCAGGCTGTCTATTTTTGGCTAAAAAGGCGCTTAGTTTTGTCGGCCCATGACCCCACGAATGGTATTCAGAATATCGGCCGGTAATACCACGGTCTTGGCATTTGGCGATTTCGACATATCCTGCATGGCTTTTACATATTGTTCACCAAGCAGATAGGCCACCGGAATTTCTTTATCGCCGACTGCTGTCGTGACCATTTCAATGGCACGTTGCGAAGCTTCGGCCAGTACCACTTGTGCTTCGGCATCACGGCGTGAAGCTTCAAGACGGCCTTCGGCTTCCAGAATGGCTGCCTGTTTTTCACCATCGGCTTTGGTTACGGTGGCACGACGCTGACGTTCTGCTGCCGCCTGTTCTTCCATTGCTGACTGCATTGTGTTGGATGGTTTAATATCTTGAATTTCAACGGTTTTAAGGGTAATACCCCAGTCCGCAATATCATCTGAAATCGAGGCTTTTAAACGTGCCTTAATATGGTCACGTGAGGACAGCGCATCATCCAGATCCATTTCACCCACAATAGAACGCAACGAGGTTTGTACCAGGTTCTGAATGGCCCAAGAATAGTTTTCAATCCCGTACACCGCTTTTTCTGGCGTGGTCAGGTTAATGTAGGCCACCGCGTTCATCAGCAGGACGGCGTTATCGCGGCTGATGACTTCCTGAGACGGAATGTCCAGCACAATGTCTTTGGTGGTGACTTTATAGGCCACTTCATCGACATAGGGAATTACGAAGTTCAGACCCGGACTTAGGGTGGTGTGGTATTTACCCAAACGTTGCACAATCCATTTATAGCCTTGTGGAACAATACGCACCCCTTTAAAAATGGTGATGGCCACAAAGGCCAGCAGGGCTAAAACAATAATGGAGCCAGCATTCATTTTATATTACTCACTGTTTTTCGTTGTCATTCTGCAGGCTATGCAACTGCACAACCAGATCATTGCCAAGAATATCGACCACACGCACACGATCACCGACCTGCACCGGACTTAGAGTGCGGCAGTTCCATTCATCAGAACCGAGCACCGGCATCGGAAAACGGACTTTCACTTCGTCATGCTCCAGATTGGTCTGGATGACCATACCAATCTGGCCGATGGTGGCTTCCCGTGACAGGCCGGCTTTGGTTTTATCAATCGACAGTGGTTTAATAAATTTAAACCAGAGCAGGGTACACAGCACCGATAAAATGATCCACATCACCAGCTGCGTGGTGGTGCCCATCATCGGGAACAGCAGATATAAAACGCCCACCATCAGCGCGCCCACGCCAAACCAGAGCGCAGCAAAAGCCGGCAGCAGCAGCTCGGAAAGAATCAGCAAAATGCCTAAAACAAACCAGTGCCAAGGTTCAAGAACAAATTCCATACATCGACTCGTCGCGAATGATTGTAAAAAGAATCATTGATATAGATCAATCTGTATGCTGTTCAATGTAGCAGATGACAACCGACTTGGATATGAAAAAATCCCCGATGTTAAAATTTGGCTTTGGGTGGTGGTGCCAAAGCGGCCGGAGATTTTTTAAAATCGCTGATGGCTTTTTCAATGGCGCGGATTTTCAGCTGGGCAGCTTTTTCACCTTCTAAAATGGTCTGGTTGCTGGCTTTTAAATCCAGTGTGCCAATATGACCAACTTTAGGCTGAATCACCACATTGGCCTGACGTAGCTCTTCATGAATACTCTGCTGGCCCATAATGTTGATGGTCTGATCGAGCAGGCCCCACATATTCATGGGCGTATTGCCGGTCGGACGCGCGGAAATATCTACAGCAATGACCAGATCAGCGCCCATATCTTTGGCAGTTTTGACCGGAATCGGGCTGACCAGACCGCCATCGACATATTTGGTGCCGCCAATAGTTGCGGGGACAAACACATTTGGAATACTGCAGGAGGCACGTACCGCCTGACCGGCATTGCCTTTAATAAACTCGGCTTTACGGCCATTGTCCAGACGGGTGGCGACCGCAGCAAAACGAATCGGGAACTGCTGAATGGCTTTGTTACCGACCTGCTGATTGACATAGTCCTGCAGTTTCTGGCCCAGCACAAAGCCCTGACGGTTCAGAGTTAAATCGCGAATATCAGATTCTTTAAAGTTCAGGGCCAGTTGCTGTAACTGATACGGTGATTTACCACTGGCGTAAAGACTGCCGACAAAACTGCCGGCACTGGTGCCGGTCACAATTTTCGGTTTAATGCCGTGTGATTCTAAAACTTTCAGTACGCCAATATGGGCAAAACCTTTGGCACCGCCGCCGCCTAAGGCAATGGCCACCACCGGTTCACGCGCCTGAATGGGCGTCGGAGTCACTGGCGTTTGTACCGCCCGATCACAGCCGGATAGTGCCAGTAGCAATAGGCCAGCGGTCGAAAATTGCAGTAATTTCATGATTCGATAGGAGATTAATTCAACAAAATATGCGCACATCTCAGCAAAAAAATACGGTTTTGGCTAGTCTTTGGGCCAGCGTTTTTGTAACGGCTTGGCCAGCCAGTGCGGATTTTTGGCAGAAAACTTGCC
The DNA here is from genome assembly GCF_051949055.1 of Acinetobacter sp. Brlt_5. NCBI lineage: Bacteria > Pseudomonadati > Pseudomonadota > Gammaproteobacteria > Moraxellales > Moraxellaceae > Acinetobacter > Acinetobacter sp. Brlt_5. Next base: position 15,766 of record NZ_JAYJLP010000010.1, read on the forward strand.
TTCATAATGCTGATAAATCGCGTCTAAATCCTGTTCATAATGCCCGGTCGGATAAAACACACCAAGAATATGAATGGTCTTATGCGCATAATCAAAAGAGAACATCACAATCGGAATTTGTGCGCCATAGGCAATATGATAAAAACCGCTGCGAATCTGCTCGGCCTGTTTGCGCGTGCCTTCCGGCGCCATCCCGACCCAGATCTGTTCACGTTGCCGGATAATTTCAATAATCTGCTGGGTATGGCCTTGCGACGCATGGCGAATTACCGGTACCACCCCAATCCATTCCAGCAGCGGTTTTAACGGTGTATTAAACAGGGTATGTTTGCCAAAAATGGTGACTTTCAGACCCAGTCCGAGCAGAGCAGCGAAGCCATGCCAGGCATCAATATTGGAGGTATGCGGGGAAATAATCGCCACTGCTTTGGGAAGGTTGGGAAATTCGCCTTTCAGCTGCCAGCCTTGGGCCAAAAAGAGCGATTTAAACAAGCCTCGGCTCAGGGCGCTGCCGCGGCCAGGCACCTGATCAGGTAAAACAGGAAATTGCTTGGTCATTGTTTTTATGTATTATCCTACTGAAACTCAGCCAAGTTTTACAAAATATTGCGACTTTATTCAATGGGTAAGCAGAGCAAAATACGCTTTCTTTTGAGCAGTTTTGCCTAGAGTCATCCGCTTGGCCTGAAATAAAAAGGAATGTCCGCTGCTATGCCGAATCTTTATCTGTTGCTGTTTTCCCTGTACTGGGCGCAAGGTCTGCCGGTAGGCTTTATGACCCATGCCTTGCCTGTGATTTTACGGGCACAAGGGGTATCACTGGCACATATTGGCGGTTTTGGTCTGTTAATGCTGCCCTGGTCGATTAAAATTTTCTGGGCGCCGTGGGTGGACCGTTTTGGCCGGAGCGCCCAGGGCCATTACCGTTCCTGGATTATTCCGACTCAGTTGCTGAGTGTCGTGGTGTTAATCGGGCTATCATTTATCCCGATTCAGGCCCTGAATGAACCGCTGTATTTGTTTGGCTTTTTTGTCGGACTGTTGCTGATGAATCTGGTCGGAGCCACGCAGGATATTGCCACCGACGGGCTGGCAGTGAATATTTTAACTGGCCAGCAGCAGCACTGGGGCAATACCTTTCAGGTGATTGGTTCACGGCTGGGCTTTATTGTTGGTGGGGGCGCCATGCTCTGGGCCCTGGACTGGCTGCACTGGCAGGCCACGTTCCTGATACTGGCACTGCTGGTATTTTTAAATACCTTGCCAATTTTACTGTATCGTGAACCGCAACATACAGCCAAAACAGCGCAGAAGACCACGCCTTTTTCCTGGCAGGTTGTGCGCCAGTATCTGGGTTATTTTCGCCAGAGCCGCAGCTTGGCACTATGGTTATGGGTGCTGCTCAGTTTTAAAATTGCCGATGGTTTATCTGGCCCACTACTCAAACCGTTAATGGTCGATTTGGGCTTAAGTTTTTCCCAGATTGGTATTTATGTGACCATGCTAGGGGCGTTTGCGGCGTTACTCGGTGCAGGTGTGGCCGGCTTATTGCTCAGGGTGATGTCACGTGCTCGGGCTTTAGTGTTGTTTTCAGTGTTGAAAGTACTGGCTTTAGCCGCCTATAGCTGGCTGGCCTATCAGTATGAACAGCAGCAGGCGGTAGCATTGTGGCTGATTTATCTGATTAATGCGCTGGAAGATGGTATTTCGGCGATGCTGCTGGTGGTGATGCTCACTTTGGTGATGCACTATAGCCGCAAACAGCTGGCCGGTACCGATTTTACCTTTCAGGTGGCGCTGATGGCTACCGTCAGTGGTGGGCTGTATAGCCTCAGCGGCATACTGGGCGATCAGCTTGGTTATGCACGCTATTTAATGATGATTAGCGGGATTGCGCTGCTGTGTCTGCTTCCGATTCTGGTCTGGGCCAGAAGCCTGCCAAAAGATGAGGCGCTTCAGCACAAATAAATCCTTAAAAAAGAAAAAAAGCGATCCTGGAGGGAATCGCTGGAGTCGTAACTGGTTTATAAAAAATAATGGCCTTCCACCTTGACCCACAGCCGTTTGCTGGATGAATAGTGGCTGTGCTGATGTTATGCAGTGAGGAGGGCACTTTCTTGGAATTGACCCTGAATATGGGCAGGGAGTGGTGTGCGATCCCGATGACAAGCAGTGTAGTGGCTGTTTATGACATATTTAAGACAGATGCAGGCGCTGACGTGCAGACTGTCGAATTCCTGTTCAATCAATTCATAGATCGACGCTCCTGATCAGAAAGACTGACTTTTGAATAAGCAAGATACTCATCAGCTGGTTTGGTTTAGATATTCCATTTTTAGTGATGAATCCTGTGATCAACTCGTCAATGACAAGTGGCGTTGGCTAAATCACAACGTCAATCATGCTTCATGCTGGTGCAGCTAAAATTCGAGGCCAATCCATCCCGGTAGAAAACTTAACATACCTAGTAAGACCGCGAAAATTCCATGCTAAAGCTGAGCTAAAAAATCGGCCAGCGCCAGCAGAATCGCTGATCTACTTCTTCAATACCTCATGTTGTTGCCGGTTGATTTAAGCAAAGCGTCATCAGTTTTATAAGTCGCTGATCCAGCAGCCAGAAAACTGTTAGTACCGGACTTATAAAAAAGCATCATCATCGAACTGGAAACCAAGGTGGGTTTGGGCGGCAACGTCGTGATTGATCAGTACAACTTGATAAGTCGATGCACCGGACAAGTCATTATCAGGCCATCAGGCTGAATTATAACGCTCAAAAACCGCTTTAATCAGATACAAAAGCAATAAGCAGTTGGAAGATTTGGTTTTGTCCTGCCGGCGCAGGTTACGGATGATCAAGGCTCTTTTGATGATGTGTTTTCAAGGTTGAAGAATGAAACGGAGTATTTTTGCAGCGACTGCACTTTTGAGTATGAATATGGCTTTTGCTGCCGAGGGCAGTCATTTTGACTGGAGCTATGCGGCACAGACTGCGCCGGATAAATGGAGCCAGTTAAAACCGGAATATCAGGCCTGCGCGGGCATGAATCAGGCGCCCATTAATATTGCCCAGACCACACCGGCACAGTTGCCGCCGTTAAAACTGAACTATGCGGCCAAGGCTAAAACCATTGTGAATAACCAGCGCACGGTTCAGGTCAATTTTGAACAGGGGAATCATTTGGAACTGGACCAGAAAGTCTTTGAGCTCAAGCAGTTCCATTTGCATAGTCCAAGTGAAAACACCATTCAGGGGCAAAGTTTTGCGATGGAGATGCATCTGGTACATGCCACACCTGCGGGTGAACTGGCGGTGCTGGCAATTATGTTTCAGGAAGGTCAGGAAAATCCGAAGCTGAAACAGCTGTGGCAGGAATTACCGCAGCAACCCGGTGAGGCCATTATTTTAAACCATCAGGATGTAGCCGCGGCATTTTTACCGGAGCAACGGGATTATTATCGTTTTAACGGCTCTTTAACCACGCCGCCGTGTACCGAAGGCGTGCGCTGGATTGTCTTCAAACAGATTCAGCAGGCCTCGAGACAGCAGATTCAGGCTTTTTCACAGCTGATGGAACATCCGAATAACTGGCCGGTACAGCCGACCAATGCGCGTCTGGTGCTGGAGTAATCGAATACGAAAAAAAAGCAGATCATCTGATCTGCTTCTTAATTTGGGATGTTTGGTTGTACGGATTAATGCAGGATTTTATCTAGGAACTGCTGGGCACGTTCACCGCGCTGGGTATTAAAGAATTCATCTTTGGTGCAGTCTTCGACAATTTTACCCTGATCCATAAAAATCACCCGGTTGGCGACCTGGCGGGCAAAGCCCATTTCATGGGTCACACACATCATGGTCATGCCTTCACGCGCCAGCTCGACCATTACGTCCAGTACTTCGGTAATCATTTCCGGGTCCAGCGCCGAGGTTGGTTCATCAAACAGCATGGCAATCGGGTCCATACTTAAGGCGCGGGCAATGGCAACCCGCTGCTGCTGCCCACCAGAGAGTTGCGCCGGAAATTTGTTCGCCTGCGAACTTAAACCAACCCGATCCAGATAGGCCAGCCCTTTCTGTTTGGCTTCAGTTTCCGAGCGGCCCAGTACTTTGATCTGGGCAATGGTCAGGTTTTCGGTAATGCTTAAATGCGGAAACAGCTCGAAATGCTGGAACACCATGCCGACGCGACTGCGCAGTTTGTTCAGATTGGTTTTCGGATCGCTAATTGAAATCCCATCAACCAGAATCTGGCCTTTTTGAAACGGCTCCAGACCATTTACGGTTTTAATCAAGGTCGATTTTCCCGAACCCGATGGTCCACATACTACCACCACTTCCCCTTGACGAATCTGGGTGCTGCAATCGGCCAGGACTTGAAAATCCTTATACCATTTGCTGACATTCTGGAGGTCAATCATAATCTTGGGTTCGGTCATACCGTCAGCCTCCTTTGTAGTTTTTTCACTGCATAGGTGGCGATTAAACTCACGCTAAAATACACCAGCCCGGCAAATAGAATATATTGGGTCAGCAGTGCCATTAAATCGCCGCGGACATAATTGGTACGGAAGAAATCCAGCAGGCCAATGGCATAAACCATGGTGGAGTCCTGAAACAGGATGATGGTCTGCTGTAACAGCAGCGGGGTCATTTTGCGAAAGGCCTGCGGCAAAATAATCAGCCGCATCGACTGGCCATAAGTCATGCCCAGCGCATAGGCAGCCGCAGTCTGACCTTTGGGAATGGACTGAATCCCGGCACGGACAATTTCAGAAAAGTAGGCCGCCTCAAATAGCATAAAGGCCACGATACTCGACACCAGCGCGGTATCAATGGTCAGGTAATTCCCGGTGAGGGCGGTGTAGAAAAACGGTACTGCAAAATAGAACCACATTAGCACCAGCAGCAAGGGAATCGAGCGGAACAGATTGACATAGCCTTGTGCAAACAGATTCAGTACGCGAATAGAAGACAGGCGCATTAACGCCAGCAGGGTGCCAATTAGAATACCGCCAATGGTCGCCATGACCAGCACTTTTAAGGTAATGGTAAAACCATGCCAGAGCGCCGGCCCGGACAGTTGTAAATCATTTAAAAATGCAGTGAGCCATTCCATTATTTTTCTCCTGCAATCAGGCCGGGAACACGTAAACGTTTTTCCAGCAGGTTCATGCCCTGAATCAGGCAAATATTAATCACAATAAAAATAACGGTGACAATGGTATAAATTTCAATGGTGTTTTGCGTGTACTCACTGATGGTTTTCATTTGCGAGATAATTTCAGCCACCCCGACCAGAGAGGCGACTGAGGTGTTTTTAACGCAGTTGGTCAGCTCCGAGCTTAACGGCGGCAAAATGGTGCGAAATGACTGCGGCAAAATTACATAGCGATATAACTGCGCGGTACTAAAACCCATGGCATAGCCGGCATTGATCTGTCCACGTGGCAGGGCTTCAATACCGGTGCGCACCTGTTCACAGACCCGTGCCGCGGTAAACAGTCCCAGCCCGATACTGGCTGAAATCAGCGCTGAAGTATGCGCGCCTAGATCATTCATCCACCAGCTTTTGATGGGCGCTGGCAGGAAATTGGGCACCACATAGAACCAGATGAACAGCTGGATCAGCAGCGGTACATTACGGAAAATGGTGACATAGGCGGTGCCAATCGTGCGGGCGGTTTTGCTGGGCAGGGTTCGCATAATCCCCAAAATGCTGCCCAGTAGCATGGCAATACTCCAGGCCACAATGGCAATCACCAGCAGCCAGCCCAGACCGGCGAGAATCCAGTGCAGATAGGTACTGTCGCCAATGCCGGTAGACTGAAACAGGACACCCCAGTTCCAACTATAATTCATACGTCCTCCTCAAAAACTCAGGTAAAGCATCCGTGTTTACCTGAGCCGGTTTATGTTGGAGTGTTACTGATCACGATCGTGCGGATTGGCAATCAGGTCTTTCAGCTGATCGGACATTTCAAAGTTCAGGTTGATGTTCTTCGGTGGAATTGGCTGCTGGAACCATTTGTTATACATCTGGTTGATTTCACCCGAGCTATAGGTGGCTTTAATGGCATCATCCACCACCTGTTTAAATTCAGTATCGCCTTTACGCAGCATACAGCCGTAAATTTCCTGAATTGGTGCCGTGCCGACAATTACCCATTTGTCTGGATCGGTGGCTTTGGATTTTTCACCGGCCAGCAGAATATCATCCATCATAAAGGCAGCGGCACGGCCACTTTGTAGCATCAGGAACGATTCGGCATGGTCTTTGGCTGAAATAATTTCGCCAATACCGAGTTCTTTTTCATGCTGGCGGATATAACGTTCAGAGGTGGTGCCAGCGGTGGTGACCAGTTTTTTGCCTTTTAAGTCAGCAAAATCCTGAATGCCGGAATCTTTGGCCGTCAGTAAACGTGAACCCACCTGGAAGAAACCGACCGAGAAAGCGACTTGCTGCTGGCGTTCCTGATTGTTGGTGGTCGAGCCACACTCTAAATCGACAGTCCCGTTAGAAACCAGTGGAATCCGGTTCTGGCTGGTGACCAGGTTGTAGCGGATTTTCAGATCTGGCATCTCCAGTTTCTGTTTTTGCGCTTCCACTACTTTTAGTTGCAGATCATGTGCATAACCGACTGGCTGATTTGGCGTATCGGCAATATAGGAGAAGGGAATGGATGAGTCACGATAACCCAGCACAATGGTGCCGGACTTTTTGATTTTCTCTAAGGTGCCTGAACTCGAGGCAGCGGCATTGGTGTTGCTATTGGCATCAGCTGGAGCTTTATTGTCACTACAAGCACTGAGGCCAAGCATGAATGCGCTGGCACAAAACAGGGAGGTGAGGGTGCGTTTAGAGGTCATGTACAAAACTCCTTTTGTATTGATTATTGGTCATTTGCTGTTATTCATGGCAATTCCAATCCTGGAACTGATTTATCAGGTAATGAAGCAAATGAGATTGTTTTAATTATCTCTGCACAACGGCATAGCTTCATCTTAAGCGAGATTTCCAGCATTGCTCAAGCGAAATTTTTAACCGTTTTGTTAATGATAAATCGTTATGAAATAACCACTTTTTAGATAAATAGCAGCAAAAAGCATGAATAAAATACAGCAGGAACTGTGCCAGTCTTGGGCCATTAAAGACCAAGATATGACCAAAGTTGAGATAAAACGGTTGGGCGAAGGTGGATGAACCGGCACAGAGATTTAAATCACGCGATTAATCTACCCGCAGGGTATTGATGGCTTCAGTCCAGTGACAGCTGTCACAACGCGGGCAGATCTGCTCGGCACTTTGCAAAAAATCGGTATAGCCACAGTATACGCAGGCGTAATGGGTATGCGGTTTAACGTCGGTGATTTCCTGACAGGCTTTGGGAAACAGGGGTAAACCGTACCGCACCTGATCATTGGAGAAAAACAGGATGCTAAACTTGCCATCATTTTCGAGTAAACCGACCCGTACCTGTCCCAGATGTTCGACCCCTTGCTGGCGCATTTCGGCAAAGAATTCATCATGCGACATTTTACCGCGTTTAATCTTTTCTAAGACCAGCTCACCATCTTCGACAATATACAGTGACTTGCCTTCCAGCAGATCTTCAAAGGGTTGGTATTTCATCATTAACCAGGTCACCAGACGATACAGGAAAATCACGATGCTCATGATTAGCAGGGCCTGAATCAGCGGCAGATCTTCGGTGAACATCGGGTCGCCGGCAATTGAACCCAGCGATAGAATAATCGCCAGTTCAAAAATTGACAGCTGGCGCACACCACGTTTTCCAGTCAGACGTAAAAAGATAATGATCATGCTGAACATGAGGATGGCACGCACGCTAATTTCAGCAGCAAAAGCCCAGGTGGTGTCATGAATAAAAATACTGGCCCAATCCATGTGAATGTCCTTTTTATAATCTGTTGGTCTTTGTTGATACTATGCATGAATTGCGGCGGCTGAATGTTTATAGTTGCGTAATGAACAGCAATGATTTGAGTGACTTGGTTAATTCAAAAAATTACCTGATCTGAAGCCACGTAATGTTAAGGCTTATTTGCTCAGGATTTTGCTTTGCTTCAGTTTTACTGAGATGAGTCAAAAAATACTTTCACATAAATCAGGTATAATTTCTCTTTTGCTTTATCTTCCCTATGCCTTTTGCGCTGAAAACCACGCCAAACATGGTGCTTGAAGTCTTACCACAGCATCAGAAGCTGAACCGTTTAATTGATGAGATTGAACAGCAGAAACAGTTATTGCTTGCATGGCAACATGCCCAAGATGACATTCGTGCCTATAGTCAAAAGGCGCTGATGCCTGCGTATCGTGAGTTATATAGCACTTTGTATGAACAGATGAAGACACTTTGGAATGGTCTAAGTAGTTATAGTTTCACGAAATCAAATACAGCATTGGTGGAAGATAAAATCCAAACTTTAGCGCGGTTACTACAAGGTTCACATTTGCTGAGTCAAAAGCAGTTAGATGAAGTGGAAAAAATGCATGTCTATTATCAGCAGGCAGATGAATACAGCAAGAAAAAAAACAAGAATAAAAATATAGACACTTTTGATGAGCCTGAAACTGAAACAGTCCAAGCCGATGATGTATTTGAAGATTGGAATAATGATCAATACCAACAAGCACGTGAGCAAGCCAAGTTAAAACGTCAGCAAGAAAAACAAGCGCAAGCTGAAAAGATGGTGAATCAATCACTCAAAACTGTGTATCTCAAGATTGCTTCCATCATTCACCCTGATCGTGAGTCCGATGAAGCTAAAAAAGAGGAAAAGACCGAGCTTTTACAACGTGCCAATGAAGCATACGAACAGGAAGATTTATTCTTTTTACTGAAACTTCAGCTTGAAGTTGAGCAAAGTAAAAACGGTTCAAACAAAGGTTTAAGCACAGAACAATTCAAGTTTTACCAACAGGCGTTAGAAGCACAAAGCCAGTCCTTAAAACAGCAGATGCAGGAATTGATTAACTCGCTTGTATGGTCAAATAAAGCCAAAATTGCGGTGCAAAAGTCCAAAGGGCAACTCAATATTGAGCAGTTGTATAAACAGATTGATGCGGATGTTTCGAACATGAAGCATCAGTTAAAAGCGGAGAAGCAACGGCTGAGTTTTATGGGGAAACAGAGTGGGCTAGGGATGTTGTTGGAGCATGGGGTTTTGTAAAGAATATAGTTTTTTTGAACTAAGCAAAAAGTTTGTATACTATTCATTATGCTAAAATATTACAGAAATTGAGATTAGCGTTGAAGTCAGTGAATGAGCAATTTAGATTTAAGCATTTATCAAACAAGTGAAAAATTATCGGCACAACAAAAAAAGTTTAATCGATTGCTTGAGAAAATTGAGCAATTACAAATGGTATTGGCGGACTGGCAACAAGCGCAAAAACAAGTTCAAGAGGATGCAAGAGATGAGCTATTACCTTTATATCGTCAGTGGCACCACGTTTTGTTCGCTCAATTAGAGACGCTTTGGCAATATAAAAATACGCATAAAATCGCAAAAACATATTTAGTGCGTTTAGATGAAAAAATTTCAATTTTAGCGAGTCAGCTGCTTAATAATCCGAATCTTTCTGAACAACAACATGAGTTGACGCTTATCATTGCTCAACATTATGAGCTGATAGAAGAAAGTGCTGATGCTGATGAAATGATGCAAAAACAAGCCATAAAAGAAATGATAGCAGACCAAATCGGGGTACCCGTAGCTTGGCTTGACTTTGATTTGGATCTCAATAATCTCGACGCGTTTATGGAAAAAGTAAAAGATAAATTAGATCGAGAAGAAGCAAATTTTATTCAAAATCAGCTTAATGAAGATGAGCGTGATGAATATCAAAAGTTTGCTGAAAAGGAAAAAAAGAAAATTTTAAAGAAGCAAACACAGCTTGAAGAAGCGAAAAAAATGGCAGGGCAATCTCTAAAAAGCATTTATTCAAAAATTGCTGCCTTAATTCACCCTGATCGAGAGCAAGATGAACAAAAGCGCATTGAAAAAACCGAATTATTACAGCAAGCAAATGCTGCATTAGAGGAAAAAGATTTGCTTACTCTTTTGAAATTGCGTGTTTTTACAGCGCAAGGTGATCAGGAACAGGCAACAAAAATCGCGAATGAGCATTTGAAATCTTATAATTTATTGTTGGAAGAGCAAGTAGAGAAATTGCAATTTGAAATAGATGATATTATTTATTCATTTGATTGGATCGGCTCTGGTTTTTACAAACAGCGTTTTAAACCTGTTGATTTGATAAAAAAATATCAACGCGATTTAGCAGATATTCAAGCAAAACTGTTAAGAGATGAAAAGCGTTTAAATGATTATAAGGATTTTGATTACTTAAAAATTTTACTGAAAAGCAGAGCATTTAGTTGGTCATTTGAGTAATTTTTAGCATTGATTGTCATTCAGAGCATCGTCATTTTGACGATGCTTTTTTATGCACTTTAACCCGCTGATTATTCGCCTTCGCCAAATCCATGCGTCACACTGCCACCGATGCAGAACATTTAATGTGGCAACTTCTACGCGCCAAGCGATTTATGAATCTTAAATTTCATCGTCTTATGTGATACAACTTATCAAGTGCTTATATAAGAGTGATAAAATTATATACTTGAAGCTATAGTAGTTAATAGCTGTTGTCGTTGTTCAATATTTGTCTCTAGTTCAAATAGGCTCTCGTACATCATTTTATCTTGCTCACTTTTTTGGTCATTCACAATTTTTTTAAGTTGATTGATATATTCTCTATTACCTGCGTGCAACATATTTACGTTATATCCCCATAATATCTTAGTGTACATAGCTTCTGATGGATCTAACTTATCTAATTTATTTTTATAAAGAGACGCCGCTGCTAAATAACAATCTTGTATTAAAGAAGGTGATTTGTTCAAAGACTCCATAAGCATGCATTGAAAATTTTTCAAATTTGGTCGTTTGTCTTTGCTTAGAATTTCTTCTATGAACTCATAAGCTCGATCAATTTCTCCAATGCGTAAATATGTATTAATCAGAATACGATTACGCTCTTTATCACTATTAATTTGCTCAAGTCTAGGAATTAAAGATTTAAGCTTTTGAGTGGTTTTTTTCTCATCATCTGAATTTTGAAATTCTAAAATAAGCGAGTTGTACTCTTCTATTACTTTTTTGCTTTCAATATTCAATTCCGCTGTTATATCTGTATTCTTAGAATTCTCTACTGCATTGTTAGTTGAGCTGTTACATGCGGTTGCTAAGCCTAGTGTTGTAAAAGATACTAATACTGGAATAAGAATTTTTTTCATAGGGTATTTATCTAGCAAAAGAAGTTAGAGTGAACGTATATTTTTTGTATGGAGGGATAGGGGTTACAAATCCCACACTGTCATTAGGTCGAGCGGTATAACCTAGCTCAAGCTCAACCTCAACTAAGCTAATATTAGGCTCTGGTAGCTTTATAGTACAACTACCTAATGGAATCTTTCCTTTCTCAGTATCCCAAACACCTGAACCTACTTGAAGTCTAGTTGTTCCGAAATTTTCACCTTGTCTTTTAATTGTTGCTTTTCCGTAGGGGTAAATTTTAGCACTATGTATAATTGGATTGGGATCCATCATTACACTTATAAAGAGATCTCTACCAGTTAAAACATAATTAAGAAAATAACTAACAGCTCCAGAAAGCCCTTGAACTCCCTCATCAAATGGCATGATGATAGCTCTGTGACTTATGAATACATTGGTTTGGTTTCTTTCAACATAGAATATTTTAGTTTTATCTTTTTGACTATTTAAATTGCTATAAAGATTATCATTAATTAAGTTAGATGAGCCTGAACTAACCAAACTATTACTAATTGAACTTGACCCTGCTCCTTGAGCCTTTCCAGCTAAGTTTTGTCCAGGAATAAAAGTGGCTCCACAGGTAGTTTTATCACCGGCCACAATCATTGCTTTACCATTAATGAGTACCAAACTATTAGCTGCTATAGCTGAAACCATTGTTTTGCATTTAGGGCAGTAGTGTTTCATACCTTGAAGATGAGCAGGTTTACCTTGAACTACAAAAGTATTATCAACTTCGGTTACCACTCCACCATGAGTTGTTTTATCACCTATTGTTATTGTTGCTTGCATTTAATAACTCAGATTTGATTAAACTATTGACAAAATTAATGTTATCTGTAAAAGGATTGTTATTATGATGTATATTTGTAACTTGTAAGTTACAAGATTTAATTTATCGAATGATTGAAGATCAATCATGTCTAACTGAGCATAGTTTTATCAAACTAGAATAAAAGTAATTAATTTATTTTAATAAAAAGGGAAGCTACATTGCGCTTCCCTTTCTTTAGATTAAATCATAACCCTTAAATCAAAGCGCTGCAATTTGCTCCATATTCGCTTTAATCTTCGCTAACTGATTAGCAAATTCAGCAAGTTTTACTTTCTCGCCTTCAACCACAGCGGCAGGTGCTTTTGCCACAAAACCTTCATTTGCAAGTTTAGTTGCAATTTGGTCATGCTGTTTTTGAACCTTGTCTAAGTCTTTTTGTAGACGACCCAATTCCGCTTTAGGGTCAATTAAGCCCTTCATTGGAACGAATACAGATACATGACCGACAACACTTGATGAAGACAATGGCGGTTGTTCAGCATCTGCAAGGAACGTAATGCTTTCAACTTTCGCCAAAGCTTTAAACAATGGTTCAATACGAGCAATCTGCGCTTTTTCTGCATCAGTGGTGTTTTGAAGAAGAACAGGCAATAAGCGAGCATTCCCTAGGCCCATTTCACCACGAATGTTACGTACCGCACCAATCAAACCTTGAAGCCATTGCATATCTGCTTCGGCTTGGTCATTGATAAGCGCTTGGTCAGCAACAGGGTATTGCGCCAACATAATCGTTTCGCCAACAATGTTCAGTTTCGGCGCAAGGGTTTGCCAGATTTCTTCAGTCAGGTAAGGCATCAACGGATGAGCCAAACGTAAAGACGCTTCCATGACCGCGAGCAATACACGACGTACTTCAGCTTTACGCTCTTCAGACACATTTTCATCGTTCAGAACCGGTTTGGTTAATTCAACATACCAGTCACAGTATTCATTCCAAATGAACTCGTAAATCGCTTGTGCAGCCAAGTCTAAACGATAGGTCGCAAAGGCTTGTTGAACCGCAGCTTCCGCTTTTTGTAGACGGCTGACAATCCACTGCTCAGGCAATTCCCAAAGGTCTTGACGAACGTCTTGACCAATTACTTGATCTTCGCAGTTCATCATTACGAAACGGGTTGCGTTCCAGATTTTGTTGGCGAAGTTACGGTAACCTTCAACACGCTTCATGTCGAACTTGATGTCACGACCGGTGTTGGCAAGCGCACAGAATGTGAAACGAACCGCATCTGTACCGTAAGACTGAATCCCTTCAGGGAATTCTTTACGGGTCGATTTTTCAATCTTCGCCGCTTGTTTCGGGTTCATCAAACCTGTGGTACGTTTTTGTACTAAAGTTTCAAGATCAACACCATCAATCAAATCTAATGGGTCAAGCACGTTACCCTTAGATTTAGACATCTTCTGACCTTCGCCATCACGTACCAAACCGTGTACATACACAGTTTTGAATGGTACTTGTGGCGTGCCATCTTCATTTTTCATGAAGTGCATCGTAAGCATGATCATACGAGCAACCCAGAAGAAGATGATGTCAAAACCTGTCACCAATACATCAGTCGGGTGGAAAGTATTTAAGAAATAGTTTTCTTTGTCTTTCGCTTCGTCACCTGTCCAACCTAAAGTTGAGAATGTCCAAAGACCAGAAGAGAACCATGTATCCAATACGTCTTCGTCTTGGTTCAATTCAACTTCAGGGGCAATACCGTTTTTCGCACGAACTTCTTCTTCGTTACGACCCACGTAAACATTACCTTCTGCATCGTACCAAGCAGGGATACGGTGACCCCACCACAATTGACGCGAGATACACCAGTCTTGAATATTATTCATCCACGCCATGTACATGTTGCTGTACTGCTCAGGCACGAATTTGATACGACCGTCTTGAACCGCTTCAATAGCAGGTTTCGCAAGCGGTGCAATTTTTACATACCATTGATCCGTCAATAACGGTTCAACGATGACACCTGAACGGTCACCGCGAGGTGGTTTCAAGGTGTATGGTTGAATTTGGTCTAACCAGTCTTCAGCTTCTGCTTGTTCGACTAACTTTTTACGTGCTTCAAAACGCTCTAAACCAATGTAGTCTACAGGGGCAGGAATGGTTTTAGAAATTTGCTCGCCCGCTTTCGCGATGTATTCAAACTCAGCCAACACTTCAGCATTTTTGTTGAAGATGTTGATGATTGGCAATTCGCAGCGTTTACCCACTTCATAGTCATTGAAGTCATGCGCAGGGGTAATTTTTACACAGCCGGTACCGAATTCTTTGTCGACATATTCATCTTTAACGATTGGAACCGCACGACCAGTAATTGGCAGGATGATATTTTGACCGACCAAGTGCGCATAACGTTCATCATCAAGGGCAACCGCAACCGCCGTATCACCGAGCAATGTTTCAGGACGCGTGGTTGCCACTACAATGTGATCTTTACCATCGTGAGTGCGAAGTGACTTATCTTCAAAGAAATATTTGAAGTGCCAAAGTGAACCTTGTTCTTCTTTATCAGACTCAACTTCTAGGTCAGAAAGGGCAGTTTGTAATTTAGGATCCCAGTTGACCAGGCGTTTACCGCGGTAAATCAAACCTTCTTCGTGCAGTTTCACAAACACTTCTTTCACTGCGTTGGATAAACCTTCATCCATGGTGAAGCGTTCACGTGACCAGTCCACAGAAGAACCTAAACGACGGATTTGACGGGTAATGTTACCGCCAGATTGTTCTTTCCATTCCCATACTTTTTCAATGAACTTTTCACGGCCTAAATCATGACGGCTAATGCCTTGTGCACCGAGCTGACGCTCTACCACCATTTGTGTTGCAATACCGGCGTGGTCAGTCCCCGGTTGCCATAAGGTATTTTTACCTGACATACGGTTATAACGGGTTAAGGCATCCATGATGGCATTGTTAAAACCATGACCCATGTGCAAGCTACCGGTGACGTTTGGTGGCGGAATCATGATACAGAAAGACTCGCCTTTTTCAGACGGTTTGAAGTAACCGCGCTCTTCCCACGTTTGGTACCATTTTTTCTCGATCTCGGTCGGATCGTAAGTTGTAGCAATATTTTGCGCTGAATCAGTCATAGTTCGAACAGATCAAAAGTAGATAAAAAATTGCATCTATTGTAGCAAAAAAAATGGCGACTTAGGCAGCCTGAATCATTGGCTTGTTTAAGCAATTGGCATCTGCACTTACTCGTCGTATGATGTAGGCAAATAACAATGCGCAAAGTTCGCAGAACAACGACGAAAAAAAGCGAGAACAACAATGACCTATTCAATCGCACTAAAATTAAGCCCAGCTACCTATCAGCGTTTTCAGCAGTTACATCAACAGTTTAACCAGGGTAATCCGCACAGTCTGGCCAAGCCTTTAGGCGAGGTGCTGTCACATATTTCCTGTGAAATTGTCGATCAGGTGTTTGGTGAAATTGCCCGGACCAGCAGCTCGCCCGACCGTGAATCGGAAAAGATTGTGCAGCAGGTGATGGATACCGTGCAAAAATATATGCCATGGTCGGTGTCATTTTTTGGCAATGACCGTCTGGTGCCGATGGTGAATTATCTGCAACAGAAAACCTATGAAAAAGAGGGGCAGGCCTATGTGGCCTATCCGGTCGATAATGTGCTGATTAAAGAAACCTTGGGTTGTGTCGAACAAATCCGGCAGGGCAATAGTGCTTATATTCAGCCGGCCTTTCGGGCTTTTACCCAGATTGTCGATCAGGGCGTGACCAGTCTGGTCCGCGAGCCAAAGAAAATGCTGAAGTTTAATTTTATGGTCGATAAAACCCTGACCGGGGTGATTCAGTTGACTACCCAGCTTGGCTATAAGCGGCTGGAAAAACTCGGCACCCAGTTTGATACCCGTGTAACGGAACAGTATTTCAATCATTTTCTGGGCTTTGTGGGCAATGACCCGCAGCCAGAGCGCGGTTACACTGATATTCATCACAACAAATGAACGTATAGAGGGACAGATTCATGGCCAAGCAGGATTTAACAGGAAAAGTGGTGTGGATTACCGGGGCATCTTCCGGATTGGGCAAAGCCTTGGCCAAAGAATGTGCCTTGCAAGGTGCCGACGTCATTCTGACCGCACGCCGTTATGAAGAACTGGAAAAGGTGCGCGTGACTTTACTGAACCCGGAACGCCATGTGTCAGTTTGTGCCGATATTACCGATGAATCACAGGTACGGCATGCTTATGCGCAGGTGTTAGCGGCCAAAGGCCGGATAGACTGGCTGATTAACAATGCCGGTCTCAGCCAGCGCGCGCTGATTCAGGACACCACCATGCAGACAGAACGTGCCATTATGGAAGTCGATTATTTCTCGCAGGTGTTCCTGACCAAAACCGTGTTACCGACCTTTATTGCCCAGAAATCGGGACGGATTGCCTTTGTCTCTAGTGTCGCCGGTTTGCTCGGCACCCAGTACCGTGCCTCTTATTCGGCGGCCAAAGCCGCAATTCATATGTGGGCCAACAGTTTGCGTGCGGAAGTGGCGCAAGAGGGTGTCAAAGTTTCGGTAATTTTCCCCGGCTTTGTCAAAACCAATGTGTCCTTTAATGCCTTAAATGGCGAAGGCAAACCGCAGGGCCATCAGGATGAAGCAATTGAAAATGGTCTGGAGCCGGACCTGTTTGCTCAGACCACGGTCAGTGCCTTGCTGGCGGGAGAGGAATATATTGTGGTTGGTGGCGCCAAGGAAAAACTGGGGGTTTGGGTGTCGCGTTTATCGCCAAGTACGCTGTATAAAATGATCCGTAAAATGAAGGTGAAGTAATACGTTCCAGAGCATTTGACGAGATGAAGACAGATCAGGCCATCAGCTTATTTCTTGATGGCCGTCCCATACGCAAACACTTCCACCATCCCACCTTGCATCCCCAGTTCGGTGGTGCTTAAACGCAGGCCTAAAATCTGGGTGGCGCCCATTTTCTCGGCTTCCAGCTTTAAGCGTACAATTGCTTCGCGGCGCGCACGTTCCACCACACTTTCATAACTGGTCAGGCGGCCACCGAGTAAATTCTGTACATTGGCAATCGCATATTTAAAGTAATCATGTGAAATCACTACATTGCTGCTGACCAGTTGGCCGGGTAGGTCAGTGCTTTTAAAGCGGCTACTGTCGAGCTGGATATAGGTCAGTTGCTGTTCCTGTTCGGCCAGATATTGAAAATGCTTGCGTTCGTTATAACGGCCAAAACCAAAGCCAACGGCAAACAGTACCGCAAAAATCAGCAGCTGCAGAAGCAATCCATCCATGACTTAGTCCTGTGCAGGGAAGGGATCAGGCAGTTTTGGCATGATTGGATCGACAATCACCGCCGTGCCATAAACAAAAAGTTCAGATGCACCTTGGGCAATGTTGGAGGTGGAAAAACGGATTCCGACAATCGCATTGGCCCCCATGCTGCGCGCTTTGTCGATCATCCTGTTCATGGCTTCCTGACGCGATTCTTCCAGCAGTTCGGTATAGGCTGTCAGCTCACCACCGACAATATTTTTCAATCCGGCCAGCAGGTCACGGCCGACATGCTTGCTGCGTACCGTGCTGCCATATACCACATCAATTTGCTGGCGAATGGTGTGTCCGGGTACAGATTCCAAATTACTCAGTAACATGTGATGACCAATAACAATAGATTGCTGATGAAGATAGAAAAACTGCGGGCAAAATGCAATCAAAACATCTCTTTTACAGTTTTATACGGGCAGATGTGTATCCAGTCCTTTGGCGAGTCACTACAAGCAAAACAGGATTTCTTTGCTTTGCTCATCACTCTATCGAGCTACTTTTATTTAATGGATGATCCAGGCACATCATCAGGCAAAGAAAAAGCCAGTCAGCGCGGGGCTCACTGGCTTGATTATCAAGCGATAAGAATGAAATCACCCTGCTGCTTGAGGCTACAACTCAGACAATCTTATTGCTGAGCAGCGCGGCGTTGTTCTGCCACAGACGGCTGCTGGGTCACTTGATCTGAAGTGTTAGCTTTCAGGCCGCCACCTAAGGTTTTATACAGTTCCACCTGATTGTTCAAATTGGCCTGTTCCAGCAATAATAGCCCTTGCTCGGCCGCATAAGAGGCACGCTGTGCATCCAGTACGGTTAGATAGCTGTCAATGCCGGCACGGAAACGGGCTTCCGACAGACGATAGGTGGTATTGGTGGCTTCCACCAGACGGCGCTGTGCGGCAATCCGGTCACCAATATTTTCACGCACTGCCAAGGCATCATTCACTTCACGGAAAGCGGTCTGAATCGACTTTTCATAATCTGATAGCGCAATCTGCTGATCGGTTTCTGAAATGCGGATATTGGCCTGACGTGTGCCCCAGTCAAAGATTGGAATATCCAGACTTGGACCAATTGACCAGACAAAGTTGCCTGATTTGAACAGGTCACTTAAATCGGCCGAGGCATAACCGGCTGAACCGGTCAGGCTGATGGTCGGGAACAGACGGGCACGCGCTGCGGCAATATTGGCACCTGCGGCAGACAGACGGTATTCCGCTGCACGAACATCGGGACGGTTTACCAGCAGATCACTTGGTAAGCCGGCACCAATTGCAGTATTGGAGGTAATGCGGGTAATACGCTGTGCCGGCAGCAGATTGGCCGGAACCGGTTGACCCACCAGCAGATTCAGCAGGTTCTGTGCCTGCGCCACCTGAGTCTTATAGTTGGCCACATCATTACGTGCGGTTTCGACTGAAATTTGCGCCTGACGTACCGGAAGTTCACTGTCGATGCCAACGTCAAAACGTTTTTTGTTCAGGTTATACGATTCAAGCTGGGCCTTTAAAGTTTGCTCGGCCAGTTTCAGGTTGGCATTGGCAAAGGAATAGCTGAGCCAGGCCTGAGACACCTGACCAATCAGGGCAATTTGCGTGGCATCACGGGCACTTTGGGTGGCCAGGAAATTATCCAGTGCATTGTCACGCAGGCTGCGGACCCGACCCCAGAAATCCAGCTCATAGGCGGTGACCCCTAAACCTACGTTATAGGAGGTGCTTGGGCCACGACCCTGATTGCTCATGGTGTCCTGACGTAACACGCTGCCACTGGCGCCAATGGTCGGTAACTGGTTATTTTCAGTAATCTGGTACTGTTGCTGGGCACGCTGGATGTTCAGCGCCGCAGTACGTAAATCACGGTTATTGGTTAAGGCCAGATCCAGCACCTGTAGCAGGCGCTGATCGGCAAAGAAATCTTTATAACCCTGTTCTGCAACAGAGCTTCCGGAAGCATTGCTATAGCTGCTCGGAATATTCGCCTGAGCAACCGGCTCTGGCCCGCGCATACTCTGACAGGCTGTCAAAGCAAGCGCAAGGGCAGAAACCGCAATACCACGGCCTGTAAGAGACCATAAGTTTTGCATCACGATACATGCTCCTGATGATTTTGTTGTTTTGGTTTGTATTTAAAGATACTTCGAATCCACACGTAGAATACCGGGATAAAGAAGATACCCAACAAGGTCGAACTGATTACGCCGCCCAGAACACCATAACCGACCGAGTGCTGGCTACCTGCACCGGCACCTGAAGACAGGGCCAGCGGAAGTACACCAAAACCGAAGGCTAAAGTGGTCATGATAATTGGACGTAAACGCATTTTTGCCGCATGTAAAGTGGCTTCAAACAGGTCTTCACCTTTTTCCTGCAACTCTTTGGCGAATTCGACAATCAGGATCGCGTTTTTCGCAGACAGACCAATCACCGCAATAATCGCCACCTGGAAGTAGATGTTATTGGACAGGTTCGGGTTCTGGAACAGCACCATCCCGCTGAAGGTCAGGAACAGGGCACCGACAATACCTAATGGTACGACCAGTAATACCGAGAACGGAATTGACCAGCTTTCATACAGCGCTGCCAGACACAGGAAGACAATTAACAATGACAGGGCATACAGGAATGGTGCCTGATCACCCGATTCACGTTCTTCCAGTGACAGACCGGTCCATTCATAGTCGAAACCTTGCAAGCCCATGTCTGGCAGCTTGGCAATAATTTCTTCCATGGCCACCATCGCATCACCCGAGCTGACGCCAGGCGCTGGTGTACCCTGAATGTTCATGGAGGATACGCCGTTATAACGCTCTAAACGTGGTGAACCATAAGTCCATTCACCGGTTGCAAAGGCCGAGAATGGTACCATTTCGCCGCGGTTATTACGTACATACCATTGATCGAGGTCTTCCGGCATCATACGTGAGCCTGCTTCACCCTGAACATAGACTTTCTTGACACGACCGCGGTCGATAAAGTCATTGATGTACGAACCACCCCAGGCCATGCCCATGGTGCTGTTAATTTCAGCAATACTCACGCCCAAGGCACCGGCCTGCGCATGGTCCACAATCACGCGGTACTGTGGTGTATCTTCCTGACCATTTGGACGAACCCCGGCCAGACGTGGATCTTTGGCTGCTTCACCTAAAATGATGTTACGTGCCATGGTCAGTTTTTCATGACCCTGACCGCTGGCATCTTTCAGCTGCAGGTTAAAGCCGGCACTCACGCCCAGTTCAGGCATGGCAGGCAATTGCAGTGGCATGATGTAAGAAGCATCTTTAACAATCATGTTCAGTGCCATACCACGCTGGATAATCGCACCGACCTGAGATTCTGGCGAAGTACGTTCTGACCAGTCTTTCAGCTTAATGAAGGCCAGACCTGCGTTTTGTCCAACCCCGGTGAAGGAGAAGCCGGCCACACTAAACACAGACTCGACATGCTCTTTCTCATTTTCCAGGAAGTAGTTGGTCATGGTGCTGACGACTTTGTCAGTCCGTTCCAGACTGGCATTTGGTGGCAATTGCACCAGTGTCATCACCACACCTTGGTCTTCATCCGGTAGGAATGAAGATGGCAGTTTCTGGAATAACAGCACAATCACAACCAGCACTGCACCGTAAATAATTCCGGAGAAAATCTTGCTGTGGGTCATACGGTTCACACCGCCCTGATATTTCACCGACAGCTTGTCAAAGCTGCGGTTAAACCAGCGGAAGAAACGCGCAAACAGACCGTTGCTTTCTGGCTTGTTCGGATCATGCTGTTTCAGCATGGTCGCACACAGGGCAGGGGTAAAGGTTAAGGCTACAATCAGCGACAGTACCATTGCCGTGACCAGGGTCACCGAGAACTGACGATAAATCACCCCGGTCGTACCACCGAAGAATGCCATTGGTACGAATACCGCAGACAGCACCGAGGTAATCCCGATTAACGCGCCAGAAATCTGTTTCATTGACTTTTCAGTGGCTGCCACAGGGTCGAGATGTTCTTCGACCATGACACGTTCCACGTTTTCCACCACGACAATCGCGTCATCGACCAGCAAACCAATCGCCAGAACCATCGCAAACATGGTCAGGGTGTTAATCGAGAAGCCGAACATGTTGATGACGGCAAAGGTCCCCAAGACCACCACCGGTACGGCCATGGTTGGAATAATAGTGGCGCGCCAGTTCTGCAGGAACAGGAACATCACCAGGAATACCAGAATAATCGCTTCAATTAAGGTTTTAACAACACTCTTAATCGACAATTCAATAAATGGTGTGGTGTCAAAGGCCAGCTGATCGACCATCCCTTGCGGGTAGTTTGGACGTAACAGCTTTAAGCGCTCTTCAACGGCTTGGGCGGTATCCAGCGCGTTGGCACCAGTTGCCAGTTTAATCGCAACACCACCGGCAGGTTTGCCGTTGAATTTGGAATCAAACTGATAGTTGTCTGCACCGAGTTCTACACGAGCTACATCACCCAGACGCACCTGTGCACCTGAAGCAGTATTTTTCAGGAAGATATTGCTGAACTGTTCTGGGGTTTGCAGCAGGCTTTGTGCCGTTACGGTTGCGTTGAGCACCTGACCTTCTATGGCGGGTGCACCACCTAACTGACCGACAGCGACCTGGGCATTCTGGGTACGAATGGCTGTGGCAATATCACTTGGGGTGACTTGCAGGCTGGCCATTTTGGCTGGGTCCAGCCAGATGCGCATTGCATAGGAACCACCAAACACCTGAACTTCACCGACCCCCGCCACACGGCTTAAGGGTTCAGAAATATTGGAGTTAACATAGTCTTTGATGTCATTTGCTGACATGCTGCCATCAGGCGAATAGAAGGCCAGAACTTGCAGGAAGCTGGCGCCTGATTTGGTGACCCTCACCCCTTGACGCTGGACATCTTCCGGCAGCAGGGCGGTGGCAGACTGTAATTTGTTCTGTACCTGAACCTGGGCGATGTCAGGATCGACGCCTTGTTCAAAGTTCAGCGCAATAGACGCAGAACCGTTACCGGCACTGTTCGATGAAATATAACGCAAGCCATCGAGACCATTCATCTGCTGTTCAATAATCTGGGTCACTGTGTTTTCAACTGTTTCAGCCGAAGCACCCGGATAAGTCGCAGAAATGGTGACCGTTGGCGGCGCAATGGTCGGATACTGGGCAATGGGCATATTGGACAGGGTCAGAATACCCGCCAACATGATCACCAGTGCAATCACCCATGCAAAAATCGGGCGATGAATAAAAAATTGAGCCATTGAAGTCTACCCCTTATGTATTTGAAGTAGCTTTTTGTTCAGCCTGAGCATCCGCCTGATCTGCTGGTTGTTTTGCCTTATCTGATGCAGCAGGTTGCTGGGCACCTTGTGGCGCGGCAGCTTGCGGTTGATATGGTTTGGCTACCACTTTCTGTTCCGGCTTGACTTTGGCAATACCTTCTACAATAACTTTATCGCCAGTTTGCAGACCTTCAGTCACAATCCAGTCTTTACCCTGAATACCGGCTGTGGTCACTGGACGTGGTTCAACCACACCTTTGGCATTGACCAGCATCGCCATGGCCTGACCGGTTGGGGTACGGGTAATGGCAGCTTGCGGAATCAGCACGGCATTTGGAATTACCCCTTGCACAATTTGTGCAGTGGCAAACATGCCAGGCAATAACAGATGGTTTGGATTCGGGAATACCGCACGTAAAGTCACGGTACCCGTATCCGGATTGACGCTGGCATCGGAGAACGCCAGACGGCCTTCAACCGGATAATAGCTGCCGTCTTCCAGTTTCAGTTTGACTGTGGTGTTGTTGCTGCTGTTTAAATCACCTTTGCTGAGTTGCTGGCGTAAACGTAGCAGTTCAGCACTTGACTGGTTGATATCCACATAAATCGGGTCCAGACGCTGAATCGTCACCAGCGGTTCCTGCTGGCTGGCAGTCACTAACGCACCTGCAGTCACGGTAGAACGGTTGGTCTGACCTGAAATTGGCGCACGTACGGTTGAGTAACCCAGGTTAATTTCTGCATTGCGCAGTTCGGCACGGGTGGCCGCGACATCTGCTTCTGCCAGTTTCACCTGCGCCACAATGTCATCATATTCCTGTTTGGAAATGGCATTGCTGCCCACCAATTGACGATAACGGCCTTCTTTGACACGTAAGACGTTCAGATTGGCCTGCTGACGTGCCAATGCTGCACGGGCGCTATCTACCGATGCACGGTTGGTCCGTGAATCAATTTCATATAAGGCCTGACCTTCACGTACATAGCTGCCTTCGGTAAACAGACGTTTCTGCACCACACCGCTGGTTTGCGGGCGAACTTCAGAAATTTCAAAGGCAGTGGTACGGCCGGAAAGTTCAACAGACTGCTCGACACTTTGTGGCTGTACAACAATGACCCCAACTTCTGTTGGAGGCATTTGCTGCTGGGCTGCAGCTTGCTGCGCATCATTTGGATCTTTGCTACAACCCACAAGCGCGATGCTTGTGGCCAATGCGCAAGCAGTGAGGGCAGGGGCCCAAAGCTTTGCAGACATCATTCTTCCACCTCAATTAGATTTTTATCTATCTAAAAATTATTCATTGGTTTGCGCTGGCTGTACTTGATCAAGATCAGATAGAGCAGCGTGATCCAGATAAAACTTATGCTCCAGCCTGACAGGACATCTGAGGGAAAATGTACGCCAAGATACACTCTTGAAATTCCCATCAGCAACATCCACATAACAGCACATATTACAATGGCTTTATGTGCGGGATGTTGCATTGACACATAAATTGCAAGACAGCCCAGCGTTGCGGCATAAAAACTATGTGCGCTGGGAAATGAGGCACCATAGCTATTGACCAGATGATACATTTCTGGCGGGCGCTCTCTTGCAATCAGATACTTGAGTATCCAGGCAGTGGCAAAACTCCCCATCAGTCCAATGCTGACCAGCACGATATTTGCATATTCCTTCTGCCTGGCCAGATACAGACACCAAAGACTGGATAAAAATAATACAAATGGCATGCCACCAACGACAGATAATCCCGTCATTAGTGAATTCAACATCTCGTTACGGTGCTGGCTGAACCAGTCTACAATTGCCGAATCAAGGGCAGTGAGCGCTGGAACATAAAGCATTAACACGCTGAAAAAACACAACAAACCACCGAGATAAAGCAAAAAATTAGGCATGCCGAAATCCTGGTTAGTTTAGCTGATCCGAGCGCAGTCCGGTAATGGATTAAAGTGTACTCGCCAGTACACTTCATTTCAAGCCTGTATAAATTATGCTAATTTCTTTTTCAATTCTTTTTAACACATGACAAAATAAATTAACAAATTCCTTAATGATGACCCTTGGCCGGGCCAGATTGTTCTTCAACTTCAACAGGTTGCTTCGGTGGCCAGAAAAAGTCACTGGGCCGGGTCAGGAAATGGGTCATGACCAGTTTGGCCAATGGCTTCCACTGTTCAAAACGTACCCGACGTGCGCGCAGGGCCACAATAATGGTGAGGGTAAAGCTGACAAATAAGTTGGTCAGGCCAATTAACAGTACACCCAGGAAAGACACAATAATCAGGCCAATTTCCGGACTACCGTTGACGTTCATCAAACCCTGAATAAAGTTGGCCGAGGCAAAGGCAATATGCCGGATATCTAAAGGCAGACCCAGAATATAACCAATTGTGCCCATACTGCCGAGCATAACCCCGAACAGGAAATTACCGGCCAGTGCGCCCAAGTTCCGTTCAATATAGGCGGCAAAACGGTCCAGCCGTTCCTGACTCATCCATTTTTTCAGTTTGGCATGCGCCTGTAGCCGTGGTCCGACTTTGCGATACACCGCCATATTATCGAAGTAACCAGCAATCAGGCCCGATAAAAACAGACACACACCGGCAATGGCTGCGTGTGGAATTGCCAGAGAGGTAAACGGATTCAGGTCATGCAGCATTTTGCTGGCTTTGGCATGGTTCATTAAAGGCTCATGCAACGCCGCATCCCACATAAAGGCAATTAGGGCGGCCACCGGAATGGCAATCGAGATATTGCCCAGAATGGCAATAAACTGGGTCCGGATAATATTGATAATCAGCGCGGCCAGCTCGGCAATTTGCGCCATTTTCGAGCCTTTGCGATGCTGTACGGTCGAAGCCAGTGCGGCAGCGGTCATCGCCGGCTGTTTGGTGGCCACAGTAAAGTGCAGCACATGAATCAGCATAAAGCCCAGCGAGTAGTTCATGCTGTTAATAAAGGCCTGCATCAGCGGCGCCAAGGTTAAACGTGCCGCCAGCACCTTAAGGGTGGCCATGGTGGCAATAATCACCCCGGCCCCGGCAGCCGATTTATACATTTCCAGAAAGCCGGCCTTGTCGGTACTTACATAATGTTCACCGGTTTTACTGGCATTTTCAGTCACCTGCAAGGCCATCAATTCACTGTTGGTAGCCAGCAGGGAGCGGACACTGCGTTCGCTATACAGCGCGGTGGTAATATCGACCAGTAGCTCGCCCATGGCGCTATAACGCACATCATCTTCTTCAACAATCAGGTTCAGCAGCAGTTCAATCCGGTCCAGACACTGTTCCAGTAAGGACAGCAAATAGGTCAGGCTGACACTGACCCCAATCCGTTTGGTGGCCCGGCGAATTTTATGGCTGACGTTACGGCACTGGTCAATCATCACCAGCGCCTGTGAGGCATCCGGTGGAATTACCGCTTCAAATTTGTCGGCACTTTGATGCAGGTTTTTATACTGCACAATGAAATCGTTGATTTCACGGTTCTGCACTAAAAATGGTGATTCGTATTCGGTCAGTTCCGGATGGGCATTAATAAATTCCGGATATAAACCAATTCCGCTGACCCGATAGGACAGAACGGTAATGGCTTTAATGATTTCCTGACGAATCAGTTTTTTATCATCCTGATTACGATGGCCCTGATTCAGCAGGCGAAACAGCTGCTGCCACTGCTGATCTTCAATATCATCCAGCCAGTATTTATCACTGCGCTGATGGAAAATGCGGCGCAGCAAGTCCTGCAGCTGGCTCTGATCATTAATCAGCGGTAAAAAATGCGCCCCTAGGCGCTGAAACAGCTGGCTCCAGAAACCATCTAAAGACAGGATGCCGGTATCGGCATACAGGCTGGTCTGTTTGTACTGGCTGATTAAGCAGAGCACAAAACTTTGTAAGGTATTGGCGGCATTGGGCGTAATCAGCAGGGCATGTAAAAAGGCCTGAAACTTTTCTTGTATTTCTTCGCTATTTTCGGTGTTGGCTGGTCGAATACGGTTGACCAGCTCAATGAGCAGTTGCTCGTCAAGATCAGCGGGCGTGGTTTCCAGCTGATCCTGCATGTTCAGGAATAGGTCATAAAATTTTATATGCATAGGCAAGGATGAAGCTATTTATTGAATTCGGTGCAGGGCCAGCTTGGCCAGATTGACCAAGGCCTGACGATAGATTGTATCTGGCAAGGCATTTAAGGCCGCAATTGCGGCTTCGGTTTCTTCCGTGGCACGTTGCTGGCAATAATCCAATGCACCTGACGTCTGTACAATCTCGATAACCTGCGCCAGGTCGGAGGTTCCGCCCGTAGCAATACTGCGGCGGATAATTTCATGTTGCGCACCTGTGGTATTTTTCAGGGCGGCAATTAAAGGCAAGGTCGGTTTACCTTCCATCAGGTCATCGCCGATATTTTTACCCAGGGTTTCGGCATCTGAGGTGTAATCCAGAATATCGTCAATGATCTGGAAGGCATTGCCAAAATGGCCGGCAAAGACACGTAAAGGTTCACGGTATTCCGGCTTGTTGGTTAAAATGGCGGCACCTTCGGTGGCCAGTTCAAACAGGCGCGAGGTTTTGCCGTGAATAATATCTAAATACGTCTGTTCGGTGGTGTCCGGTTGATGCTGTGATTGCAACTGTAGTACTTCACCTTCGGCAATTTCACAGGTACCGGTCGAGAAATCTTTCAGCAAGGTCATGTTGTTTAAATCGACCAGCAGGTCAAAGGCGCGCGAAATCAGGAAGTCACCGACCAATACGGCGGTCTGGTTATTCCAGGTGGCATTGGCGGTTGGACGACCACGACGCAAGCCGGATTCATCGACCACATCATCATGCACCAGGGTTGCGGTATGCAGCATTTCAATAATCGCCGCCAGTCTGCGCGCCTGTTCCAGATCTTCTGCACCGCAGGCTTTGGCTGCCAGTAAACACATAATCGGACGCATACGTTTGCCACCGGCTTCTACCACATGCTTGCTGACCGCCATAACCAGTGCGACTTTTGAGGTAATGCCTTCATTAATAAACTGATCCATCGCGGCAAAATCGGAAGCAACAGGCGCGAGAATATCTTGCTTAAAGTCGATGGTCATGTGAAGGAGAACCTCAATTGTGTCAAGTAACAACGATAGTGTAACAATGAAAAACGTCTGGACAGGAAATCTGCAATCTGCGGTGCGGCCATTGTGGTTGTCGTTATGAAGTACGAGGCAATGGTCTGCTTTCCTGTTCGTGCTGGCGCTAATGGCCTCCCGGTGACAGGCAGCGGTGATAGCATCAGCATGCTGGCGTTTTCGATTCTAACAAGCAATTTGATTAGATCAATGAAAAATGTAGGGTTTTGAACATTTTTGTTGCTTTTCGTTGCATGTTTATAAAATAAACAGCCGGCTGATGCAATATTTTGGCTAAATCTCTTGTTGTTTGAAGCGTTATCCCTTAAAATCTCTGCCCTTGTATAACCCCAGTGGCGTTCGTTTTAAGATCGGTATATCCCTTTACCGGCACGACGACACGGGCATGTTTGGAGTACATTATGTACGCAGTAATCCAAAGCGGTGGTAAACAGCACCGTGTAGTTGAGGGTGAAACCCTTAAAGTTGAATTATTGAAAGCTGAAACTGGCGCAACTATTACGTTTGATGACGTATTAATGCTTGTAAACGGTGATAGCATTCAAATCGGTGCTCCAGTTGTAGCTGGCGCTAAAGTAACTGCAGAAGTGGTTGGCCATGGCCGTCACGACAAAATCCGCATCATCAAAATGCGTCGTCGTAAGCACTACCGTAAGCAACAAGGTCACCGTCAATGGTTCACCGAGTTGAAAATTACTGGTATTTCAGGCTAATCACTAGGAGTAATGAGACATGGCATCTAAAAAAGCCGGTGGTTCTACTAAGAACGGTCGTGATTCGAATCCTAAGATGTTAGGTGTTAAAGTTTACGGTGGTCAAACTGTAACTGCAGGTAACATCATCGTTCGTCAACGTGGTACAGAATTCCACGCTGGTGCAAATGTAGGTATGGGCCGTGACCATACTTTATTTGCTACTGCTGACGGCGTAGTAAAATTCGAAGTGAAAGGTCAATTTGGCCGTCGCTACGTATCTGTTGAATAAGATTCAATAGAACAAAAACCCACAGTTTTCTGTGGGTTTTTTTATGCATGTCGCATCGGGAAAGAGAGCAACCCTGATCTTCATGATGATGGATAAAAAAGAACATTTGATATTAATAAACATACAAAACTTCTTATTTTCTCTAAATTTAGGCACTTTATTTGGTTTAAGATGAGTCCATGAATACATTGCGATATGCAACAATAAAAGGTGAATCTATGAAAATGCTTCGTCAAACCATGTGTGCTATGGCATTGGGTGCTGCAACGCTGGCACCAGTGATGAGTACGACTGTGTATGCTGCGCCTGTGGCAGCATCGGAGCAGCAAGCCACTGCCAATCTGGTCAAACAATTGAGTCATATTAAAAGTATGACCGCTAACTTTGAGCAGATCACCAAAACCAGCGGCAAAGCGCCTAAAAACAAGGGCCTGACTGCCCAGCATATGAATCAGGAATTTAAAGGCGTAATGAAAGTGGCGCGCCCGGGTAAATTCTATTGGGAAACCACCAGTCCGGCCAAACAGACCATTGTGACCTCAGGGAAAACCGTCTGGATTTATGACCCGGACTTGCAGCAGGCCGTGCGTCAAAACCTGGATGAGCAGGTTGCCAATACGCCAGCACTGTTATTATCGGGCAATACCAACCAGATTATGCAGTCATACCGGGTGACCCAGCCAAACAAAGGCAAAACCTATTACACCCTGTATCCAAAAAGTGATGACGGTGCTTTCCAGAGTCTGACCATCAGTTTCGGTGCCAACAAAGCACCAAGCCTGATGATTCTGGAAGATTCTTTAGGTCAAACCACCTATGTACGTTTTAACAATGTGAAGGTGAACCCGAACATTGCCAACTCGACCTTTAATTTCACCTCGCCAAAAGGCACAGATATTATTGATCAATAAGGGATGATGATCATTTCTTAAAAAAGATTTTATCTGTGAAAGCAAAAACATAGAGGAGCCATTTTAATGGCTCCTTTATTTTTAGGTGAATAATCGTCCAATGGTAGGATTGAACGGAAAGTCAATTGAGCGAGTTGAGCCATGCGGACATGCATGAAATGGCAATAAAAATTGCCCTCCCTGAAAATGGTTAAAAATTAACCAAAAATAAGGGTTAACCAGAATCACGGCTGATCTGTCTGCTTTTGCTCTGTGAAAGAATCCACAATTTCTGTGGATAAATCTTGGGATAATTTATTTTTCCCGTTGAATGGGCCGCAGATGCACGATTAGGGTGCAGTCAGGATTTGATTTTATTTTAAAATTATCATTATGAATTTTAATGGAATATTATAAATTTTGGTATGTACCGCTGCGGATGGTTTTTGGTTGATTTTTCATTTTCTATTGCAGGTTACAGAACTGCTCTAGGATCGAACAGCAGGAGTTTTATATAGTGGTAAATAGCTAAATTGAGCGTATACAACGCCTTAGCGGGGTGAAAACTGCTGAAAATTGCAGCATGAACATAGGGGAAATGCAATGCAACATCTGAAATCAAATCTGCTCACCACGACCATCGCACTGACCACGGCATTAATGTTAAGCGCCTGTCAGCCGAAGCAGGATGCCGCACCTCAGGTGGAGGCCGAGCAAAGTCAGACTCAGGCAGCTGCCATTCCCGTGATTCAGGCCAAAGTGGTGCCGGTGGAATTGAAACAGCAGCAGCGCTGTGATGAAGAGGGCTGTACCGAATACGATATTCAGACGGTCAATACCAATGTGCCGTGGATCAATGCGTATTTTATGCAGCGGATTAAAAAGGCTGACCCGATTGCATTTAGTGAAGATGCCGCTTCTACTGCGTCAGCATCGTCAGCATCGTCAGCATCGTCAGCATCGTCAGCATCGTCAGCATCGTCAGCATCGTCAGCATCGTCAGCATCGTCAGCATCGTCAGCATCGTCAGCATCGTCAGCATCGTCAGCATCAGAGGCCAATAGCACAGAGGAGCCTAACCGTCTTAGCCTGAGTTCTACCTATGTACGTTATATTGGCCAGCATGGCCGTCTGGCTACCTTTAGCATGCAAAGCTATAGTTATCCGGCCGGGGCGGCGCATGGTATGCATCATCAGGAATTTGTGACCTTTGATTTAAACAGCAAG
Organism: Acinetobacter sp. Brlt_5; assembly: GCF_051949055.1. NCBI lineage: Bacteria > Pseudomonadati > Pseudomonadota > Gammaproteobacteria > Moraxellales > Moraxellaceae > Acinetobacter > Acinetobacter sp. Brlt_5. The sequence goes on from NZ_JAYJLP010000010.1 coordinate 46,810, forward strand.
AAACGTCTGGCCTTGCAGGATATTCTACTGCCGAATAATGAAGCCAAACTAGTACAAGAACTGTTTAACCATAATTACAACTGGCTGAATGAGCACGACATCCAGCGTGACAAACTGCGACTGAGTGACAATTTCTATTATGGTGCCAATGGTCTGGTGTTTGTCTATCCATTGTATGAGCTGGCTTCCTATGCAGAAGGCATGCCGGAACTGGAGCTGCCGTATTATGCGGTGGACAAACTGATTAAAGCTGAATATCTGCCAAGTTTGCCGAAGTATCCGGCCCAGTAAATTGTGAAAAAACTGCGCCAGATTGCTGTAATAAGCCCCAGCCGTGAAGCGGATTACTGTATTTTTTAACCCGAAGCGCTTACACTATAGCCAGTTTTTTTCTTTACAAAAGATTGGCTATGATCGACCCGAAATTACTCAGAAATAATATTGAGGCTGTAAATTTAGCCTTGGCAAAACGTGGTGTGCAACTCAATGTAGAAGAATGGGCATCATTGGAAGCTCGCCGTAAAGAAATCCAGTCCAAAACGGAAGCTCTACAGGCCGAGCGTAATGCCGGTGCTAAACAGGTCGGTCAGATTAAAAAAGCCGGTGGTGATGCTTCAGAAATTATGGCACGTATGTCAGCCATTGGTGATGAAATTAAAGCAGCCGAAGTGGCTTTAAATGAATTACAGGCGGAAATTGAAACCAAATCACTGACTATTCCTAACCTGCCACATGAATCTGTGCCGGAAGGTAAAGATGAAGCCGATAACGTGGAAATCCTGACCTGGGGCACACCGCGCGAATTTGATTTTGAAATTAAAGATCATACCGACTTAGGCGAATGGATGGGTGGTCTAGAATTTGAAACCGCGACCAAGCTGACCGGTTCTCGCTTTAGCGTTTTAAAAGGGCCATTGGCGCGTTTGCAACGTGCTTTAACCCAGTTTATGCTGGATACGCATACCCTGAAAAATGGCTATACCGAAGCCTATGTGCCGTACCTGGTCAATGCCGATTCTTTACGTGGTACCGGTCAATTACCAAAATTTGAAGAAGACCTGTTTAAGCTGCAGGGCGAAAAAGAGTTCTATTTAATTCCAACCGCGGAAGTGCCAGTCACCAACTTTGTCCGTGACGAAATTATTGATGCCGACCGTTTACCGCTGAAATATGCTGCGCATACCCCATGTTTTCGCAGTGAAGCCGGTTCTTATGGCCGTGATACGCGTGGTTTAATCCGTCAGCACCAGTTTGATAAAGTAGAAATGGTGCAAATCGTTAAACCTGAAGATTCTATGCAGGCACTGGAAGAGTTGACCGGTCATGCAGAAGGCATTTTGCAGGCGCTGGGCTTGCCGTACCGTAAAATCATCCTGTGTGGTGGTGATATGGGCTTTGGTGCGACCAAAACCTATGACCTGGAAGTGTGGGTGCCAAGTCAGAATACCTATCGTGAAATTTCTTCGTGTTCCAACATGGGTGATTTCCAGGCGCGTCGTATGAAAGCGCGTTATCGTGCTGACCAGAAGAAAACTGAATTTGTACATACTTTGAATGGTTCAGGTCTGGCGGTTGGACGCACCTTATTGGCCGTGATGGAGAACTATCAGCGCGCGGATGGCTCAATTGAAGTGCCTGAAGTGCTACGTCCGTACATGGGTGGTGCAGAATATATCGACTAAATTCAGGTCGATGTACAGGATGCACCAATTTGTGCACAAAATTTGCTTAAGACAATCAGAACTAAATTACTGAGGTAGTGTGTGGATATTTTTCCAATCTCGTTAAAGTTGCAACAGCAACGCTGTCTGATTGTCGGTGGCGGCCATATTGCCTACCGTAAAGCCGGTTTACTGCAAAAAGCAGGCGCTATTATTGATGTGGTGGCGCCGGACATTGATGCCGCTTTACTGGAACTGGTCCAGCAGAGCCAGGGGCACTATGAGGCTGCTGCCTTCAATACTGAAATTCCGCTGCGCCAGTATCGTCTGGTGATCGCCGCCACTGATGATGCAGCAATCAACCGTCAGGTGTTTGAGGCCTGTGAAGCTGAAAATGTGCTGGTCAATAGTGTGGATGATCCGCCACATTGCCGCTTTATGGTGCCGGCTATTGTCGACCGTTCGCCTTTGCTGATTTCAGTGGCCACGAATGGTGCATCGCCGGTGTTGTCGCGCCAGATTCGCACCCAATTGGAAACCAGTATTCCGCACGGCATGGGCAAACTGGTGAGTTTTTCCGGTCAATGGCGTGCTGCGGTTAAGGCCAAAATCCAGAATCCGGATGAACGCCGGATTTTCTGGGAAAACCTGTATGCCAGTCCGCTCAAAGAGCAGGTCTTTAATGACAATCTGCAAGAAGCCAATCGTTTGATTGAACAGGCTTTGCAGGAATGGACCACGCCAAAAGGTGAAGTGTATCTGGTCGGTGCCGGTCCGGGTGATCCAGAACTGTTGACCTTAAAAGCACTACGCTTGATGCAGCAGGCCGATGTGGTGATTTACGACCGTCTGGTGTCTGATCCGATTATGGAGCTGTGCCGCCGTGATGCTGAAAAAATTTATGTTGGGAAAGCACGTTCCAACCATGCTGTGCCACAAGAGGGCATTAATGCCTTGCTGGTCAAGTATGCGCAGGAAGGTAAACGTGTTTGTCGTTTAAAAGGCGGTGATCCGTTTATTTTTGGCCGTGGCGGTGAAGAAATTGAAGAGCTGTTTGCTGCAGGCGTGGCTTTTCAGGTGGTGCCGGGCATTACCGCAGCATCGGGCTGTTCAGCTTATGCTGGTATTCCTTTAACCCATCGCAACTATGCGCAAAGCGTACGTTTCCTGACCGGGCATTTAAAAGAAGGTTCACCGGAACTGCCGTGGAGCGAGCTGGTCTATGAAAACCAGACTCTGGTGCTGTATATGGGACTGGTGGGACTGGAAAAAATCTGCCAGAAACTGATTGCCCATGGCCAGCGTCCGGATATGCCAGTGGCCTTGGTGTCTAAAGGCACCACACCGGAGCAGAAAGTGGTGGTCGGGACTTTGGCGGATATTGCATCTAAAGTTACTGAACATCAAATTCAGGCACCCACTCTGACCATTATTGGTGAAGTGGTGAAGCTGCGCGAACAACTGCAATGGCATGAGCGAGGATAAAGCAACACAACGTGTTGCCCGAGCGCAAGGCGAAGGCTGCGCCTGAGTAAAGAGGATAAAGCAACGCACTGCGTTGCCCGAGCGCAAGGTGAAGGCTGCGCCTGAGTCAAGCGGTGGCCATGATGAATCATGGTTGCCTGAGATACAAAAGGGCAATACCGCATAGCGCTTTAACCCTGACAGCATCCTTGTCCCATCAAGAAAGTTTAATTGCTTAAATCAACCAGATAGTGAGTAAAAAGTGATCCACGTTGTGTTATATGAGCCTGAAATTCCTGCCAATACCGGTAATATTATCCGGCTTTGTGCCAATACCGGTGCTCAGTTACATCTGGTCAAGCCCCTGGGTTTTGAGCTGGATGATAAAAAGCTGAAACGTGCCGGTCTGGATTACCACGAATGGGCACGGATGCAACTGTGGGATTCAATTGAAGACTGTCTGGCCAATTTGGCCAGCAAAGGCATAGGCGTGGATGCGGTGTATCCATTAACCACCAAGGGTACAGAAACCCCGCATACTTCGGATTTAAACCGTCCTGTGGCCTTGTTGATGGGACCAGAAACCCGCGGTTTGCCTGAGCATGTGCGTTTGATGTTCCCACAAGAGCACTGGATTCGCTTGCCGATGGCAGAAAACTCCCGCAGTCTGAACCTGTCAAATGCCACAGCAGTTATTGTTTATGAAGCCTGGCGTCAGCAGGGTTTTCAGCCTTTAAGCTAGGGCAGACCATCAAGATGAATAAAAAAACCAAGATCACTGATCTTGGTTTTTTTATGATGAATTATTTTTCAGTGAGCAGGATCAAGCCGTCAAAACCTGACCTGAAACGTAGAAACAAAAAAAGGTGCCGAAGCACCTTTTTAAATGACTTAAACTTAGAGTTTATCGTCAAATTCATTGTGTTGTGGCGCAGGGTGTTTAAAGCCTTTGGTTTTATAACCCAGGTATAAAATACCGGCCATTGCCCACCATAAACCATATTTCAATGATGTTTCATCAACTTCAAGCCACAGTGCAAACACCGCGATAAAACCACAGAGCGGCACCACCACAAAGTTCAGAATGTCTTTAACATTGCGGGTACGGCCATCACGTAGCGCATAGCGTGAAATGACTGACAGGTTAACGAAACTGAATGCAGTCAGGGCACCAAAGCTGATCAGGGAAATCACGAAATCCAGATCCATAAAGCCCGCAGTTAAGGCCACCGCACCCACAATCAGAATGTTATAAGACGGTGTGAAGTTACGAGGGCTGATATGACCAAAGATTTTCTTGTTAATCACGCCATCACGGCCCATCACGTACATTAAGCGGGATACACCAGCATGTGCAGAAATACCCGAAGCCATCACCGTTACAATTGCAAAGGTCAGTACATAGGACTGGAACAGTGAACCACCCACCAGCATCAGAATTTCTGGCTGAGTTTCAGCAATATTTTTGAAGTAGCTGCCCGGTTCATTCGGGAAGTAAATCTGCATGAAGTAGGTGCTGACAATAAAGATGATCCCGGCAATTAACGCAGTCAGGAAAATCGCTTTTGGCAGGGTCTTTTCGGTATCTTTGGTTTCTTCTGCCAGCGAGCTTAACGAGTCAAAACCGGTGAAGGAGAAGCACAGTAAGGTAGCACCGGTAATCAGCGCACCGACTGAGGTCAGCTCATTCCAGAATGGTTCCAGGCTCCAGAGCTGATAACGCTGTTCGGCACTAATCGGGCCATCGGCATTAAAACCGGCCTGCAGTTTGGTAAATACCATCCAGGTAAAGATCGCGATGACCAGAAGCTGGATAAATACGATCAGACTGTTGAAGTTGGCGACAAAACGCGCACCACGCAGGTTGATGCCGGTCATAAACGCGGTCAGTACAATGACCCAGACCCAATGATTAACATCCGGGAACAGCGCTTCCAGATAAATCACGGCCAGAATAATATTCACCATTGGCGACAGCAGGTAGTCGAGCCAGGATGACCAGCCCACCATAAAGCCAACATTGGGGTGAATGGATTTCTGCGCATAAGTATAGGCAGAACCCGAAGATGGGTAGCGGCGAATCATGTGACCATAGCTTAACGAGGTCAGCAAGATTGCAACCAAGGCAAAAATATACGAGGTGGGTACATGAAAATGACTTTCTTCCGATACTAAACCGAAAGTGTCAAATAAGGTCATTGGCTGAATATATGCTAAACCAATAATAATGATGTGCCAGAGCCCTAGCGTTTTTTGCAGTTTAGCTGCCGATTGAGTCCCAGAGATATTTGTCAACGGCGTTATCCTCTTAATCGTTGATCAAGGATCAGTCATGTTCCTAAGGATCGTTTGAGACGAACGATCCCCCCTATCAATAAAACAAAAGTCCGCCAATCTACTCCAAAATGGTTGCTTTTGTCAGTAACTTTTTCAGAAATTTTTAGCAGAAAATATGCCAATCATCTGAATAAATAAGAACTTTTTCTTGGGTATAGTAAAAGCCTGATGCTTAAAAAAACATCAGGCTTCTAGAAATTTTGGCTATATTCGCCTATTTGCTGGAAATTACCAAGCCTTTTTTAAGATAGATTTCAAATCTTCCAGACTGGCTTCTTTCGGGTTGTAAATGATCGAGCCATCGTTTAGGGCTTTTTCGGCCACTTCATCTAGCTGTGCTTCTGTAACCTTGCCGGTTTCACTCAAGGTGCGTGGCAATTTGGTCATGGCATACAGACGGTCGCGCATGGTCAGCAGGGTAGCAATGGCTTTATCGGCACGCAGATGCGCCGGAGTCTGGGCATAAATATCCGGGCCGGCCAATGGCAGCAGCAGTTCGGCAATTTTGTCGCCATTGACATCTTTGTTGTATTCCAGCACATAGGGTAAGAACAGGTTCATGCACAGTCCATGCGGCAGATGAGCCACTGCACCTAAGGCATGCCCGAGGGAATGTACCAGACCCACCATCGAATTGGAGAAGGCAATACCAGCCATGGTCGAGGCCTGTGCCAGTTCCAGACGGCCATAGGCATCGCTTGGATTGTCCAGCACTTTAAACAGGTTATTGCTGATTTTCTTGATTGCGGCGGTGGCATAGGCATCCGAAATCGGATTCGAGGCCATGCAGCTATAAGCTTCAACCGCATGGGTCATGGCATCCATAGCTGTCATTGCCGTTAAATGCGGTGGCAGGGTCTGGGTCATGCGCGGGTCCAGAATCGCGGCATGTGGCATCAGGTAATAAGAAGCGAATGGCATTTTGACATTCTTTTCAGTATCTGACACCACAGCGACCATGGTGACTTCTGAACCGGTGCCTGATGTGGTCGGAATCACGAAGAAGGGCTTTAATGGTTTTGGCAGGTTGTGCGCACCTGAATATTTCAGCAGGTCATCGCCGCCTTCCGTTACCAGAATATTGGTGGCTTTGGAGGTATCAATCACCGAACCACCACCGACAGCAATAATGGCATCACAGTTGTGGTCACGATACAGCTGCGCGGCTTTACGTACCGTGTCCAGACTTGAATCCTGTGGCACATCATCAAAAATATAGCCAATTTCAGCATCGGTTGATTCAAAAGCCGCTTCAACCGGGGCCAGCAGGTTGTTACCACGTACCCCTTTATCGGTAATGATCAGCGGGCGTTTCGCGCCTAAAGTCACCAATTCAAACGGAATGTGTTCCAGTGCGGCATTGCCGGCAATGACTTTGACTGGACAAAAAAATTCGTAATAAGGCTTCGCCATGTTATGCACTCCGTTGGAAATAGGACTGAGCCACTTTCAGGTAAATATGGGCAGCTCCGCTGAGTTTTTCTTTTAAGCTAAGTTCGGATGGGTATTGTTTGACAGCCAGCTCTGCCAGCAGTTTAGGTAAAATCAGGGCTTCCATTTTGTTCAGGCAACGCACCAGACGAATCGCATAAGACAGGTCACCATCGGCAATCATGCGGTCATGAGCAAAGGCCTGTGCCGTACTTTCCTGAAACGAGAACACCAAAAAGGCATGGGTTAGATGCTTGAAGGTAATGACCAGATCGGGTTTGCCATCCAGTTCAGGCAGCAGTTCGAGCTGATGATCTTCAGTCACCCGGGCAATGAACGCAGGTCCATTGGGAAACACTTTCATGGACAGGATAAAATTTGCGGGAAACTTTGCAACTTCCTGTTTTATTTCTTGATCGACCTGGCTTGCCATCACCAGACCTCTGCCAATCACATCCATCATGAGTTTGACATAGGCCTGTTGCAAAGCGGGCTTCACGGTTTTGCTTGAAATCACTCGCTGAGTCCCTTTGTTAACATCTATTATTGGGTTTAGAGTAAATACTCTAATTTATTTCTTATTCAAAAGTAAAGTCATTTAGGCTTGAATGGTTTGAACCTCACTAAAGTAACCACTGTGCTCTAAAGTTTCAATGATATCTCGGCATAAAGTTTCAAACGATGGATAGTCTGGGACTAAATCCTGAATGCGCACCATTTCCAGACCGGCATACCCACAGGGGTTAATGGTTTGAAAACCGCTTAAATCGCAGTCAATATTCAGCGCCAAGCCATGGTAACTACGGCCTTTGCGGATTTTAAAGCCCAATGAGCCAATTTTACGCTCCGCGACATATACACCCGGCGCATCTGCTTTGGCATAAGCTTCAATGCTATATTTTTTGAGCAGCGCAATCATCAGGTTTTCGGCATACGACACCAGTGTGCGGACATTCCAGCCCAAACGGTTCAGGTCAAACAGGAAATACGCCACCAGCTGGCCCGGACCATGCCAAGTCACCTGTCCTCCGCGGTCGGTTTGTACCACCGGAATATGGCTGGGAATCAGAATATGTTCTGCCTTGCCGGCCTGACCTTGGGTCAGCACCTCATGATGCTGCAAAATCCAGAGCTCATCGGGGGTATTGGCATCACGCTGTTCAGTCAACTGCTTCATCTCTAAAAAGCGGTCTTGATACGGTGTTAATTGCGAATACTGGCGAATAATGAGGGTCGGTTTTTGAAGCGCATCGGTCACAGGCTGCGTCCTTAAAAATGAAATCTGCTGATGTGAATTATAATGATTCAGAATAGGAATAGGAGTGTGCCTGCTTTAAATTACTGCGCTTGCACGGCACGCCATAAAAAAACACGCATGAAGCGTGTTTTTTTGAAACTTAAAGCGCGGTTTTAATCAGTGGGCAAGCTGCCAAATCTGCATAAATGGCATGCACTTGTTCCAATTCTTCAAAACGCAATTGTGCTGTAATTGAATGATACTTGCCTGTGCGTGATGGGGTAATGCTGATGCTTTGTGCATCAAACTCAGGGAAGTGCTTCACTAAAATTTCAACCACAGCAATACGCAGTTCATCACCCGCGTCACCAATGAGTTTAATTGGGTAATCCATTGGAAACACCCAAAGATGCTCTTGTAGTTCACGAGATGGGGTACGGTTGAATAACGTCATAAGCGTGTGTCTCTATCTCTATATCAAACGCCTGCATAGGGCAGGCGTTTTTTGTCTTGTTGAATAAATGAGGCTGAATTTAAAAATTTCAATAGCTCATTTATGCAGCAATCTTAGTCATTTTCCAAGAACGAGCGTAAGTGTTCAGAACGAGAAGGGTGACGAAGTTTACGTAAGGCTTTGGCTTCAATCTGACGGATACGTTCACGGGTCACATCAAACTGCTTCCCAACTTCTTCCAAAGTATGATCGGTTGGCATATCAATACCAAAACGCATTTTCAGAACTTTGGCTTCACGTTCAGTCAAGTTTTCAAGCACTTCGCGTGTTGCTTCTTTTAAGCCTTCTGAAGTCGCTGCATCGACTGGAGAGGTGATGTTGCTGTCTTCAATAAAGTCACCCAAATGCGAATCTTCATCATCACCAATTGGCGTTTCCATGGAAATCGGTTCTTTGGCAATTTTCAGGACTTTACGTACCTTCACTTCGTCCATTTCCAGACGTTCACCGAGTTCTTCCGGTGTCGGTTCGCGGCCCATTTCCTGCAACAACTGACGAGAAACACGGTTAATCTTGTTAATGGTTTCAATCATGTGTACCGGAATACGGATGGTACGTGCCTGATCGGCAATCGAACGTGTGATCGCCTGACGAATCCACCAAGTCGCATAAGTCGAGAACTTGTAACCACGACGGTATTCAAACTTGTCTACCGCTTTCATCAGACCGATGTTACCTTCCTGAATCAGATCCAGGAACTGCAAGCCGCGGTTGGTGTATTTCTTGGCAATCGAGATCACCAGACGCAAGTTGGCTTCGACCATTTCTTTCTTGGCGCGACGTGCTTTGGCTTCACCCACCGCCATACGTTTGGCAATGTCTTTAATGTCTTTAACATTCAGACCCAACTCTTTTTCGATGTCGGCAATTTTTTGCTGGAAGGCCAGTACGTCAGGACGCACTTTTTCCAGGTAGCCTTTCATCTCTGCAGGAGCTTTGGCAATCTGTTCGTCTAACCATGCCGGATTAGATTCCTGACCCGGGAAAGTCGTACGGAACTGGGTACGGTCCATACGGCCACGACGTACTGCATAACGCATCACTTCACGTTCTGCTGCACGAATCTGGTCATGCGTGCCACGAATCATTTCTGAAATAATATCAAACAGGCGCGGCGCAAATTTGAACATCATGAACACGCTGGCCAGAGCCTGTAACGCAGCTTCCGCTTCTTTGCTGTTACGGCCATGCTTTGCAATGACGTCTTTGGTGTTTTTCCAGGCTTCAGTCAGCTCGGCAAAACGTACTTTGGCAATTTCAGGGTCCGGACCAGAATCCGCTTCAGAATCATCATCCGATTCTGACTCTTCTTCTTCATCGTCGTCATCAAGTTTGACATCTTTGGTGCTCTTGCTGCTCGATTCTTCTTCATCGTCGAGCACGGCTTCATCTTCCTGTACTTCCGGAATTTCTTCATCGGTTTCAGGATCTAAGTAACCTGAAAGCAGATCGGCCAGGCGGCGTTCGCCATTTTCATAATCTTTGTATTCTTGTAGAACCACTTCAACGGCATTTGGCCAGTACGCAATTGAATGCAGCACATCACGGATGCCTTCTTCAATACGTTTCGCGATACTAATTTCGCCTTCTCGCGTTAACAGCTCAACAGTCCCCATTTCACGCATATACATACGCACAGGGTCCGTGGTACGGCCAGGCTCATTTTCTACAGAAGCCAGTACTGCCGCTGCTTCTTCTTCAGCGACTTCATCTGCAGCTTCTGTGGTGTCTTCGAACATCGCATCATCAGATTCAGGTGCACGTTCATGCACAGGAATGCCCACGTCCTGAAGCATCTGGATGATGTCTTCAATCTGTTCGCTTTCCGTGATTGAGTCTGGGAGATGATCGTTAACCTCGGCATAAGTTAGGTAACCTTGCTCTTTGCCTCGGCTAATCAGAGCCGCTACTTGCGAAGTAGGGGAAGTCATATCGCTCATCTTTGCTTACTCTTCGTTGAATCTGTGGCAGTGAAAAACCGTGCATGATAGCACAATTTGCTGTAAAAGTTTCTGATTTGATCAATCAAGCATGATTTTATAAAAATGTTTGAAAGCAAAACTGAATAGGAATATGGGGCATCTTGCCCGGTTTTCAAGTCTGGCATCCGTTTTGTCCGCGAAATATTCTTGTCATATGCTTTAAACTATACTTATTCAGATAAGGTCTTCATAAATACACAAATTTTAGCGCGAAATACAAGCCAAAAATAGTCGGGAAAAACAAAAAATATAAATAAAACTTGACAACTTTTTCAAAGGCAGATAAATAGCGGCTAAACCCATTCACATTTTTTCATTCTGAGGTAGTTTTAGTGTCTTCAACAGATTTTGAACTAGATGATAACTACGGTGATGATGATGTCAGCTTCGATGAAGCGGCAGGTAAAATCAGTGCGAAAGAATCGTTAGAAAAACGTCGCCTGATTGATGATCTGCTGGCACAGCGTCGACTGGAGCGTGATCTCAAGGATTTTGATTATGACTTCGACGAAGATGATTTTGACGACGAAGATGACTGAAATTTGGGTTCAGTAAAGTCTTCGGAAAATGCTATGCTATACCTTGTATAGACGATTTTTGGATTTAAGATGAGTGCTTTAGATTTAGACCTGTTGAGTGAATATCTAGATGGTGACCAGAACGAATACGGTCTAGATTTTGCTGCCACTCATGGTTTTTTGTGTGCCATTGCAGTCGGCCCGCAATTTGACCAATGGCTGGATGAACTGTTTGAAGGCAACCAGAAAAAAGTGCCGGCAGAAATCGTAGCGCAGGTGAAAACCTGGCTCGAATCCATTCGTCAAAACCTGGCCAATGAAGAAGGCATTGAATTTCCATTCGAAATTGAAGAAGCAGATGTAGAATCAAGTTTGGGCGACTGGAGTGTGGGCTTTGTGGATGCCATGTTCCTGAATGAAGAAGCCTGGTTCACGCCAGAATTTGAAGAACAGCTGGTAGATCTGACTTTACCAATCATGGTGTTTAGCGGCATTGATGAAGAAGACCCGCAAATGGAAAGCTTCCGTCGTAATGGTCAGTTAATGGATGAGCTGGCGGAAGAAATTCCGGACAACCTTAATGAACTGTATTTGATGTATCACACTCCAAACTGATGCAAACCGAATAAATAAAAAAACACCTCCTCGGAGGTGTTTTTTTATAGCCGGATTACATTAGCGGGTCATACGGTTCCAGGCATCACGCACCGCATGTTTGGCATCTTCCCAGGCCAAACGGGTATCGCCCTTGGTGGACTCCCATTCGCTGCGTAAATCGGGTTCTACATCTTCAAAGCGTGTACCCGGTTCATAGCGTGAGCGCTGGGCATAACCGACCCGATAGGCGGCCTGATAATCGCGCTCATAGCTTAAGTCCGGATGTGTGTTTTGCAGGCTGGTATAGTAAGGCTGGCTCTGGCTGTGTTCACGCCAGTAAATATCTTCATCACCTTCGGTCGGGTTTTCGGCTTCTGCAGCGGTTTTACCAACCAGACCGCCCACCACGGCACCAATGGTACCTCCGACCACTGCGCCAATCGGGCCGGTGGTGGCTCCGACTGCGGCACCTGTGGCTGCACCGCCGACCGCACCGACACCGGTGCCCACCGGATGGGTGCCGGTTTCACCGGTTTTCGGGTTGGCATTCAGCTGTTGCTGCTGCTGTTTCGGTAGCTGTTTGACCTGTTCGCGTTTTTGTTCCTGCTGGCGCTGGGTTTCTATTTCTGGATTCGTCATGTCTGTATCCTCTTGGGGCTGATGATGATCTAAGTAAAATGAATCAAAAAATTAAGATCAATCGGATCTCTTGAGTTTTAACTTAGATCAGACAGCACCCGGCGCGGGCAGGAGAATTGCACCTTTCACGTTAAGATAAATAACTTATGTCGGTTTCTGGTGACGAAAAGCAGGGCTTACTTACATACAGTTAAATTTTCTATGCAGATGCGCTGTCCGGAAGCCACCCATCTGCACAACAGAATTTCTAAAGCATATTTGATTAGTGTTTGAAATTGCTAACTACTGTTTGGCGCAATAAGCGGCATACCAGACATAGGCGGCATAAAATACTGCACCATGGATGGCGACCATACATAGCATCAACACTGCCATGAGGGCCAGTCCCATTTTCTCAGCCGATTGAATAATCTGCTCCGCATAGGGGTTCATCAGCACCATAAAAAAGATAAACAGGCTGCCAATAATGATGGCCACGGCACTGCTGCCCCAAATCAGCTGAATTCTTTCATCTGAGGTCGGTAGGCGTTTTTCACGTTTTACAAAATGTTTGGCATTGATCAGCGCGACTACCACCAGTGTTGGAAAAAGGGTTAATACCCCAAGATTTAAACCATAAACCAGAACCATGGTCAGCAGGACCAGCGCAATGCTGTAGACCGCAGCCAAATGCAGCAAATAGTGTTTCATTGAATCCCCAAGTTTGGCCTATAGGCAGGCCAATGCACATCACGAAGCGCGTTTACGCATATACCTACGGTATAGAATCCAGCCGATAATCGCAATCACAATTGCAATAATGACATAGCCGACCTGGCTAAAAATTTTCTGCATCAGCGCCTGATTTTCGCCAAAATAAAACCCGACCGCAGCCAGAAAAGTGGTCCAGATGATGGTGCCGAGGCTGCTGTAGAACATGAATTTCCAGAAGGGCATCCGGCTCATGCCGGCGGGAATACTAATTAAAGAGCGTACCGCCGGAATCATGCGTCCGGCAAAGACAATGCGATGCCCATACTGCTCGAACCAGTCCAGTGATTTTTTGACATCGGCCGATTTTAGGAACAGGTATTTTCCGTAGCGGTCGACAAAGCGGAAAATCGCATCATGTTCGAATTTATAGCCGACCCAGTACAGCAAGGCCGCGGCCAGTAGCGAACCGAAACAGCCGGCAACCACGACACCAACAAACAGTAATTCACCTTGTGAGGCCGAATAACCAGCAGAAGGCATAATAATTTCGGAAGGAATAGGGGGGAATACGTTGTCCAGAAACATAAGCAGGGCAATACCGAAGTAGCCCAGCTGTTCCATAATGGAAATAATCCATTCGGTCAGGTTCATAAAGTCAAGAAGGCCTAAAAATTAGACCTTCATGCTAAAGAGGATTGGTTTTTCAGTAAAGAGCTGAAACGTAACTAAAAATCTTCCTCAGCGGTATGCGACAGGGTGTGCACATAGACTTTTCGAAGCCCATACGCCACCAGCAGCGGCAAGACAGCGACAATCAGGTAACCACTCCAGATATTGGAAAGGTGATAGGCAATAAACATTGCCAGAATCGCGCCGAGCACGGTGCCAAACCCCACAATAAACAAGTGTGAACGCTGTTCAAGCTGCTGTTTCAGGTGGTGCAATTGCAGATCTTGCTGCTGATGCGCTCGTTGCAGTAAGGCAGTACGGAATTGGTGTTTATAGCGTGTTGTTATCGTTCTTTGCATAAGTCAATCCTTGTCCATGGGTGAGAATCTGTACGTCAAAATAAAACTGCATTGTTTTTGTTGTGATTTGGAGTTTAGCCTAAGCATGACTGGCTTCTGTTAGTACCAGAGGGTGCTTTGGTATTGAATTGATTCTGGTATGTGAATAGACGTAAAAAAAGCCCTATAAATAGGGCTTTTTGTAAAATTATTTGTACTGGTTTACATTATTACAGACGTTTGCGTTTTGCCGCTGCAATCTGAGATTGACGCATACGGAAGCCGGCTTTCTGTTTTTCTGTGGTTTTATCAATACAGTATTTACAAGATACGCCGTGTTCATAGCTTGGTTCTGCCACTTCTTCTGGCAGTAAAGGCCAACCACAGGCATGACACTTGGTATTTTGACCTTCTTCCACACCATGCGTAACCGCAGTACGACCATCAAATACGAAACATTCACCTTCCCACAGGCTTTCTTCTGCCGGGGTTTCTTCGAGGTATTTCAAAATACCGCCTTTCAGATGATAAACTTCCTGGAAGCCCTCTTGCAGCAATAACGAAGTGGATTTTTCACAGCGAATCCCACCGGTACAGAACATGGCAATTTTCTTGTCTTTGTGCTGTTCCAGTTCTTTTTTCACATAGTCTGGAAATTCACGGAAGGTTTCAGTTTGTGGATCAATCGCGCCTTTAAAAGTCCCGGCCTTGTATTCATAGTCATTGCGGGTATCAATTAAAATTACGTCATCACGTGCAATCAGTTCGTTCCATTCTTTCGGGTCCAGATAATGGCCGACCAGATCACGTGGTTTGACCTCTACACCCAAAGTCACAATTTCTTTTTTCAGCTTGATTTTCATTTTACGGAAAGGCTTGTCGGCGCTGTGCGACTCTTTATATTCCATCGCGCTAAAGCCTTCGTTTAAAAGAAACTGATGTACCTGATCAATGGCTTCGCGGTCGCCCGCCACCGTACCATTAATCCCTTCACCCGCCACAATGAGAGTACCGCACAGGTTGATGCTATTTACCAAGTCTAAAAGACGTTGTTGTAGATCCGCAGGATCTTGAACTTCTTTGAATTGATAAAGTGCGGCAACAACCCAACCAGAGGTCGCTTGCTGTTCTACAGGTGCAAGCTGTTCTACAGTAGCGTTCATGGAGTACTCCAATGTGATATAAAAAATTTGAGGGGCATATTTTAGCGTGAAAGTGCCCAGATAGCGAGAAATCCAGAACAGAAATATGGTTTTAAATCTGCGATAGAGTCGGCTATGATGCCTATCCTCGCCTATGATTTTACCAAAAGTAATACGGCCGCATTCAGGCCGGCATTACTGCGCTTTTCTGGAGTATATTTTGAGTACGGATCGTCGAATCGCCTCATTGACCCCGTGTGCAGGCCGCTGCTCTACGGTATTTGGTGATTCAGTGTGTCGTGGTTGTCGTCGTTTTAATCATGAAGTGATACGCTGGAATGGCTATACCCCCGAACAGCAAACGGCTGTCTGGCAGCGTCTGGATGCCCAGCTGGACCAGATTCTGGTGCCGATGTTGCCATTTGCCCGCTTGCCGCAGGTAGAGCATTTTGTCCTGTCAAAGCGGGTGCGTTTACGTCCCGATGCCAGCGCAGGCCGCAAGTTATATCATGCGCTCAAATTATGTGAAAAAAACAAGCATCTGGCCGATGACAGTGGTCTTGGTATTCAGGCCGCGCAGGTTAAACCACTGTGGCAGGAATTTGAGCGTCGGGTACTGGCACTGGCGACTGCGAGTTATGACCTGGCATTTTTACGTGCCGATGGCATTAGCCAGCATTTATTAAAAGTCAGTCTGGAAGAGGATGACTAGTTTTTCATCCTAAGGTTTAAGCAAGAGTAGCGCAGGAGTACCACAGATGATCAATATGGCTGAATATCTGTTGTACTGTCTGGCGGTGGTGATCATGATTGCCACCCCAGGCCCGGTGATGATGCTGGTGATTGGTGCCGGACTCAAAGGTGGTTACCGGCGGGCGTTTCAGACCATTGTCGGGACTAATTTAGCTTCTTTGCTGTTAATTGCCTGCTCGGTGCTGATTTTAAAAGGCATCTTCAATATTCAGGCCTTCTGGCTGGATTTAATTAAGCTGCTAGGCTGTGTCTATATTGCCTATTTGGGGGTGGACATTCTCAAGGAAAGCCGGGCAGCGGCCGGACCGAAACAGGAGACGGCCAGCGCTGTAGGCGGATTTCGGCAGGGTTTTCTGGTCGGGATTTCCAATCCGAAAGATATTCTGTTTTTTAGTGCCTTTTTCCCGCAATTTATTCAGGTCACCAATCATTTTAATGATAGTCTAATCTTGCTGACCGCCAGCTGGATTGTACTGGATTTTCTGACTTTGTCTTTGTTGTATTTGGGTTTTTACCGTTTAACGCTGTCACGCGGTTATCGGCCGGTACTGGCGCTGTGTGGTGCTCTTTTAATTCTGATTGCGCTATATGGCCTGATTAGCACAGCAGGACAGTATCTGTTTTAAATGATCTATGAATATTGACGTCATAAAAAAGCCCGCAATTCAATATACGGGCTTTTTTCGTAGGATGATCTTAGGTCTTAAGCGACTTGTACCGGAATACAGTTGGCGGTGTGGCTCACGGTGTTGTCCGGGTTGGCATATACCAGACGTGGTTTATGCGCATTGGCTTCTACTTCAGTGAAATCACCGAAAGTAGCAATAATGATAATATCGCCGACATCTGCCTGATGTGCTGCGCCACCATTGACTGAAATGATGCCTGAATTGTCTTCACCACGAATCGCATAAGTGGTAAAGCGTTTGCCGTTGGTCACGTTCCAGACGTGAATTTCTTCGTATTCGCGAATGCCAGCTAAATCCATAAGTTTGCCATCAATTGCACATGAACCTTCATAATGAAGTTCCGCATGTGTCACGAAAGCACGGTGAATTTTGCATTTTAATAAACGAGATAGCATGGCTAGCGTCTCCTTAGTGGACCTAAGATCTTTATCTTATGGTTGAATCAATCACTGCGACCGAATCAGCCGACGAGCGCATTTTGCGCCCAATTTTGCCAGATGGCAAGCAGGATTGTTCAACAATTATTAGGTTATTCGTTGGGTTTATAGGCATTAATCTGGTTCATGGCTTGCTGAATCTCGCCATTGACCAGTAATTTCATGCGAGACAGCGCGTGACTGAGGGCATCGTCCATCAAGCCTTGTTCCTGGCTTGGGGCTTTGCTGAGCACATGACCGGAAACACGTTCTTTAGACCCCGGATGACCAATACCAATGCGTAAACGGTGGAAATTTGGACCGGTGTGTGGAACGATGTCACGTAAACCATTATGACCACCATGACCGCCGCCAGTTTTCAGGCGAATAATCCCCGGATTCATATCCAGTTCATCATGGGCAATCAGCATGGCTTCAGGTGCGATTTGATAGAATTTGGCGAAGGGCACAACACTTTGACCGGAACGGTTCATAAAGGTTGTTGGTAATAGCAGACGAACGTCCTGACCTTCAATATTACCGCGACCGCTGATGCCTTTGAATTTCGGATCAGCTTTTAAAGAGATGCCATATTGATCTGCAAGGCGTTCAACAAACCAGAAGCCTGCATTATGGCGGGTTTGGGCATACTCAGCACCTGGGTTGCCCAAACCAACAATCAGTGAAATATTTGACACTAATTTACACCATTAACACTTATGCGCGTTTGAAGTCAGCGTGCATTGGTGTGTTTTTAGCAGGGTGACGTTGTAACGCTTGGATTTTCACGTTTTCAACTTTGTCGCCTACTTTGATTTCTACAACTTCTTCAAAGAAAGCATTGCTTTCTAAAGCTTTTACAAGCTCACGAAGTTCTAAAGTTACTGCTACTGGCTCAGCGTCGCCACCATAAATGATAGCTGGAACTTGAGCAGCGTGACGAAGGCGGCGGCTCGCACCTTTCCCTTGGTTAGCTGCTTCACGCGCTTGAGCGTTTAATACGAAGTTTGCCATGATAGACATCCTATTTCAGGTTAAATAAACCAGACCTGCGACCGATCTGGTGATAGAAAGCCCTGCATAAAGCAGGGCTTTTGAAAATTTAGCGCACTATTATAGATAAGAATCGAACATTGCGCTAATAGATTCTTCGTTGTTAATACGACGAATTGTTTCAGCAACCATGCTTGCGACTGAAACCTGACGAATCTTGCCAAGGTTTTGAGCTTCTTCTGATAATGGAATGGTGTCAGTAACAACCAGTTCATCAATCACAGAATTCTTTAAGTTCTCAATCGCTTTACCAGACAGCACCGGGTGAGTAGCATAAGCAACCACTTTACGCGCACCAAAAGTTTTGAGTGCATCTGCTGCTTTACACAGGGTACCTGCGGTATCGACCATGTCATCCACGATGACGCAGTCACGATCTTTCACATCACCAATCAAATGCATCACTTGTGATTCATTGGCTTTTTGACGACGTTTATCAATGATCGCAAGGTCGATATCCCCCATTTGTTTGGCAACAGCACGGGCACGTACGACACCACCCACGTCAGGTGAAACCACCATCAGGTTGTCGTGTGACTGCTGGCGTAAGTCAGAAAGCAGCGCTGGCGTACCGTAAATGTTGTCTACTGGAATATCGAAGAAACCTTGAATCTGGTCAGCGTGCAGGTCAATCATCACCACGCGGTCAATACCGACAGTGGTCAACATATCTGCAACCACTTTTGCAGTAATTGGCACACGGCTTGAACGAGGACGACGATCTTGACGGGCATAACCGAAATAAGGAATCACGGCAGTGATACGGCCAGCACTTGCACGACGCAATGCATCTGCCATCACCAGGATTTCCATCAGGTTATCATTGGTTGGGGCACAAGTAGGCTGAACGATGAAAACGTCTTTACCACGTACATTCTCGGTAATTTCTACAGCAATTTCACCGTCAGAAAATTGACCGACTGAGGCAGCACCTAAAGGAATGTGAAGATGGCTTACGACTTTTTGGGCGAATTGTGGATGCGCAGTTCCACTAAAAACGACAAGATTGGGCATGAAGCACCCTTGGCGGTTGGAATGTATGGAAATAGATGGCAGGGGTAGCTGGATTCGAACCAACGAATGGCGGGATCAAAACCCGCTGCCTTACCACTTGGCGATACCCCTAATGCGGCAGAACTTTAATATTTTTGCTGGTCGATGTCAAGGTAAATTAACAGCAGAACAGCAAACCAATGCTCTGTCTTTTTCGAGAAAATGGCAGGGGTAGCTGGATTCGAACCAACGAATGGCGGGATCAAAACCCGCTGCCTTACCACTTGGCGATACCCCTAAATTTGATGACTGTAAGATGGCAGGGGTAGCTGGATTCGAACCAACGGATGGCGGGATCAAAACCCGCTGCCTTACCACTTGGCGATACCCCTAATACAGTACATCTACAGGTGAAAAATGGCAGGGGTAGCTGGATTCGAACCAACGGATGGCGGGATCAAAACCCGCTGCCTTACCACTTGGCGATACCCCTATTCAACTTTGAAATGAATTAATGGTGATTCGGCTAAACTGTGGACCAGGTAAGCTTTACATGGTGCCTGAGCCAGAATCTCATCAATCTTCATTTCTGAAGTCACTTCAATAAAAACACAGGCACCTGTACCTGTAAGCTTGGCAACTCCGAACTGATCCAGATATTGCATGGCTTCATCGACTTCAGGATATAAGGCTCTGGCCAGTGGCTCAAAGTTGTTTCCGAAATCAGATGGCTTCAACTGATAGGCGCAAAATTTAGATGGCTTCGTATCTCTTGTCAACGTTTTTTGTGAAAAAAGCAGTTGAGTGCTGATAAAACAGTCAGGTTTTAGCACTATGTACTGTTTTTGTTCTAAGTCTATGAATGTTAAGTGTTCACCAATACCTTCTGCCCAGGCATTGCGGCCATGGACAAAAATCGGCACATCGGCGCCCAGTTGCACCCCTAAATCGGCCAGCTGCTCAGAATTGAGTCCACATTGCCACAGTTGGTTCAGCACAATGAGGGTGGTGGCGGCATTGGATGAGCCACCACCAAGTCCGGCACCCATAGGAATCTGTTTGTCCAGCCGGATTTTTAAACCGGTCGGCGCTTGGGCAAAAGGTTTTAAGATCTGCGCCGCCCGATAAATCAGGTTCTGTTCCAGATCGACTGAATTTAAACCGTCGATCTGAATCTCGGCTGTATCCAATGGCTCAAATTCAAGCCAGTCGTAGAGATCGATCAGCTGGAAAATGCTTTGCAGTTCATGATAGCCATTTTCACGGCGGCCAGTAATATGCAAAAACAGGTTCAGTTTGGCAGGTGAGGGAACACGAATCATGACAGCACAAAATTAACGGTTTTGGATCACCATTGTAATACGGTTCTCCTGACCGGATTCAAATGTTTGCTTTAAAATTAAACGGTTTGGCAAACGCGCCTGTTCGTTATAGCTTAAATCAACGGTCCAGCCATCTTCTAGAAACTGGGTTGGACGACGCTGGCTATCGTAAGCGACTTTGGCCTGTGTAGTGGCCGGACGTGCCTGCACCCAGTCAATGATATGACTGATTGGCGCTTGCCATCCGGTGGCCCGCTGCAGCAGTTCTTCGGCTGTTGCTGCCTGAATAGTGCCGGTTTTGGCGCTATTCAGTGTGACTTGTCCCGGCTGGCCGGAAATCTGTGTTTTACCGACGCCTAAAATGCCGCTTAGTTCAATATCAAACTGTTCCTGCTGTTGCAGCCAGTTAAAAAAGGCGCTGCCTGACTGCTGTGGTGTGCGTACCCCGATTTTTCCTTGCAGATGAAACTGATTTTCTGCCTCAACCATTGGGCTTGCGGGTGTTTGCGGTTGGGTGAACTGCTGACAACCACCCAGCACCAGGGTGCTGACCGTGACAAGACTAAGACTGAGTTTGGAAATAAGTTGCATGCGTATTAACTCTGAGGGCTGTGTTGCGGTAACAATAACGAATGAAGCTGTTCTAATTGCGGATCATTTGGATATTTTTGTTGGAGTTGTTGTAAAACTTGACTAAATTTTGTCAAATTACCCTGCATATACAGCGCCTTGGCATAACGGACCCCAATTTTGACTGTTGCACTTAAGGCAAAAGCCTTTTCCAGCACCTGGGCAGAGGTGTCAAAATCATTTTGCAGATAGCTGATCAGGCCTAAAGTATCCAGAATTGAGGCCTGTTCCGGGGCGAATTCCAGTGCCTGTTCCACATACTGGCGTGCTTCATCCAGCCGGCGGTTTTGCAGCGCCAGGGTATAGGCATAGGCATTTAAATAAGTCGGACTGTTCGGCTCGACCTGTAACAGCTTTTTCAGTAAACGATCCAGTTTGTCTTTGTCCTGATAAGGGTCTAGCAGCAACACTTCTGAATACAGCAGTTCCGGATCATCGGGTAAATTGCGGATGGCTTCATCCAGCAGTCTTAAGGCGGCAGTCTTGTTGTTCATGCGCTTTAGAATTTCCGCCTGAGCCTGATATAAAAAACTGGCGTGCTGCGGATAATTGACCCGTTCCTGGGTCAAAAAGCGTAAGGCTTCATGCTGGCGGCTTTGCTGGCTATAAATATTGATCATGCTGCGCCGCGAAACGGTATACAGGCTGCCATCGACCAGACGGTAATAGGCTTTGGCGGTTTCAAAATGCTGTTTACGCTCGGCATTGACCGCCAGATAGTAATAGGCTTCATTTTGATACTGGTTGGAATAACGCAACTCGACCAGATATTTCTCGGCCTTTTCATACTGCTTCAAGTCAATACTGGTCAGACCAGCCAGAAACAGGGCTTCATCTTCCTTTGGCCATTTTTCCAGCATCGCTTCCAGTTTGGTCAGGGCCAATTCCGGCTGATTGGTTTTTAACAGATATTTGGCTTCAGCCAGACGTACTTCCAGATTGTTTTTATGTTTGCGGCTGGATTTGGCATACCATTCCTGGGCAGCTTTCGAGTCTTGCAGCGCACTTAGCAGGCTGGCTTTGAGCAGGATATAACCGGTCACTTTCGGACGTTTGCGCAGCACCCGGTTGACCGTTTCCAGCGCTTCTTCTAACTGGCCGTTCTGGGCTTTTAAACCGGCAATCAGAATCAGAATTGAGGGATTATCTTTTTCTTTGCTGGTGCGTAGTGCCTGAATCAGAAACTCACGATCTTCTGGCGACTCCGGGGCAATACCGGCCAGAATCTGTTCTAAATCGGCGGTGGCATCAATGGCCAGAATCTTGTCCAGAGTTTCAGCGGCCAGGTCATATTCATGCGCTTTCAGGGCAATATGCGCCAGATAAAACAGGGCTGGAACATCTTCCGGTTCCTGAATCACCCAGTGGGTGGCAATGTCCAAAGCTGCATTTAAGTCATTGTGTTCCAGTGCAATATTCAGTGCGCGCTGTTTAATACTGGTTGAATTACTTTTAATTGCCAGTACAGTATAGTTATGTAAGGCGGTGGCCACGTCATTCGAGGCGAGGGCAAATTCCGCCACCATGCTTTGTTTTATGGCATTCAGATTTGTAGGTGCATGGAAAAAATCTCCAGATGCTCTAATATGAGCACTAGAAGCCATGCTACCCACGAGTAAGATTGTGGTAGAATATTGCTTAATTGTCGCGCCGCTAAGCCGGCTGGTTGTTTGACGCAATTTTTCTTGATCCAAGTAATGCTTTTTATGACACCGTTATTGCACAATAGCATAAATTTAGCGAAATGATGATCTGATATGTCTTTCTTTGCATTGGGTGTCAACCATCAAACCGCCTCTGTAGAATTGCGTGAGCAAATTGCTTTTAACCCTGAAAAGTTAACTCAATTACTTGCCGAACAAAGCCAGAGCCACCTGTTAAATGACATGGTGGTGGTTTCTACATGTAACCGAACTGAAGTGTACGCCATGTCTGACCATGCAGACACGGTGCTGGGCTGGCTCGCCCAGGTAAATGGTCTGGATGTCAAACAACTACAAAATCACGTTTATCGCTATGAAAATGCGCAGGCTGTCACCCACTTAATGCGCGTTGCCAGCGGCCTCGATTCCCTAATGCTCGGTGAACCGCAAATTCTGGGGCAGGTCAAATCGGCCTTATCTTTGGCCAAAGATGCCCACACGGTTTCGCAAGATTTAAACCATATTTTTGAATACGCCTTTTATGCGGCCAAACGGGTGCGTTCTGAAACGGCAGTCGGCAGTCATGCGGTGTCCATGGGCTATGCAGTAGCACAGTTGGCGCTACAGGTGTTTAGCCATCCGGACAAGCTGACCGTGCTGGTGGTGGCGGCAGGTGAAATGAACAGTCTGGTGGCCAAGCATCTGGCGGAAATGGGCGTGGCCAAGGTCATGATCTGCAACCGCACCCGTGCCCGTGCTGAAAATCTGGCCCAGGAAATTGCCCATCGGGTAGAAGTTGAAATTATTGAATTTGAACAGCTGGCAGAACATTTGCATCGCGCCGATGTGATCTCCAGCTGTACCGGCAGCCTGCATCAGGTGATTGGCTATAAAGAAGTCAAAGCCGCGCTGAAAAAGCGTCGTTACCAGCAGATGTTGCTGGTCGATCTGGCTGTTCCGCGTGATATCGACCCGAAAGTCGAATCACTAGATGGTGTGTATTTATACGGTGTCGATGACCTGCAAAGCGTGATTGATGAGAATCTGGCACAGCGTCGTCAGGCCGCGGTAGAAGCCGAGGTGATGGTGAATCAGTTGGCGACCGAACTGGTAACCCAGCAAAAGGTCAAAAGTGCCGGCAGTACCATTCAGGCTTATCGTGAGCAGGGTGAAACGTTACGTCAGGAAGAACTGCAACTGGCGATGGCGCGAATTGCCAAAGGTGAAAATGCGGCACAGGTGCTACAGGAATTTTCTTACCGTTTGACCCAGAAATTGCTGCATCCCACCTCGATTGTGCTGCGTCAGGCGGCCAAAGCCGAAGATCCGGAATACTTTGAAATGCTGCAAAGCGAACTGCAGCAGGTCAGTGCCAAGCGGCGTAAATCTAAACGCTAAGCCATTGTGATGGTTTAGCATTGTTTTAATGCCGCTTATTCTTCCAGTAAGGTCAGAGAACGTTTTTTATCAATCTGATAAATCTGATGTTTCAGATTACGCATTTCTTCAATACTGCTAAATTTCTTCGAGCGGATTTTCTGCTGCAAGAAATGGTATTGCAGTTTAATGGAAAAATCTTCGGCCAGCTTATCGGCTTTCTCCGGCGAAGTGGTGTAATCGCCGACATTGGCCTGCTGTAAAATGCGCTGTAATTCGTAGTGATAAGCCGCACAGGCGCCTAGCACATAGTATTTGGCCAGTTCTGGGTCATCCGGTAATTCATCAAAAATTCCGTTAAAGATTTGCAGGATTTTGGCCAGTAACTGATCGGCCGGAATCAGTGCGCGTAACGGTTCAAAATGAATATATAAATACGGATGGTTGATCAGAATCGCCACCACATATTCTTCGGCATCAACCTTGGTGCTAAAGCTGAGTGAGGCATCATTATTGGTATGTGGCTGCCATTTGCGGTTAAAGCCGAGTTTTTCCCGGAAAAACTGTTGCAGCAGATAACGGTAAGAGCCGGTTTTCGGTAACAGTTCAGTCAGCTGTTTTAACTCGCCCATCACCTGACTTTTGCCTTCCGGTTTGCTGATATCATGGTTTTGACTTAAATGCGCAAACACAAAATCAGACAGTAGCGGCGCCTGATCGAGCAGGCGGCGGAAATTTTCAATGCCTTCACGGCGGATCAGCGAGTCTGGGTCATGATCATCCGGCAGCACAAAAAACTTCAGTTCACGGCCATCATTCAGCAGGGGCAGGGCAATTTCCAGCGTACGTCGTGCTGCTTTCTGACCTGCGGCATCACCATCAAAGGCAATGGTAATGCGTGAGTTCTGCTTAAACAGAATATTCAGGTGTTCGGTATTACTGGCAGTCCCCAGTGTTGCCACGGCGCCATAAATGCCATATTGCTGCAGCGCAATCACATCCATATAGCCTTCCACCATCAGCCAGTCCTGGGCTTTCTGCTTGCGGCCTTCGTATAGGCCATACAGCAGCTGGTTTTTATGGAAGACTTCCGAATCGGGCGAGTTGATATATTTCGGCTTGATTTCATCATTGAGCGCACGGCCACCAAAACCGACCACACGCCCTTTGTGATCGCGGATCGGGAAAATCACCCGGTCACGTAGCAGGTCAAAATCACGGCCGGAATCGCTGGTACGAATTAGCCCCAGCAGTTTTAAACCTTCAATATCTTGTGGAAAGGCTTTTTCCAGATGCTGCCAGTCTTCCGGTGCATAGCCCAAACGCCAGAACTGGATGGTCTGTGCGCTTAAACCGCGCTGGCGAAAATATTGCTGTGCCGACTGGCTGTGCGGTAACTGCTGTTCATAAAACTGCGCCACATTTTCCAGCAGATCAAACAGGTTGCCTTCCTGTATCGGCTCCTGATCAAAATCCGGATATTGTTCAAAACCGGCAAAGGGATCATCTGCTGGCTGGAACTGCTCAAAAGGATCAAAATGTGCAGCAGGGACTTGATCAGTTTCGGTCGGTGTGGGTGTTGCTGGCGCGGGTGCAGTTTTGGCCGGTGGCGCCGGTTTTTTGGCCTCGCGTTTATAGACCAGTTTTTTGCTGTCCTGATTGTCTTTTGGCAGCTCGATACCGGTCTGACTGGCCAGATCTTTCATGACATCGACAAAGTTACGGCTGTCGATATCCATTAAAAAGCGAATTGCATTGCCGTTGGCCTGACAGCCAAAGCAGTGATAATACTGTTTGTCGCGATAAACGTGGAAAGACGGGGTTTTTTCCTGATGAAATGGACAACAGCCCGAATAGGTCCGCCCGGTTTTTTTCAGTTTCACGCGCTGACCAATCAGATCGACAATGTCGGTCCGATCCAGAATCTGATCAATCGTGTGTTGAGGAATAGCCATACTGTTTTTATCGGGTCGGTTAAGCGGTAGGTCGAACAGATCGACAGGGTATAGAGATTACAGTGTATTGTTTCCTTTCTATCCGGTTTTGCGTGTTCAGGCAAGTGGCCAAGATAAAAGGGCAAGTATAGTAACGTATGCTTTATATTTTGCAAAATTGAAAAGCAGGTTAAAAGCTCTATCCTTACTCGCTATTTTTCAAAGCTGTACTTGTATTAAGACAATAAAGGGAAGAAAAAAATTTTATTTTAAGTGTGTCGGGCCTCTATTTTCATTCGGCCTGTTAAGGGCTTTGTATGGAGAACTTCCTACTTTGGAAAGACCCAAAGTAGGCAAAAGTCTTTGTTCCCCATACACAACATCCTTGTTGTGATGGGGAACGTGTGGCATCCCTGCCACATCTGCGTATCCAATGGAATGTTTAAATCAAATTTAAGACAGTCATGGATGTTAATTATGTTTACTCGGCTGCTTCACTGTTTTCCTGTTTTTCAGGACGGTCCAGCAAACCAAAACTTAAACGGTTGGTCCAGCTACGTGGTTCTTCCTGCTGGTTGGCCAGTTTTTGCTGCTGTTCGGTGGTGGCCTGTGCTTCACGACCAAAAATACCCAAAGTCGCACGGTTTAGCCAGCTACCTTCATTCCGTGCAGCACGCAGGTTTACAGAGCCATCGGCTTTAACCAGATTTGGATAGTTCAGTTTTAACAGGTCAATATACTGTTGTGCAGTGGCACGGTCACCCAGTTGGGTATAACCATAGGCTGCGGTGGCAATTGCTTCCGGAATCTGTGGGGTTTGCGGATAATGTTCGATTACCCAGAGTGAACGTTCCACCGCGGCGACCCAGGCCTTACGTTTAATATTAAAACGTGCCGCATTCATTTCCGCTTCTGCCAGCTCTTGCCCGATAAACTGCATACGTTGTGCAGCATCCACAGCATAGGTGCTTGATGGATAACGGCGAATGAAATCGACAAAGTTCTGATAAGCCACTTTTAAATAGCTGACATCACGATGCGCCTGTTTTAACGAGGTATAACGGATTAAACCATCATAGTTCTGTTCCATATTGGCCACGCCGCGCACATAGTAGGCATAGTCAACATTTGGATGCTGCGGGTTCATCCGGATAAAACGGTCGGCCAGTGCGACTGCACCTTCATAATCTTTTTGCTGGAATTTTGCATACAGCAGCTCAAGTTGTGCCTGCTGGGCATATTCACCGGTAGGATAATAGGTTTCTAATGCTTCAAGATGCTGGATAGCATCGGTATATTGCCCGCGTTCCAGTGCTCGTTCTGCTTTTTGAATATAAACTTGTTCGCTAGATTGCGGACCTGTATCGACCACTTCTTTTTTTGGATTACTGCTACAGCCCACGATTGCAGATGCAACGCCAAGTGAAAGAGCTAGCATGGTAATTTTATAACGTGGTAGCGACATAAAAATTCCTCTGTTATTACGGGCAATGAGCTACAATTGCGCTATTAAACCACTTTTGTCTGAATGATCAAATGTCTCAAGCACAATCTTCCAATTCCAACATCCCTGAAACTGACTTCAATTTACTTGATGATTCTGAGGATGCAGATAATCATACTTCAGACCCAACTGCAACACGTTTATCGTTGCAATTTCAACTGGATGAAAGCTATCTGGGGCAACGTATCGACCAGGTTGCAGCTCTCATCTGGAGTGATTTTTCACGTGAAAAACTGAAGCAGTGGCTAAAAGATGGCCATTTGTTGGTGAATGGTAACACTGTCAAACCAAAGTACAAGTGCGAAGGCAATGAACTGTTAAGTTTAAATGTTGAACTTGAAGCACAGACCAACAGTCAGCCTGAAAACATCCCTCTCGATATTGTCTATGAAGATGATGATATTTTAGTGATTAATAAACCGGTTGGTATGGTGGTGCATCCTGGTGCGGGCAATATTACCGGCACACTGGTCAATGCCTTGCTGTTCCATTATCCAAAATCGGCAGAATTGTCACGTGCCGGGCTGGTACATCGTATTGATAAAGACACCAGCGGTTTGCTGGTGGTGGCGAAAAATCTGGAAGCGCAGTTTGACCTGAGCAAGCAGCTGGCCAACAAGTCGGTGTACCGGATTTATGACGTGGTGGTATATGGCAATATCATTGCCGGCGGCACCATTGATGAACCGATCAAGCGCCATCCGGTCGACCGTGTCAAAATGACAGTGCTTCCGGGCGGGAAAGATGCCGTGACGCATTATAACGTGAAAGAGCGTTTCCAGCATTTCACCCGGGTTCAGGCGCGTCTGGAAACCGGCCGTACCCATCAGATCCGGGTTCATTTCAGCTATATTGGTCATGGTCTGATTGGCGATCCGGTGTATATGCCACGTGTGCGTGTGCCGGCTGGAGCCTCCGAGCTGCTGAATGAAACCTTGCGCGGTTTTAAACGTCAGGCACTGCACGCGGCCAAACTGGGGCTGGTGCATCCACGTACCAAACAGGACATGATGTTTGAAGCGCCGTGGCCGGAAGATTTCAGCCAGCTGGTGGATGTGTTGCGTAGCGAAAACGCTGCCTATTAAACCGTTCTGCGGCGTTGAGAAAGTATGATCTCAACGCCGCTTTTAAGTGAACACAGGAGCTGAGATGCAATTTATTCAGGGATTACCGGCACAGGTTTATGTGGCGCAAACGCGGATTCAGCATCAGCAGGCCTTCCCAGCGCAAGTGCCGGAACTGGCCGGTTTTAACCTGGCCTTGCATGTGCAGGATGCAGCGGAACGGGTGCAGCAGCATCGTATGCTATTACTGGAACAGTTGGCCGAATACGGTGTTAATAAAATCAGCTGGATGAACCAGACTCACAGCACCTTGTGTCATGTGATAAATGATGAGCTGCATTTTAATGCACCGGAAGGCGATGGGCTGGTCACGCAGCGCAAAGGCCATGCCTTAATGATGATGACCGCCGACTGCCTGCCCATTGTGCTGGGCAATCAGGCGGGCACGGAAGTGGCCAATTTACATGCCGGCTGGAAAGGTTTAGCCCATGGTATTGTTGAAAATACCATTGCCGCCATGCAGCACCCACCGACCTGGGCCTGGTTAGGCGCGGCCATTAGCCAGCCGTGTTTTGAGGTAGGGGCCGAAGTAAAGCAGGTATTTTGTGAGAAATATCCCGCATTAAGCAGCGCCTTTCAGGCAGGGAAACAGGCCGGAAAATTCTATGCCGATTTATATGCGATTGCCCGCTATATCCTGACCGAGCAGGGGGTAACCACCATTTTAGGTGGTGATCAGTGTACCTATCGGCAGGCCGAGGAGTATTATTCTTATCGTCGTCAGGCCAAAACCGGACGCATGGCAACATTCGTTTTTATCGCTGATCAATGCTAAACTTGACTGAATTATTGGGTTTTTAAAGTTTCCATGTCTGTTACTGATCAAACATCTGTGTCGCAAGTAAAAGTCTGTGTTGTGTATCATAGTCCCTATGGCCATACCGCCAAGGTGGCACAGCATATTGTGCAGGGCGCCGAAAAAGCCGGAGCTGAAGTACATTTAATGGCAGTGAGCGAGGTCGATTGGGATGTGCTGGATCAGAGCGATATTCTGGTCATGGGCTGTCCAACCTATATGGGCAGTCTGACTTCGGCACTGAAACAGTTTATGGAACAATCTTCAAAACGCTGGCTGGCGCGAAGCTGGCAGGGCAAAATTGCTGCTGGCTTTACCAATGGCGGCGGTTTAAGCGGTGACAAGCTGGCGGTGTTACAGCAGATCAATTTATTTGCCATGCAGCATGGCATGTTATGGTCGGGCTTGCCGTTTATGCCAACAGGCCGTAGTCCGCATGATATTAACCGGATGTCGAGCTTTCTGGGCTTAATGACCCAGTCTGACAATGCCAGCGTTGACGTTACCCCGCCAGAAGGTGACCTGGAAACAGCGGTGAAGTTTGGCGCTTATCTGGTGGGCTTAAAACAGAAATAAGTTTGCTTTCCAATGATGAAATAAAAAATGCCTCCCATGTTGGAGGCATTTTTACATCAAGTACTTGTGTTCAAACGTGCTTATTTATGCATTAAACGGGCTTTATCACGCTGCCAGTCACGGTCTTTTTCAGTGGCACGTTTATCATGCAGCTGTTTCCCTTTCACCAGGGCAATTTCCAGTTTGGCCAGCGGACCTTTCCAGTAACAGACCAGCGGCACACAGGAATAACCTTTCTGGTTCACCGCACCGAGCAGTTTGGCAATTTCTTTGCGGTTCAGTAACAGCTTGCGGGTACGGGTCGCTTCAGGCACCACATGGGTCGAAGCCGACAGTAAAGGTTGAATTTGGGCGCCAAATAAGAAGGCTTCACCATTTTTAAAGGTGATATAGCTTTCGGTCAGGCTCATACGACCGGCACGCAAAGACTTGACTTCCCAGCCTTGCAGGGACAGTCCGGCTTCAAATTTTTCTTCAATAAAATAATCGTGGCGTGCACGTTTGTTCTGTGCAATCGTGCCACTGGTATTTTTTTTAACTACAGTTGCTTTCGCCATAATGAGTCACTTCCAACGTTAGGCCTATTGTGCCCCAAACACAGGCATGCTGACAATTCCAAAATCAGCGCTGAATTGCAGCACTATCGCAGGATTTTTGTGAAATTGGCCGAGTTTATTCACCAATAAATCAAGTTTTTGCTAAAATATGGCTCTACAAAACCAACTAGAGTAAAAATGGATGTCTAAAACTCGCGTGATTTATCCGGGGACCTTTGATCCAATCACCAATGGTCATATCGATTTAGTAACACGGGCGGCCAGAATGTTTGATGAAGTGGTGGTCGCAATTGCCATTGGTCATCATAAAAATCCGGTGTTTACTCTAGATGAGCGGGTAGAACTGGCCAAAACCTCACTCAGCCATTTACCCAATGTGGAATTTGTCGGCTTTGATGGCCTGCTGGTGAATTTCTTCCGCGAACAGCAGGCCACGGCGGTACTGCGTGGTTTACGTGCAGTGTCTGACTTTGAATACGAGTTTCAGCTGGCCAATATGAACCGTCAGCTGGATACCAATTTTGAAGCGGTATTTTTAACGCCGTCAGAGCAATATTCGTTTATTTCATCCACGCTGGTGCGTGAAATTGCGCGTTTAAAAGGCGATGTGACCAAGTTTGTACCGCAAACCGTGGTCGAAGCCTTTGAACGCAAACATCAACAAGGTTGGTAGCGTGTCTTTATATATTACCGATGAATGCATTAACTGCGATGTCTGTGAACCTGTGTGCCCGAATGAGGCTATTTTCATGGGCGAGCTGATTTATGAAATCAACCCGGCGCTGTGTACCGAATGTGTCGGGCATCATGATAAACCGCAGTGTCAGTTATTCTGTCCGGTGGACTGTATTCCGCATGATCCCCATCATGTCGAAACCCAGGAACAATTGCTGGAAAAGTATCAAAAACTGATTGATCAAAAAAGCACGAGCAATTAGTGCATTTATTTGTTAAGATGCGCCCTCGAAGTGAACCAGACGATCGCTGCTGTGGAGGTCTCCGTGACTAAAGCAGGGGAGGAAAGTCCGGGCTTCATAGGGCAGGGTGCCAGGTAACGCCTGGGCGGCGTGAGCCGACGGAAAGTGCAGCAGAGAGTAGACCGCCTTCATTCAGGTTTCTTTTTCGGAAGAAATCGAAGGTAAGGGTGAAAGGGTGCGGTAAGAGCGCACCGCATGACTGGTAACAGTTCATGGCATGGTAAACCCCACCAGAAGCAAGACCAAATAGGAATCCTGAGGTACGGCCCGTACTGGATTCGGGTAGGTCGCTTGAGCGTATGAGTGATTGTACGCCTAGAGGAATGATCGTTCTCGACAGAACCCGGCTTATCGGTTCACTTCACCAAATTTTGTACAATTAGCCTGTAGAAGGGCTTGACGTTATAAACATTACAGCAGATAATGCGCGCACAGTTTACGGCTATGTAGCTCAGTTGGTTAGAGCACCGCACTCATAATGCGGGGGTCACAAGTTCAAGTCTCGTCATAGCCACCATTTTTAAAGATCACATCCTTATGTGATCTTTTTTTTGTCTTTAAAATCTGTGCTCGCAGTTGAGCTGCTGCACATCCAGCTTCAGCGTCTGCTGTAGCTGTTGAATCTGTTGCCAGCGTTGCTGCTGGTCGGCATAGACAAAAATTTTCTCATCGACCTGATCCAGTTTGGACACGGTAATTTTTTGTGCAGCACAATAACGGCCTTCATAGCGTTCCTGTGCAAGCGCCTGTTGTGCTTCAGGACTTAGGCGATCTGCGGTTAAAATCTTCTGCTGGCCTTTGGCATACTCGACCAGAATGCGTTTTTGCGGAATGGTGAACCAGAGATGACCATTAATAAATTCTGCGACATCGCGGCGTACCCCGTTATAGTCCACCATGAGTGGGGCAACCAGCTGACAGCCCGATAATGTCGCAACTAGCAGACTACTGATCCATATTTTTAACTGCATTGTGTTCAAATGATTGATCTTGGAAAGTTTCATCATAGTCAGCGAAAGGGTTTGACCCAAGTAAAAAATTGCAAATCCGGTTAAAAATTAATAAAAACGTCATGTTTTGCTTAAACAGTGTTCATTTGAGTAGATAAATATCTTGACGATAAAGTCCGAACTTTAGATAATACGCACACAGTTTACGGCTATGTAGCTCAGTTGGTTAGAGCACCGCACTCATAATGCGGGGGTCACAGGTTCAAGTCCCGTCATAGCCACCATTTTAAAAGACCAAGCTCTCAGCTTGGTCTCTTTTTTTGTCTGTTCAAAAAGTCCAAAAAATGTTGTGCAAACTCTCCGCGCAATTTAGATACCAGCGATGAATAAAATGCTGGCTTAGGAATTCAGCTGTTGCTGTACCCAGCTTAAGAATTCCTGTTTATGCGCAAGGGCCGGCGCTTTAGAACCATCAATCACTTTAGGCTTGCCATTAAATATACCTTTAAACAGATAAGACTGCCCAGCTTCAAACTCGATACTGCCTGTATCATGGATTTCGGCGAAAAACGCGTTCAGGCGCTCATACTGGCTATAGCGATGAAAATGCGGACGTTCAGTTAAATAATGATAAATCTGTTCTAAAGTCTGCAGGGTATTTCTTAGTGTCATATGAAATCCATTGCATCCAATTTTAGCTCATGCATATCTTGAACATAGGGTTAAACATAGACCGTTGTCTATCTGTTTTTAGTCAACCTAGACGATTCATTGATATTGGTTTTTTTGAATGACGTAGAACTCCAAAATATAGGATCGGTTTAGATGGCAGGGGAAGATGCGTATTCTAAGTAGCCTCATTCCAGCAGACAATAAAAAACCCCAAGACTGGCTTGAGGTTTTTAGGATGGATCAGATCAGGAGCTTATAGGCCCGGTTTCCAGCCATTGACTAATGGATAACGGCGTTCACGGCTAAAAGAACGTGATGTAATGCGCGGACCAATTGCGCCCTGACGGCGTTTGTATTCATTGCGGTCAACCAGACGCACCACTTTTTCAACCACAGCCTGATCAAAGCCTTTGGCAATAATATCGTCCTGGCTCAGGTCTTCTTCAATATAGGCATACAGGATCGCATCTAGCACATCATACGGTGGCAAAGAGTCCTGATCTTTCTGGTCCGGGCTCAGTTCAGCTGATGGCGGACGGCTAATTACACGCTCCGGAATCACCGGCTGTTCGCTTATACTGTTCCGGTATTTGGCCAGTTCAAACACGATGGTTTTGTAGACATCTTTGAGAACTGCATAACCACCAACCATATCGCCATACAGGGTGCAGTAACCGACTGACAGTTCAGATTTGTTACCAGTCGACAGGACCAGGTTGCCAAATTTATTGGATAAGCCCATTAGCAACGTACCGCGGGCACGGGCCTGCAGGTTTTCTTCGGTGGTATCAACCGGGCTATTGCCAAAGAATGGATACAGGGTTTGCATAAAGCTGTTCACAATCGAGTGAATTTCGGCAATGCCAAAGGTCACACCCATGGTTTTGGCTTGCTGTGCAGCATCTTCTACACTAATTTGCGCGGTATAGGTATACGGCATCATCACCGCTTGTACTTTGTCTGCACCCAGGGCATCAACCGCAATGGCCAAGGTTAGTGCAGAGTCAATCCCGCCAGATAAACCCAGAATCACGCCTGGGAAACCTGAACGTTGTACATAGTCACGTGTTGCCAGCACCAGACCCTGATAAATTTCAGCCATGGTGTCGAGGGCTGCCGCCTGTTCGCCCGTTTTATAGCGCTGCTGTTCGGCTTCATACTCCACCACAAACAGGCCTTCCTGATAGGTTGGCGCACGTAAAGCCAGTTCACCGTCTTTGCTGATCAGGAAGCTGGTGCCATCAAAGATCAGATCATCCTGACCACCAACCTGATTGACATAGGCCAGGTTCAGATTCAGCTGTTTGGCCAGCGCAGTCATGGTATCAATACGGTGCTGTGGTTTACCAACTTCGTATGGCGATGAATTCAGCACCAGCACGGTTTCTACATTCAGCTGGGCCAGTTGCTGTACAGTGGCTAAAGACCAGACATCTTCACAAATCAGTACGCCAAATTTATGCCCCAAGTATTCAAAGACCAGATGTTGATGACCTTCGTTAAAATAACGTTTTTCATCAAACACGCCGTAGTTCGGTAAATTCTGCTTGTTATAAATACCCAGAATCTGGCCATCTTTCATTACCGCAGCCGAGTTATAACGCTGGCCATCTTCAGTTTCATTGACAAAACCAAATACCACGACGATGTCTTTAATCTGGCTGAGCTGTTCAAAGGCCTTTTGCGTGCGTTTTTTGAGGCTTGGGCGTAACAGCAAATCTTCTGCTGGATAACCAATCAGAGAAAGCTCTGGGAAAATGATCAGGTCAGCCTGTTGTTTTTTCGCTTCATTTGCTTGTTCAAGCATTTTTTGCGCATTTGCTTCGAGATTGCCAATGTATGGAGAGAACTGTGCAAGGGCAATTTTAAAAGATTTCATTAATTTACGTCCTATTCCTATAGGGTTTTGAATACACGGGCTGCCGCTTGTAATTATGGTGATCGGGCAGCGGTGCATTCTGATACTAAAAAGTACTGCCGACTGGCTCAAGTATAAAAAGTAATACGCATACGACTTGATAAAATCTTATTTTGCAATGCAAAAAATCAGACGGGTTTATTTTATCTTAAATTAATTCAGATGCTAGAGCATATTCAGGATAATTGCATAGTAGCGGCAATTCGCGCCGTGAGAGAAGGCGCATAATGCTTTATTTAGTAAGCTTGAGTAACAAAAGCATGGGTTCGGTGAATCAGGCCTGATGGCACAAAAAACCGGCAGCTTGCAACATGAAAACGCTATTGCAGCGCAGTTTAGGCCGGTGGATGCAGAATAATATTGTCAATCTTGTTTAAAAAAATATCGCGGGCAATATCGCCTTGCTGTTCAATGTTGTAGGCAAAAAACGGCTTACCGGGAATCAGCTGGTAACGGTAGGGATTATACTGCCCGGCAGACAGATAAAAAGCGGTTTGCAGCAGCGCACCTTTCAGCAGCACATTAATCTGCTGCTGATGCTGGTAAATATGTGTCATTTCATGAATCAGCACCGCCTGAAAGGCAAGCGGTGCCTGGCTATAATCTTCCCGGTACAGCGGATCACGCACATGAATATAACCTTGCGGCGCCATCAGAATATGCGCCGGTTGCCAGGGCAAATAAGGATGATTCATGATGCTGACCCGGCTGTAATCAATCAGCTGCCCGAACACGCGCTGGCATAACGCAATTTCGCCCGGGGTTAAAGCCCGGCAGCGAAACTGCTCCAGTTTAAGCAGGCGCAGTAGCAGCGGTAACAGTTTCAATAACAGCATGGTGAAAGATCAGGTCGGGTCATTCAATTTTCCCAGTTATAACAAAACTGGCAGGCAGATATGTAGCAAAAATTTCATCTGCGGTGGCTTGCCGGTTTTTCTTCATTTCCGCAAACCGTTACAATGCAGTTTTTCGCGCAGGTTCAGGTATTCGATGAAAGCACGTATTCATACACTTATTTCGCAAATGTCCCAGCAGATGTATGAACGTGAACAGGTGATCGCACAAACCTTGCTGGCTGCTGTGGCTGGCAGTCATACCTTTTTATACGGCTTGCCGGGCACGGCCAAAAGCCTGATTTCCAGACGGGTTGCAGCCGCTTTTGAGGTCGATGCCTATTTTGAATATTTGATGAACCGCTTTAGTACACCCGAAGAAATTTTTGGCCCTGTGTCAATTAAAGCCCTAAAAGAAGATCACTATATCCGTAAAACCGAGCATTATCTGCCCTGTGCCGATTTTGCTTTTCTGGATGAAATCTGGAAGGCCAGCCCGGCCATTTTAAATACCTTGCTGACTTTGGTGAATGAAAAAGTCTTTAAAAATGGCGAGCAGCTGCAGCAGGTGCCCTTAAGTGTGCTGATTGGTGCATCCAATGAAATTCCTGAACCGAATCAGGGACTGGATGCGCTGTATGACCGTTTTATTTTGCGTCTGGTGGTCGAACCCATTCAGCAGGCCGGCAATTTTCATCAGCTGCTACAAGCCAAACCGGGCAGTGCTCATTTGCAGATGGATGAACCGCTTAAAATTACCCAGGCCGAGCTGGCCGAATGGCGCGAACAGATTCATGAAATTGAGCTACCGGCTTTGGTATTACAGGTGATTGATCTGATTCGCCAGTATTTACAGCAGCATGTCGATGGCTTGTCGGTCTATATTTCGGACCGGCGCTGGCAACGTGTAGCCTATCTGCTCAAAGCTGCGGCATTTTTAAATGGCCGGCCGCAGGTCTTGGTCAGTGATCTGTATCTTCTGAAATCCTGCCTGTGGAATCAGCTGGAAGATATTCGGGAGATGCACAAGCTGATTGATCAGGCCATTCTGGAGATTGGCTTGCACGCCGATTTGCAATTGGAGTCACTAATTCAGCGCAAAGACGAGCTGGAACAGCAGATGCTGAACGCCTTTTACTATACCGATGATGTCTATGAAAGCTATCTGATTCAGGACAAGGAATACTTAAGAGCAGTGACTCACCTGGATCATCATTATCAGGATAAAGTGCTGTATCTGTTATTAAATAAAATGGACAGCAAACAGGATTTCTTTGCTGTGGATGCTTCCGGTGAGGAAATTCGCGGCATCGTGTGTAACTTTAATGGCGGCCGGGTCTGTACCTTAAAAGGCGGCTATTATGGGCTGGAAGAAGTGGTCACACCGTATATTAAATACCCGAAAGGCAGCGCACGCCGTGTCATTGATGAAAAGTTGGTGCAGCAGTTGCGGGGAGAGCTTGCCCAGCTACAAAATGCACTGAGCGAAGATTTAGCCCTGTTACAGCAGCGTTTTGATGCCCAGTCAGCACATTTTGCTTCAGTCTTTGTTGCCGCCGCCGACAGTGCCCAGTTACAACAGCATGTGCAGCAGCAGTTACAGCGCTATCAGCTGCAACTGCAAGACTGCGCGCGGCTGGAACAGCTATGTCAAGGCTAGACCTGCAGCAGCATCAGCGTCAGCATACAGCGTTAGAGCAGTTGACCGGACAGCTGTATCAGGAACTAGCCGACTCCTCCTTAAAACACTGGCTGGATGATCAGAAAGTCAGTCAGCATCTGGATGATAAAGTCCGGGCCTGGGCCTATCAGGCCAAATCCAGTCTCGATCGGCAGCATCCTTA
This sequence comes from Acinetobacter sp. Brlt_5, assembly GCF_051949055.1. Taxonomy (NCBI): domain Bacteria; kingdom Pseudomonadati; phylum Pseudomonadota; class Gammaproteobacteria; order Moraxellales; family Moraxellaceae; genus Acinetobacter; species Acinetobacter sp. Brlt_5. The sequence goes on from NZ_JAYJLP010000010.1 coordinate 84,593, forward strand.
TAGGGAAGTGCAGCAGCAACTGGAACACTGGCTGGCGCAGCCCTCCATCAATAGCGCCGAGTTTCAGCAGATGCAGGTGCAATATCAGGATTTTCAGGCTCAGCTGGGGCTGCCTGATTTAAGCCCGTTTTGGACTCAAAGCGCTACTTTCTCTGCCGGACAGCGCGAGCTACAGGCACAGTTATTAACAGAAAAATGGCAACGTAAACTGACCGAAGCCATTGCTCATTGGGAATTTGAGCAGCTGGCCTTGCAGCGGGATGCTTTTCTGGATGAGATTCGCGATTTTCTCAGCCAGATGCAGCGACTGGCCAAATACAAAGATGCCACCGGCATCGAAACCGGTATTTTTATTGACTATTCCAGAGGCCAGTTACAACCACAGGATATCCAGCAGTTTGAGCAATGGGCCAGCTATTTGCAGGAGGATCGTGAGCTGCAAGCCTTGTGTCAGAAAATCGGTTCTGCCCAGCCTGCACATTATCCGCGCCAGGCCGTGCAGCAGCATCGGCCAGAGCAGGAGCTGGAATTGCTGGAGCAGCACTGGCATGAAGAAATTACCGGTATTCAGCTGGCGCAGGATTTGAATCTGGCGCTGCCGAGCGAGCTGGCCTTACTGGCCGATCCCGATCTGGCGCTTTTATTTGACCTGAAATATCTGGAATCCAACCTGATGAGCTTTAACCTGCAAGGTCAGCACAGCAGTCGGGTAATTCAGGATCAAACAGCACGGCATAAGCGTCTGGGGCAAAAAGGCCCGATGATTTTGTGTCTGGACACCAGCGGTTCCATGCACGGCCAGCCGGAGCTGATTGCCAAAGCCATGAGTTTGTATCTGGCGATTCAGGCCATGAAAGCCAAACGTCCGATGTATTTAATTAACTTCTCGACCCAGCTGACCAGCCTGAATTTACTCGAAGGCTATTCGCTGGATGATCTGATTCACTTTCTTAGCCAGTCTTTTCATGGCGGCACCGATGTTATTCCCGCCATCGAACATGCCCTGTCGATGCTGGCCCAGCCAAATTTTCACAATGCCGATGTGCTGGTGGTGTCCGATTTCATCATGGGGCAGTTACCGACAGAACTGATGGCCCAAGTCGAGCAGCAGAAACAGCAGGGCACCGGTTTTTATGCGGTAGCGATTGGTAACTTCCGTTTTGAACATCTGAATCAGGGCCTGTTCGATCATCAGTGGATTTATCAGTCCAAAGAACGCAAAGTGCGTTATCTGCCCAGTAACCGCAGTGACAGAGTGTCCAAATAGGCGCTGACCCCAATTGACAAGGAAATGAGCTCTGCGGAAAAAAGTGTGAGCAAATTGTCAGACAATATTTTTTAAAGTCACGATTTGCCAATTTTATGACGATTTTGGCAACTGGTTTCAATGCAGGGCTGGCTTAGTTTTGGTCTCATTCAGGTCGATGACCACGGTGTCTTGACCTGGCTCAAATGGACAAAACAAAGAGAATAGCCATGCAGATTGCTCAGTTTTTACCTCAGCCTGTTCGCCATTTTTTCAGCGCGACACCTTTTGATGCCGAGAAACAGTCGGCTGCCCTCCCAATCCGGCATATGAAATTCGACTTTAAGGCCGAAGAAATAGATCCCAAATTTTACTTGAATGCCGAACTGGCCAGTGCCTATTTTGCCTCGCTGTCGATTTTCCTGACCTATGGCGAAGATCTGGTGATTGACACCGCGCGTTATCATCGTGAGCTGTTAAATGATCCCGTGCTAAAACAGCGGGTCACCTCCCTAATTGGCCAGGAGGCGCTACATTCCAGATTGCATGAAGAGCTGAATGATGCCTTTCGGGATGCCGATCTGCCGGTTGAGCTGTTCCGTTCCTGGGCCAGATTTGTCTTTGATCACGGCTTTAACCGTTTGCCACAGCCGATGAAACTGTCGCTGATGGCTGGCATTGAACATTTCACCGCGGTGCTGGCCGAGTACATGATGAATCATGAGGAAATTTTCTTCCAGTCGCATGATGAAAAGCAGCGTGCCATCTGGATGTGGCACATGCTGGAAGAATCGGAACACAAAGACATTGCCTATGATGTGTTCCAGTCTTTATCCAACAGTTATGGCTTGCGCATTGCCGGTTTCTTCCCGGCGCTCATCACCATCCTGGTGCTGATTTCCATTGCCTCGCTGCTGGTGCCGTTTTATCGCAAACCGTCTAATTTGTTTAGCCTGAGTTACTGGAAAGACCTGCCGCGTAGCATCAAGCTGATTTTTGGTCTGCAAGATGGCGTGTATGGCAGTAGCTGGGCGCATATTCTGGATTATCTGCGTCCCGGTTTTCATCCGAATGACCATGATACTTCGGCCTTTTTAGCCTATTACAAGGAACGTTTGCTGCATCCGGAAAGCGGGGTGTTAACGCCGTATTTCGTCAAGGAATTTACCCCGGCGCTCAAAGTGTAAGGATGAAGAAGGATGATGGGATTATTTGCAAAAAAAGTGCGACTGAGCCAGCAGGCCTATGCGGTGGTGACCGGTGCAGGCAGTGGGATTGGACGCAGTTTTGCGCTGGAACTGGCCAGGCGTGGTGGCAGCGTGATCTGTGCCGATATCAATCTAGCGGCGGCTCAAGCAACCGCCAAGCAGATTGAACACCAGTTTGCGACTGCGGCCTTTGCGTTGCAATGTGATGTGGGTGTGGCCGAGCAGGTGCAGCAACTGGCTGAACAGTCTGAACAGCTGTTGGGCCATCCGGTGACTTTGCTGATCAATAATGCCGGTGTGGGGCTGGGTGGCAAGTTTGATGAAGTCAGCCTGGCCGACTGGCAATGGTGTATGCAGGTCAACTTATGGGGCGTGATCCACGGTTGTCATTATTTCGTACCGAAACTGAAACAGCAGGGTGGTGGTGCGATTATTAATGTCGCTTCGGCTGCTGGTTATACCGCAGCGCCGGAAATGACCGCCTATAACGTCAGCAAGTCCAGCGTACTGGCCTTGTCTGAAACCCTGTCTGCCGAGTTACGTGGCGCCAATATTCGCATCAATGTGTTATGCCCAACGCTGGTGCCGACCAATATCATGAAAAATGGCCGTTTGCCTGCGCATTATTCGGGACTGGCAGATCATTTGCTGACCCATCATGCCTTTGTCAGCTGTGAGCAGGTGGTAGCGCAGACCTTAAACAATTTAGACCGGGGCGAGCTGTATACCATTCCACAGCCAGATGCCAAACTGTTCTGGTGGTTCAAGCGTGCCGCGCCGCGTTTATATACCAAGCTGCTGGGTGTGGGTTATCCATTATTCAATAAATATGTACAAAAATCCTGAGTAGAAAAAAATGAAACAAGATGATCAAGTCACGTTGCAAACGGTCGCTGAGCCGGCCGATCTTGTGCTCAAAAAGCCTAGTCGAAAAGCCAAAAGTGCCAGTGCAGCATCAGCAAGGGCAGGGGCCAATCAGCCAAATTCTCAAACAACTGAGCAGCGCGGTAGATCAACTACTATGCCAAGCCGGGTCTATGACACCATTATTATTGGGGCGGGTATTTCCGGTCTGGCAGCGGCCTATAAACTGAATCAGGCTGGCTATCAGGATTATCTGGTGCTGGAAAAAGCCGGCCGGGTAGGAGGCACCTGGCGGGACAATACCTATCCGGGTTGTGGTTGTGATGTGCCCTCGGCCTTATATTCTTTTTCCTTTGCGCCAAGTCATGGCTGGAGTCATTTATTTGCCAAGCAGCCGGAAATCCTGCGTTATCTGGAAGATGTGGCGACCCGTTTTCAGCTATATGCCAAGATTGAATTTCATAATGAACTGCAAGATGCACGCTGGAATGAGACTGAACAGATGTGGGAGCTCAACACCAGCAAAGGGCGATATCGGGCCAGAACCGTGATTTTCTCTACCGGCCCGATTACCGAGCCGCAACTGCCGAAAATTAAAGGCATCGACAGTTTTAAGGGCGAAATGTTCCATTCGGCACGCTGGAACCATGCCTATGACCTGCGTGGTAAACGCATTGCGGTCATTGGCACCGGCGCCTCGGCCATTCAGTTTATTCCGAAAATTCAGCCTCTGGCCAAAGAGTTATATATTTTCCAGCGTACAGCGCCGTGGGTCCTGCCAAAGCCTGATCTGCCTCTGAATCAGGTGATGAAAAGTACACTGGCCAAGTTTCCGGTCATCCAGCAGCGTTGGCGCGGTGCGGTATCGCAATCTTTGAATCTGATTAATTTTGGCCTGCGTCATCCACCTTTGTTGGAGCCCGTGAATGTACTCAGCCGGCAGCTGTTAAAATTACAGGTCAAAGATCCGGCTTTACGTCAGGCGGTTACCCCCAATTTTTCGGTCGGCTGTAAGCGTTTACTGTTTGCCAATGATTATTATCCGGCCTTGCAGGCCCCGAATAGCACTTTAATTCCGCATGGCTTGGTGGAAATTGAAGGCAATACGGTGATTTCCGCCAATGGTGACCGGCATGAGGTCGATGTGATTATCTGGGGAACGGGCTTTGAGGTGTCACATCCACCGATTGGTCGCCGTGTGCAGAATGCCCAAGGCCAACGACTTTCCGAGCTGTGGCAGAGCAGTTCACCCGAAGCCTTTTTGGGCACCAGTATCCAGCATTTACCCAATGCCTTTTTGGTGCTCGGGCCGAATATTCTGGTCTATGATTCCTTTATTGGCATTGCCGAAGCGCAACTGGACTATATTGTCAGTGGTTTATTGCAAATGAAAGCCAAGGGCTTAAAGCGCATTGAAATCAAGCCGGATGTGCTGAAATACCACAATGCCAAAGTACAGACTCATGTGCAGAAAACTGTGTTTAACCGTGGCGGCTGTCAAAGTTATTATCTGGACCAGAATGGTCGCAACTTTGCCGCCTGGCCGTGGTCACTGGCCGAGTTAAAGCGACGTTTACAGCGCCTAGATCTGGAGCATTATCAGGTAGCTTAACGTACTTTTGCGCTGAATATTGGCGTTGCCTCGGTCTGGTCGAAACGCGCATTTAGTTTGAATGTCCATAAAAAAACCACCCAAACGGGTGGTTTTTTCGTCGTTGAACGCGAACCGGATTAACGGTTGATGTCGCGTTGAACTTCGCCAGTGTAAAGCTGACGAGGACGACCGATCTTGTAAGGACCGCTGTGCATTTCTAACCAGTGGCTGATCCAACCAACTGTACGTGCAAGCGCGAAGATCACAGTAAACATTTCTGTCGGAATACCAATCGCTTTCAGGATGATACCAGAGTAGAAGTCTACGTTTGGATACAGGTTACGCTTGATGAAGTATTCGTCAGAAAGCGCGATACGCTCAAGTTCCATTGCTAACGCTAATTGTGGATCGTTGATACCTAATGCACCAAGAACTTCGTCGCAAGTCTCTTTCATTACTTTCGCGCGTGGATCGAAGTTTTTGTAAACACGGTGACCGAAGCCCATCAGTTTAACTTCTTTAGTCTTCACTTTTTCCATGAAGCCAGCAACGTTTTCTACAGTGCCGATTTCATCCAGCATCTTAAGAACTGCTTCGTTCGCACCACCATGCGCAGGACCCCAAAGTGCAGAGATACCGGCAGCGATACAAGCATAAGGGTTAGCACCGGTAGAACCCGCTAAACGTACTGTAGACGTAGACGCGTTTTGCTCGTGGTCAGCGTGAAGAGTGAAGATACGGTCCATTGCTTTGGCAAGAATCGGGTTCACTTTGTAGTCACGGTCTGCAGGTGTAGCAAACATCATGTACAGGAAGTTTTCAGCGTAGCTTAAGTCGTTACGTGGGTAAACGAATGGTTGACCAACAGTGTACTTGTAGCTCCAAGCTGCTAAAGTAGGAATCTTCGCGATTAAACGGATCGCAGTGATTTCACGGTGGTTAACATCTTCGATGTCCAGGTTGTTGTGATAGAACGCAGATAATGCACCCACAACACCAACCATGATCGCCATAGGATGCGCATCACGACGGAAACCGTTATAGAAGCGGCTAACTTGGTCGTGAACCATGGTGTGGTTACGAACTTTCGCGTCAAACTCTTCTTTTTGCTCAGCTGTTGGAAGCTCGCCGTTTAATAACAGGTAGCAAGTTTCCAGGTAATCAGCTTTAGTCGCCAATTGATCAATCGGGTAACCGCGGTGTAACAGAACACCTTTGTTACCGTCAATGAATGTGATCTTAGATTCACAAGAAGCTGTCGCCATAAAACCAGGATCAAAAGTAAAGTGACCTGCAGCCAACACATCCTTAACGTCAATTACATCTGGGCCCAATGTGCCGCTGTAAATTGGTAATTCAATTTCTTTGCCATCAAGCTGTAAAACGGCTTTCTTGCCAGTTGCTTCAGACATTCAATAGATCTCCTGTCCTGGTGAATGTTGATCTGACTCGTAGTATCAATCTTTTAATGCGCGAATCAGACGGATCGAAAATTTGCTATAAGATTAGTGTGTACTGAAATTTTGTCAATTATACTTATGGATAAAAAGTGACGCTGACACAGCAGCTTAGTCAAAAAATATTCGTATGAAAAACTGAGTAAAATCACAGCACCGACGCGCTATAATAAGTCAAATTCCCGGACAGGTGCAGAAAAAAATAATAGGAATGCTTTAATTGTAAGCAATTTTTTAGCGTTAAAAGCTCTTGAAAAGCCAGGCTGCTGGAATTTTAAGCTTTCCGAAATGTATCTGTTTTTCATAACTTAGCTGGGCTTTGCCGGTTCTGCTGCTGCTTTGTTATTCATAAATAAAAGCGCTAAGTCTGTCATTTTTTTAGGTTTAACTGGTTAAAAAATAGCTGATTAAATCAGCCATTCAGCCAGTTAACTTGTTCTGATGCGCTGAAATTGCAAGTAAAGTCAGAGCAATCTGTCAGCTTTTGCAAGACTCAAAATCCAAATGCCGGCCTGAAGCGGGAAGCACGCTGAAAATATTTCATGTTGTTTGCCTGATAGCAAATATTCAAGGAAAAAATATTCAGGCACCCAAAGATAAAGTGAAAAGATTCAACAATATAGTGTCTAGACATTTACTGTGCTGCTTTAGTCTAAATATTTCAGTCCGGTGAAAATTGCAATTATAGCTAAAATCAATAGCAGAAATATAAAATAAATTAATAAAAAACAGTGAGATGATGCCTTAAAGATGTATCCGGTTGATGTGTTTCATAAATTACCTATTTGTTAATGATTCTTATTTAAGGGTTTTTTGTTCAAAAAGCCCAGTGCGGTTGTTTGTATTTTAATAGTTGACGTTTTATAATTCAGTGTCGTTTTGAATATAGGCATTCGAATGCCTAGCAATGCCAGCTTTCCTTCGAATTAATTCCAACAAACTCCGGATGGAGTTTTTACTTACAGGATGCCCGCTGTGAAAAGCAACAGACCTGTCAATTTGTCCATGGGTCAAGTTTTATCAGTAAACTTAAAATCACCTGTGGCTATTGCATCAATTTTACACCGTCTTTCAGGTGTCATCGTATTTTTACTCGTACCGGTACTTCTTTGGTTATTAGACAAGTCTTTGTCTTCGCCAGAAGGTTTTGCAGAAGTACAGGAAATCTTTAACGGTTTCTTTGTCCGCTTTATCGTATGGGTATTTGTAGCCGGATTAATCTATCACTTCATCGCTGGTGTCAAGCATTTACTTGCTGACCTTGGTGTTGCAGAGGAACTGCAAAGTGGTCGTGTTGCAGCTACTATCGCATTAGTCTTGTCTGCGATTGGTATTCTCGCAGCCTTTGTATGGATTGTTCTCTAATGAAAAGTGCTACAGGTTTAACGGGTTCAGGTTCTCGCGACTGGTTTATCCAACGCGTAAGTGCTGTTGTTCTTGCTGTTTATACCGTTGTGGTATTTGGTTGGATTCTGCTGAATGGCGGATTTAACTTTGAACAGTGGTACGGCTTTATGATGACATTACCAATGAAGATTTTATCTTTATTGGCAGTCTTATCTCTTGTTGCACACGCATGGATTGGTATGTGGCAGGTATTCACAGATTACGTGACTACTCGTCAGATGGGTCCTTCAGCTTCAGGTTTACGCCTAGTGCTGACTTCAGCAGTGATTATTGCTGTTTTTGCATACGCAATCTGGGCAATCCAGATTTTCTGGGCGAATTGATAGGAAGATATCATGGGCGCGATTAACCCTAAAGAAGATTATTCAAATATTCCACACCAATTTTTTGACGCAGTCATCGTTGGTGGTGGTGGTTCAGGTATGCGTGCATCTTACCAACTTGCTCAAGCGGGTTTGAAAGTTGCAGTACTGACCAAAGTATTCCCAACACGTTCGCACACGGTTGCAGCGCAAGGTGGTATTGGTGCATCTCTTGGTAACATGCAAGAAGATAACTGGCACTACCACTTCTATGACACAGTTAAAGGTTCTGACTGGTTAGGCGACCAAGACGCGATCGAATTCATGACGCGTGAAGCGCCACAAGTGGTTTATGAATTAGAACACTTGGGTATGCCATTTGACCGTAACGCAGACGGTACAATTTACCAGCGTCCATTCGGTGGTCACTCTGCAAACTACGGTGAAAAAGCTGTGCCACGTGCATGTGCTGCTGCTGACCGTACAGGCCACGCGCTGCTTCACACGCTTTATCAAAGCAACGTGAAAATGGGTACTCAATTTTTCGTTGAATGGATTGCACTTGACTTAATCCGTAACGAAGCAGGCGACGTACTGGGTGTAACTGCAATTGACCAGGAAACAGGTAAAATTGCGGTATTCCAAGCTAAAGCGACGCTATTCGCTACTGGTGGTGCAGGTCGTGTTTACCGTGCATCTACTAACGCGTATATCAACACGGGTGACGGTCTTGGTATGGCTGCTCGTGCAGGTATTCCATTACAGGATATGGAATTCTGGCAATTCCACCCAACAGGTGTTGCGGGCGCAGGCGTATTGTTAACGGAAGGCTGTCGTGGTGAGGGTGGTATCCTTCGTAACGATTCTGGCGAACCGTTCATGGAACGTTATGCTCCAACTTTAAAAGACTTGGCGCCACGTGACTTCGTATCACGTTCTATGGACCAGGAAATTAAAGAAGGCCGTGGTTGTGGTCCGAACAAAGACTACATCTTGCTGGATATGACGCACCTGGGTGCTGACACGATCATGAAACGTCTGCCATCTGTATTCGAGATTGGCAAGAAATTCGCGAACGTTGACTGTACCAAAGAGCCAATTCCGGTTGTACCAACAATCCATTACCAAATGGGTGGTATTCCTACCAATATTCATGGTCAGGTTGTTGTTCCAGAATCTCGTGAAACGACTCCACTGGTTGCTAACTACGACAAAGACACTGACACATATTCTACAAATGCGGAAGGTCGTGACTTTGCGAAACCTGTAAAAGGTTTCTATGCAATTGGTGAATGTTCATGTGTATCTGTACACGGTGCAAACCGTTTAGGTACTAACTCACTGCTTGACCTGGTGGTATTTGGTAAAGCGGCTGGTCAACATATCATTGAGTATGTAACTAAACAGCACGATGGCGAGTACGAACCACTACCTACAACTGTACTTGAAAACACGCTGAACCGTATTCGTAAACTTGACGAATCAACTTCAGGTGAAAACGCTCAAGAAGTTGCGGATGCAATTCGTAACATCGTTCAGGATCACGCAGGTGTATTCCGTACTTCAGCATTGCTTGAAGAAGGTGTGAAACAGATTCTTGCGCTTGAACCACGTGTTCGCAATATCCACCTGAAAGACAAATCTAAAGTCTTCAACACTGCACGTGTAGAAGCATTAGAAGTTGAAAACCTATACGAAGTCGCAAAAGCAACCTTGATTTCTGCTGCTGCGCGTAAAGAGTGTCGTGGTGCGCACACTGTTGTAGACTTTGAATTACCACCAGATCACCCGACTTATTCTTATGGTCGTCGTGATGATGAGTGGATGAAGCACACTCTGTGGTTCTCTGCAGACAACCGTCTTGAGTACAAACCAGTACGTTACAAGCCGCTTTCTGTTGCAGCTATTCCACCTAAACCACGTACATTCTAATCAGGAGAAACAAGATGAGTAGAGGTACTCGTACATTTCATATCTACCGCTATGATCCTGATAAGGATAAAGCACCGTACATGCAAACATTCAAGCTGGAATTGACTGATAAGCATCGTATGTTGCTTGACGCACTTTTGGCGTTGAAAGTACAAGACGAAACTTTAACGTTCCGTCGTTCTTGCCGCGAAGGTATTTGTGGTTCTGATGGTGTAAACATCAATGGTAAAAACGGTTTGGCGTGTCTTTGGAACCTGAACGATTTACCAAATGAAATCACCATTCGTCCATTACCAGGTCTGCCAGTGATCAAAGACCTGGTTGTTGATATGAATCAGTTCTACGACCAGTACAACAAGATTCAGCCATTCTTGATCAACAACCAGCCTGCGCCACCAAAAGAGCGTTTACAGTCTCAGGAAGACCGTGAGCACCTAGATGGCCTGTATGAATGTATTTTATGTGCATGCTGTTCAACTTCATGCCCATCATTCTGGTGGAACCCGGACAAATTCCTGGGTCCTTCAGCGCTGTTGAATGCTTACCGCTTCATCATCGATTCACGTGATACTGCAACTCAAGAGCGTCTGGCGCGTCTTGACGACCCGTTCTCGCTGTTCCGTTGTAAAGGCATCATGAACTGTGTGTCAGTTTGTCCGAAAGGTCTGAACCCAACCAAAGCAATCGGTCACATCCGTAACATGCTTCTGGATACTGCAGGTTAATCTGAACGCCAGTTTGGTGAACTCAAAAAAGCACATCTCCGGATGTGCTTTTTTTATGCTGCTTTATTGAACACTTGAGTGGGGTTGGTCTGATGAGATGCATTGCTGCATACAAACTGGGTATGAAAAGTGCAGGTGAATAGTTTTAAATCAATCCTCTACAAAAGTGTAATAGAGTGATGGTATTTTGTTTTAATACGCCCAGAAATGGGGCATGAGACTGCAAAAAGTGGTGCAAGATGTTATTATATAACGCAAGTTGAAGAGGGCAGATTGAAAGATGTGCTCTCTTTTGTTTTATGGAATAAAGAAGCCGTTGGACTTTGGTCTTAATTGCTTCTAATTATTAAATAAAGCACCATATGTTAGAGCAAAATATGTTTCTTATATTTCGCCAATTTATAGGAGGTATACGTCAAAAAAATCAATTGAGAGTTGGAGATCATGTTACGATTAATAAACTTCTATATTTAAAAATTGAGGTTGAATTTATGTACATTTTTTCAACATTTAAAGAGATGTAGAAAGCCAGAAATTAGAGTAAACCTATTTAGAAAAGCTAATTTGCCGAATTAATTTTTCTAAGTCGATTTGCAAAAAAATTGCTCGGTTTTGGCCGAGTATAAAATGAGTGATGATGCCAATCAGGGCGTTATGATTCATTATTCACATTGGGTAGTCCTAATGTAGTGATAACGCCTCATGACAGTTGTCGAATGGGGACGAATGTCATGTTACCAATTTGACATTATCAATCATGGGTTTTGCTTAAAAAGCATCCTGAAAAATGTTTTTGCAATAGGAAATGGGTCCACAAATGCAAGAAGTTGCTGACGCTCTGCGTCTTGACACTGAACTTTCCGCTGATAGTGCAGCGTATATTGAAGAACTTTATGAGCAGTATTTAACGTCTCCAGAGTCAGTTGGTGAAGACTGGAGAGTGTACTTCGATAAATTCCCAAAAGGTGATCAACCTCATAGCAATGTACGTGAGCAATTCCTTTTATTGGGTCGCAACTCAAATCGTATTCAGTCTGTGGCTCAAAGCGCGGTAAGCTCTGAGCATGAACGTCGTCAAATAGGCGTCCTTCAACTGATCGCAGCGTATCGTAATCGTGGTCACCAAAAAGCAAAATTAGATCCGCTAGGTTTGGCAAAACGCGAAGAAGTGCCAGATCTTGATCTTGCTGCGCACAGTTTAACCAAATCTGATTTAGATACCGTATTCAACACAGGCAACCTGGCGATTGGTAAAACAGATACCACGCTGGGCGAAATGGTTGAAGCGATGGAAGCAACTTACTGCGGTTCAATTGGTGCAGAGTACATGCACATTGTTGACACCAAAGAGAAACGCTGGATTCAACAGCGCCTTGAAAGTGCTCGTGGTCAGTATGGCTTCAATGCAGAACAGAAAAAACACTTCCTTGAGCGTTTAACTGCCGCTGAAGGTCTGGAAAAATATTTAGGTAATAAATACGTTGGTGCAAAACGCTTTGGTGTGGAAGGTGGTGAATCTTTCATTCCAATGGTTAACGAACTAATTCAACGTGCCGGTGCGGTTGGTTGTAAAGAAGTCGTGATTGGTATGCCACACCGTGGCCGTCTGAACTTGCTGGTTAACATCATGGGTAAAAACCCGGCTGACCTGTTTGGCGAGTTCGAAGGTAAATCTTTACACAAGAAAGGTTCGGGTGACGTTAAGTACCACCAAGGTTTCTCATCTAACGTAATGACCCCAGGTGGCGAAGTTCACTTGGCATTGGCGTTTAACCCGTCGCACCTTGAAATTGTTGGACCTGTGGTTGAAGGTTCGGTACGTGCCCGTCAAGTACGTCGTAAAGACATTGGTGGCGATGACGTATTGCCATTAATCGTACACGGTGATGCTGCATTTGCAGGTCAGGGCGTGAACCAGGAAACTTTCCAGATGTCACAAACACGCGGTTATACCGTGGGTGGTACTGTGCACATCGTAATTAACAACCAGGTTGGTTTTACTACCTCTGATCCACGTGATGCGCGTTCTACAGAATACTGTACCGACATCGCGAAAATGGTTCAGGCGCCAGTATTCCACGTGAATGGTGATGATCCTGAAGCGGTAATCTTTGTAACGCAATTGGCACACGACTTCCGTCATACTTTCCGTAAAGACGTAGTGATTGACCTGTTCTGTTACCGTCGTCGTGGTCACAACGAAGCGGATGAGCCATCTGCAACCCAGCCACTGATGTATCAGGTGATCAACAAGAAAGCCACTACACGTACTTTGTATGCAGACCAACTGGTACAACAGGGCGTATTAGATCGCGCTGCTGCAGACCAAATGGTTGAAGACTACCGTGCCGATCTTGAAGCAGGTAATCACGTTGCCAATGCGCTGGTTCTTGAACCGAACAAGAAAATGTTTGTGGACTGGACGCCGTACCTGGGCCATGAATACACTGACGAATGGGATACCACTTTCCCGGCTGAGCGCTTAAAAGAGCTTGGTGAAGGCATGCGTAAACTTCCAGAAGGTTTCGTGATGCAGCGTCAGGTGTCTAAAGTGATTGACGAACGTCTGAAAATGCAGACCGGCGAAATGCCGCTGAACTGGGGTGCTGCTGAAACTCTAGCCTATGCAACACTGCTAGATCAGGGTTACCTGGTACGTATTACTGGTGAAGACGTAGGTCGTGGTACCTTCTCGCACCGTCATGCCAAACTGCATAACCAGGTTGATGGCGAAACTTATATTCCATTGTGCCATGTGAAAGAAAACCAGCCGCGTTTTGCTTTATATGACTCGCTATTGTCTGAAATGGCGGTACTGGCATTTGAATATGGTTATGCGACCACGATTCCACACGGTCTGATCATTTGGGAAGCACAATTTGGTGACTTTGCTAACTGTGCGCAAGTGGTGATTGACCAGTTCATCGCCTCTGGTGAAACCAAGTGGGAACGTGTATGTGGTTTAACCATGTTGCTGCCACACGGCTTTGAAGGTCAAGGTCCGGAACACTCATCTGCACGTTTAGAACGTTTCTTACAGCTGTGTGCTGAAGACAACATGCAAGTGATTACCCCGACTACACCAGCACAGATTTTCCACGCTTTACGTCGTCAGGCAATTCGTCCAATCCGTAAGCCAATGATTGTGATGTCACCGAAATCATTGCTGCGTCACAAGCTGGCAACTTCATCTCTTGATGAGCTGGCAACTGGTACCTTCCAGACCGTGATTGACGAAATCGACAGCAACATCAACAAGGCCGACGTGACCCGTCTGGTACTTTGTGGTGGTAAAGTGTATTACGACCTGCTTGAAAAACGTCGTGAAAAAGAATTGAACAACACGGCAATTGTTCGTATTGAACAGTTGTATCCATACCCAGAACAACGCATTGCGGAAATTCTTGAAGCTTATCCAAACGTGAAAGAACTGGTTTGGACTCAGGAAGAACCGAAGAACCAAGGTGCTTGGTTGTTCATCGCGCCGCGTCTATATGATGACGTGATGAAAGCTGGTAAACAGGTTCGTATCAGCTTTGCTGGTCGTGAGGCTTCTGCCGCTCCAGCGTGTGGTTCACCATATTTGCATGCAAAACAACAAGCTCAGCTCATTAATGACGCGCTTGCGATCGTAGCTGAATAACAGGAGATTCGAAGTAATGGCAACCGAAATTAAAGCACCGGTATTTCCAGAGTCAGTTGCAGATGGAACAATCGCGACTTGGCACAAACAACCAGGTGAAGCAGTATCACGTGATGAAGTGATCTGTGACATTGAAACTGACAAAGTTGTTCTGGAAGTTGTAGCTCCTGCAGACGGTACGATTGCTCAAATCATTAAAAATGAAGGCGATACTGTACTTTCAAACGAAGTGATTGCACAGTTTGAAGAAGGTGCTGTATCTGGCGCTGCGCAAACTCAAGCAGTTCAGTCTGAAGAGAAAGTTGAACAGGCCGCTGCGAAAACTGAAGCAGGTGCAGCACCTGTAGTTGAGCGTGCTCAACCAGTTGCGGACCAGGCACCAGCAGTGCGTAAAGCATTGACTGAAACAGGTATCAACGCTGCTGACATACAAGGTACAGGCCGTGGCGGTCGCATCACCAAAGAAGATGTGGCCAACCATCAAGCGAAACCAGCGGCTGCGCCTTTAACTGCAGCAGTAGGCGAGCGTATCGAGAAACGTGTTCCTATGACGCGTTTACGTAAGCGTGTAGCTGAACGTTTACTTGCAGCGACTCAAGAAACTGCAATGTTGACGACGTTCAACGAAGTGAACATGAAACCAATCATGGAAATGCGTAAGCAATATAAAGACGCATTTGAAAAACGCCACGGTGCGCGTCTTGGCTTCATGTCATTCTTCGTAAAAGCTGCGACTGAAGCGCTAAAACGCTACCCAGCAGTAAATGCATCAATTGATGGTGACGATATCGTTTATCACGGTTACTATGACATCGGTGTAGCTGTATCTTCTGACCGTGGTCTGGTGGTTCCTGTATTACGTGATACAGACCGTATGAACTACGCTGAAGTTGAATCAGGCATTGGTGCTTATGCTGCGAAAGCGCGTGAAGGCAAACTTGCGATTGAAGACATGACTGGCGGTACATTCACCATTACTAACGGTGGTACTTTCGGTTCACTGCTGTCTACGCCAATTCTGAATACACCACAAACTGCTATTCTGGGTATGCACAAAATCCAGGAACGTCCTATGGCAGTCAATGGTCAGGTTGAAATCTTGCCAATGATGTATTTAGCGCTGTCTTATGACCACCGTTTAATCGATGGTAAAGAAGCGGTAGGTTTCCTTGTAACAATCAAAGAATTGTTAGAAGAGCCAGCTAAACTTATCCTTGACTTATAATTTATTAATTAAAAATCTCTCCTAACCCCTCTAAAAAAGAGGGGAAAGGTTCCCCCTTGAGCAAAAGGGGGAATTTAGAGAGATTGATTGGAGATAAAAATGTCTCAACAATTTGATTTAGTTGTTATTGGCGGTGGTCCAGGCGGTTATGAAGCAGCCATTCGTGCGGCTCAGCTTGGTTTTAAAGTGGCATGTATCGAAAAACGCATCCACAAAGGTAAACCATCTTTAGGTGGTACCTGCTTAAACGTGGGCTGTATCCCGTCTAAAGCACTGCTTGATTCTTCACACCGTTATGAAGATACCGTTCATCACCTGGCTGATCATGGTATTACGACAGGTGAAGTAAACTTTGACCTGTCTAAATTACTGGCACGTAAAGACAAGATTGTTGACCAGTTGACTGGCGGTATTGACCAGTTGCTGAAAGGCAATGGTATCGAATGGTTAAAAGGTACTGGTAAATTACTGGCGGGTAAGAAAGTTGAGTTTGTTCCTCACGAAGGTGAAACTCAGGTTCTAGAACCAAAATACGTAATTCTTGCGTCTGGTTCTGTACCAGTGAACATTCCGGTAGCTCCTGTTGATCAAGACATTATTGTTGACTCTACTGGCGCGCTTGAGTTCCCTGAAGTACCGAAGCGTTTAGGTGTGATTGGTGCCGGCGTGATCGGTCTGGAGCTTGGTTCAGTATGGCGTCGTCTAGGTGCTGAAGTTGTTGTATTTGAAGCAATGGATGCCTTCTTGCCAATGGCGGATAAAGCGCTGGCAAAAGACTACCAGAAACTGCTGACCAAACAGGGTCTGGATATCCGTGTAGGCGCGAAAGTGTCTGGCACTGAAGTCAACGGTCGTGAAGTAACTGTAAAATACACCCAAGGCGGCGAAGAGAAAGAACAGACTTTCGACAAGCTGATCGTGTGTGTGGGTCGTCGTGCGTATGCTGAAGGCTTACTGGCTGATGACTGTGGTATCAAACTGACTGAACGTGGTCTGGTTGAAGTGAACGACTGGTGTGCGACTTCTGTTGAAGGCGTATACGCAATTGGTGACTTGGTACGCGGTCCAATGCTGGCACACAAAGCCATGGAAGAAGGCGTAATGGCAGTTGAACGTATTCACGGTCATGCTGCTCAAGTGAACTATGACACCATCATCTCTGTCATCTATACACACCCTGAAGCGGCGTGGGTAGGTTTAACAGAAGAGCAGGCCAAAGAAAAAGGTCATGAAGTGAAAACCGGTCAATTCGGTTTCGCAGTCAACGGCCGGGCTTTAGCTGCCGGTGAAGGTGCGGGTTTCGTGAAGTTTGTTGCCGATGCAAAAACTGACCGTTTACTGGGTATGCACGTGATCGGACCTGCGGCGTCTGATATTGTTCACCAAGGTATGATCGCGCTTGAATTTGTATCTTCAGTTGAAGATTTACAATTAATGACATTCGGTCACCCAACCTTCTCTGAGGTGGTGCACGAAGCGGCACTGGCCGTCGATGGACGTGCCATCCACGCGATTCAGCGTAAGCGTAAATAAATAAAAAAAGAGCGGTTTCGACCGCTCTTTTTCATTTGGTGGTTGTTTTTGTTTGAATAATCATCTAAAACTAAAACGATAAAACTGTATAAATGTTAATACTCACGACGATGGATGTTGGAGTTTTAGCGAGTCATAAAAAAACGTGAAAAGTAGTAAAAGGTAAATAAATGAATCTACATGAGTACCAAGCCAAAGCGCTATTAAAAAAATATGGTATGCCGGTGCAGGAAGGTCTGCTTGCAACCAATGCAGATGAAGCAGTACAGGCATTTGAACAGCTCGGTGGCAAATTCGCTGTCATGAAAGCCCAGGTGCATGCGGGTGGCCGTGGTAAGGCGGGTGGTGTGAAAGTGGTGAAATCGGCTGAAGAAGCGGCAGAGTATGCTAATCAGCTGATCGGTACTCGACTGGTCACTTATCAGACCGATGCCAATGGCCAGCCGGTGAACAGTATTCTGGTGGCCCAGGATGTCTATCCGGTAGAGCGTGAATTATATTTGGGTGCCGTGGTGGATCGTTCTAGCCGTCGCGTGACCTTTATGGCCTCAACCGAAGGTGGGGTCGAAATTGAAAAAGTCGCAGAAGAAACCCCAGAAAAAATTATTAAAGTCGAAGTTGATCCACTAGTCGGCTTATTACCATTTCAGGCACGTGAAGTTGCGTTTGCCCTGAACTTAAAAGATGGACAAATCAACCAGTTTGTCAAAATCATGACCGCGGCGTATCAGGCCTTTATTGAAAACGATTTTGCCCTGTTTGAAATTAACCCGTTGTCTGTACGTGAAAACGGTGAAATTTTATGTGTCGATGCCAAAGTTGGCATTGATTCCAATGCGCTGTACCGTTTGCCGGAAGTGGCGGCGCTGCGTGACAAGAGTCAGGAAAATGAGCGCGAACTGAAAGCCTCTGAGTTCGATCTGAACTATGTAGCGCTAGAAGGTAATATTGGCTGTATGGTCAATGGTGCCGGTCTTGCCATGGCAACCATGGACATCATCAAATTGTATGGTGGTCAACCGGCCAACTTCCTTGATGTCGGTGGCGGTGCAACCAAAGAGCGCGTGATTGAAGCATTTAAAATTATTCTGGCCGACAATTCGGTTCAGGGAGTATTAATCAATATTTTTGGTGGGATTGTACGTTGTGACATGATTGCGGAAGCGATTATTGCAGCAGTTCAGGAAGTCAATGTCAGCGTGCCGGTGGTGGTACGTCTGGAAGGAAACAATGCTGAACTGGGGGCCAAATTACTGGATGAATCTGGCCTGACCTTAATTTCTGCAAATGGCCTGGCCGATGCTGCAGAAAAAATTGTTGCTGCGGTAAAAGCTTAAGGAGATGCATCATGAGCGTATTAGTAAATAAAGACACAAAAGTATTGGTTCAGGGTTTCACTGGTAAAAACGGAACCTTTCATTCGGCTCAGGCGCTGGATTATGGCACGCGTGTTGTCGGCGGTGTAACTCCAGGTAAAGGTGGTCAAACCCATTTAGACCTGCCAGTATTTAACACCATGAAGCAGGCAGTTCGTGAAACTCAGGCCGATGCTTCGGTGATTTATGTACCCGCACCTTTTGTACTGGACTCGATTGTTGAAGCAGTCGATGCCGGTATTGAACTGATTGTGGTAATTACCGAAGGTGTACCAACCCTAGATATGCTAAAAGCCAAACGCTATTTAGAAACCAATGGTAATGGTACACGCTTAATAGGCCCGAACTGTCCGGGTATTATTACCCCGGGCGAATGTAAGATCGGGATTATGCCAGGTCATATTCATCAGCCAGGGAAAATCGGGATTATCTCGCGTTCAGGAACGCTGACTTATGAAGCGGTTGCGCAAACTACCAAATTGGGTCTGGGCCAGTCAACCTGTATCGGCATCGGCGGTGATCCGATTCCGGGCATGAACCAGATTGACTGTCTGAAGCTGTTCCAGGACGATCCACAAACTGAAGCCATTATCATGATTGGTGAGATTGGCGGCACAGCCGAAGAAGAAGCAGCCGAATACATTCAGGCGCATGTGACCAAGCCTGTGGTGGGCTATATTGCCGGTGTAACCGCACCAAAAGGCAAACGCATGGGCCATGCTGGCGCGATTATTTCTGGCGGTAAAGGAACCGCAGAGGAGAAATTTGCTGCCTTTGAACGTGCCGGAATGGCTTATACCCGTAGCCCGGCCGAGCTCGGTTCAACCATGCTGAAAGTATTGCAGGACAAAGGTTTGGTGTAAAACCTACCTGACTAAAAAACCCCAGTTCTGATCTGACCCCAATAAGTTGGACGGTTTGATTAAGCAGCTTTTAAGGACTGAGTTCTGTATTCTACAGGACTCAGTCCTTTTAATTTAACCTTGATTCGTTCATGGTTGTAATAATGAATATATTCTTTCACGGTCTGTTCCAACTCTTCAACTGAATTAAATTCCTCACCATAGAAACATTCTGATTTAAGTATTCCAAAGAAGCTTTCCATTGAAGCGTTGTCCAGACAGTTACCTTTACGCGACATACTTTGAATAAGCCCGTGCTGTTGAAGCTGTTGCTGATAAAATCTCATTTGATATTGCCAGCCCTGATCTGAATGAATAATTGGCTTATCATTCGGGCTGAGCTTGGCGATAGCATCTTTCAACATATCTTTAACTAAACCAAACAGTGGTCTACGTTGGAGCTGAAACGCAATGATTTCACCATTAAACAAATCCATGATGGGTGACAGATAAAGTTTTTCACCGCGTACATTAAATTCAGTTACATCTGTTACCCACTTCTGATTGGGCTTGTCTGCCTTGAATTGACGCTGCAACACATTATTGGCAATTTTACCAATTTGCCCCTTATAAGAGCGATACTTTACAGCTCTAATACATGATCTGAGCTGCATGGGCTGCATCAAGCGTTGAACACACTTATGGTTAATGGTAAACCCCAAATTCTTCAAGGCAAGTGTAATCCTGCGATACCCGTATCGTCCCTTATGTTTATGATATATCGCCTTAATTTGCTGTTTAAGGTCACTATATTTATCTTCACGCTTTGATTGCTGCTCATGATAAAAGTAAGTGCTTCGAGCCATTTCTGATGTACGTAACAAGTGCCTTAATTGATAGCTTTGCCTTAATTCAGATATGAATCTTGCAGCCGTTGCTGTTCGGCTTTTTCCTGTTCTTTGCGCTTCTGAATCAAGGCTCTCCGCTTTTTTAGATAAGCGACCTCTGCCCGTAGATACGCTAATTCCTCAAGTAGCTGTTCTTGAGTTTTATTTCGATCTTCTTGTGAGGTTTTAATTCTAGGTCGCTGTGGCTTTGGCATCTGTTTGGGGCGTCCTTTGGGCTTAGATTTTAAGCCATCTATACCGTGTGCCTGATATTTGGGCAACCATGTAGAAAGAGTTCCAACTTCTTTTAATTTAAAAAATCTTAAAGCATCGATAAGTGACAAGCCATCATTCAATATTTTAAGAACAACTTTAAGTTTGAACTCTGTAGAGTAGGTTATGCGATGAGATTGAGGTTTCAAGCCGTCTTCGCCAAGAGTCTGGTATATAGCAACCCATTGTCGAATAGTAGCTCTGTCTAATTTATATTTATTAGCTGTTTTTCTAAACCCATCATCATTTTTATTTGATAAATAATTTTGAACAACTTCAAGTTTAAACTGTTGAGAATATTTAGCCATAGAAAAGCACCCTTCAAATTGGACTAAGAGTGTCCAACTTTCGGGGTGCAGATCATTAGAGCGGGTTTTTTATGGCAAAGAACATAGATAATGATGACGCTTCTATTGAGGAAAAAGTAAAGCATACAAAACAAATAAAATGATTGTTTTAGTAATTGTGATTTACATCACACTTTAATAGAATATCGAACAATAATTATCAGAAACTTGAGAATTTATATGATCAAAATAACAACGATCATGCCGATTCAGTGTCTGTCGCTTTGCTCTTTTTTATTTTTTTCTTCTGCTCATGCCAATACGCTTGATCAGCAACGTGAGCACGCGGTGGAGATGGTTCGGTCCGGGCAGGTGGTCTCTGGACTCAATCGCTTGCAGGCGTTATTAGCTCAATTTCCCACAGATCAAAAGTTAATTGCGGATTATCTAGTTTTGGCCTATGGTCAGCCTGTGGTACATCCACAGGATTTATACCGCCTAACGCAGCAGATTCAACCTAAAACCTTTCCTGCCTATGCCCAGGTCAGCGCTATCAAGGTGCTCCGTGATGCCAAGCAGTACGCTCAGGCCAAAGCGTATCTGGCCCGGTTTCAGCCTTTAAATACCCAGGCCAGCGGCAAAGTCTGGCACGCGGTACTGGAAGCCGAGTCGGGTCAGGCAGCAGCCGCTAAAACGTTGCTGAAAAACCTGCAATGGCAACAGCTTAGTGCCGATGACCTGAGTTTATTGTCTTATACCTATCGTATCCTGAATATGCCGGTACAAGCCTTGCAGGCAGCCGAAGCCGGATTAAAAAAGCAAAGCAGCATTGCAGGCCATGAACAATATGTACTGTCGCTGATGCTTAATGGCAAGCATTATGCAGCAGAGAACTATCTGCTGCAACAACAGTTAGCACAGAGCCATCCTCGTTTATTATTGCAAGTCAAACAGCACCAGTTTTCTACCCGGATTCAGACTGCAGTACAGGCCTATAAAACGGCACAACTGCGCAGTGAATATGCAACAGCCTATACCGAGCTGGATGCGGTACTGGCCGATATGGCTGCACATGAACCACAGGTGGCAGCTGACGCCGAACTGCAGCGCGCATTCTATGCCGATTATCTGTATGCCTTGGGACAGCGTAAGCGTCATCAGCAGGTCTTGAAAATTGTGCAACAGCAGCATCAGCCAATTGCAAACTGGCCGGCTTATGTACGCCATGCCATTGCCGATGCCTATCTGGCCACCCGACAACCGGAACTGGCTGAACCGGTGTATTTAAGCCTGTTTCAGGAAAAGAACTATGCAGACTATACGGTGTATGCCGGTTTGTATTATGCCTATATCGAACAGGAAAAATTCAAGCAGGCTGATCAGCTGATTCAGGACATGGACCGTCAGTTACCGCGTTATCGTTATAGCGAGGCCAAAGGCGTGGACCGCAGTACCCATGAAGACCGGGAGCAGTATCTGGCTTTAAAAGGGCTGAACTATGCCTACCGCAACGAACATGCCAAAGCCGAGCAGTATTTTGAAACCCTGGTTTCAATTGCACCGAATAATCTGGCCTATCAGAACAATCTGGCACAAATTCAGCGCTGGCGTGAAAAACCACTGACTTCCCAACAAACGCTGGAGCAGTGGAATGGTCTGGATCAGGTCAGTCAAATCACCCAGATTAACCAGATGCAAAATGCCCAAGCCCTGAATGATATTAGGGGCTGGCGTCAGCTGAATCAGGCCTTGTTACAGACGGCTGCAGATGATACCGGTGTGCAATTAAGCCGCAAAGAATTAAAGGATCGCGATCATTTCAGCATTCAGCATGAAAGTTATTTTTCTGAAAGTCGTTCCGATCAGGAACAGTTACTGAACCGTTTAAAAGGTTCAGAAGAGCGTACCCATTGGACCCGTCTTAACAGTCCATGGATGAATAAACATTATCAGGTTTTTATTGACCATCAGCATCGGCAGGGGCGTTATGAAGATGGCACCCTGGATGATCCGCGTTTAGGTCTGGGTGTGGCCTGGTCCAAAGATCGCAAGTATGCCAGCCTGTTGCTGTCTCAATCTTTAGATGAAGACCGTGTGGGCGCTGCACTGGACTGGTCACACTGGTTAAATGATCATTGGCAATATCATCTGGCGGTGAATACCCAGGCCGATATTCCGTTGCAGGCAATGGCCAAAGCACATGAAGGACAGTCGTATCGGGCGGCTTTTAACTGGCAGGCCAACGAGTCGCGTAAAGCCGGTGCACAATTTCAATTGACCGATATTGATGATGGCAACACCCGTCAGGAATATCAGGCCTATTTTAGCCAGCAGTTTTATCAGGCCCCGCATCATCTGAGTCGTGCCACGCTCAGCGGCTATTATGGAAAAAATAAGCCCGTCGCCGTGGATTATTTTAATCCTGAATCCAGCCATAGTTTAGAGCTGAAACTGGAACATGATTGGATGACCTGGCGTCGTTATGAGCAACATTTTAATCAGCATTTTGAACTGACGCTGGGCACATTTGGACAGAAAGACTATTCCAATGAGCCGATATATAACCTGTTGTATCGCCATGACTGGCATGTGTCACGAACCTGGAAACTGCACTATGGCATTGGTTGGGGCAGCCATCCATACGATGGCAAAACAGAAGAAAAAACCTATGCAGTATTCGGCTTTGAAGGACGATTCTAATGCAAATGAAACCCGCTTTACTCCTGAGTGCCTGTATCGCTGCATGTGTTTATTCTCCTTTGACCGTGCAGGCCGAGACCAGCACAGCGCCAGCAGCAACTACAGCGCCGCTTGATGCGCAGGCCTATGAATTTGTTACCTTAACTTTTCATGATGTGCGTGATGACGTTGCCAAACAGGGTGACCGTGATCTATACGCCATCAGCACCCATAACTTTGCCCAGTTCCTGCAATGGATCAGGGAACATGGCTGGCAGCCTATTCGGTTAGAAGATGTCTGGCAGGCCCGTCAGCATAAGACAGCCTTACCGGAAAAAGCAGTATTAATAACTATTGATGATGGCGCGCTCAGCAGCTATAGCCATATTTTCCCCTTATTAAAACTGCATCAGGTTCCGGCTGTTTTTGCTATTCCGACCAGCTGGATTAATGGCAATACCAAAGATGCCTATGAAGCCTACGGGGAGGGCAACCTGATGAACTGGCCGCAGATGCGTGAAATGCAGCAATCCGGTCTGGTCGAGTTTGCCTCACACAGTGATGACTTGCATCACGGGATTATTGCCAATCCGCAGCTAAACCAGCAGCCAGCCGCGATTACCCGTGAATATTTCCCGGCCCAGCAGCGTTATGAATCTGATCGCGCCTATGCGACGCGAGTGGTAAAAGACTTGCGTCAATCGAAGCAGATTCTAGATCGTGAATTAGGAATTAATACCCGTGCTATTTTCTGGCCGTATGGTGCGGTGACCAAGGAAACTGAAGCGCTGGCCCGTGAAGCCGGTCTACCAATGTCGTTTAGTCTGGGCAGCGTACTGACATTGGGCGATGCCGATACCACCTATCAGCGTGCCCTGATTACGGAAAACCCATCGCCAGAAGAAGTGTTTGGTGAAATTAAAGACTTCTTGATGAATAGCCGGGCGCCGCATAAGCAGCGTAAAAGTTTATTACGCATCAACCTGGCAGATCTGGCAGGGAGCAATATCACCGCATCAGAAGCACATTTGAGCCAGCTGCTCAATCAGGTCAATGCCTTTCAATCCAATACGCTGGTCCTAAATGCGGTGGCCGATCAGAATGCCGATGGTAAAATTGATGTGGCTTATTTTCCGAATCGGACCTTGCCGGTGGCTCAGGATTTGCTGAACCGGGTGGTATGGCAGGCCCGGACCCGGATTGCTAATCGGGTATATGCAGAAATGCCGCTGAGTCTGGAAACCCGGCAAGGTTATGATCTGGCAGAATTGACCGCAGATCTGGTGAAAAACAACAGCTCGATTGAAGGACTGATGATTGAAACCGGCGATGCGTTACATTGCGCCGTATTTCAGGCCGAATGGAATGCAAGCTGTCAGGCACAGCTGCAACAGGTATTGAGCATCAAGAACCGGACCAAAAGCCAGGGTAAATACTATGCCAATATCAGTAACAACTATCAGACTGCATTAAAGCTGGAGATTCAGAATCAGCCACTTGACGGACTGAAAAAACTGCTGCAGCAACTGCCGGATCATGCCGATTTCCTGTATCTGGCTGTCGATCCGTTGGCATCACCCCAAGCCATCAAACATCTGCATCAGGCTTTAAACCAGTTAAATGATCGTGAAAAGCAGCATTTGATGATTAACTTGCAGATTAATCCGGACAGCACTGCAGCAGACTGGCGACATTATCAGCAGATATATCAGCAGCTGAGACGTCAGGGCATTCAAAAAATTGGTATTGATAATTATCAGCCGACCCATGGGCAGGCCGTGCATCAGCACCTGTACCGGGCGTTGAGCCTGAATACAAGTCCGCTGAGTTATCGTGATCCCTATGTCCTGGAACAGGGAGAGCCGCAATGATGGAAGTGTTCTCGAAATTGAGTTTTAACGATTTTTATTTTGGTTTTGCATTTTTATATCCCTTGTTGATGGCCTGGCTGTGGATTGCGGGCGGGATCTGGTTTTATTTTAAACGGGAACATCGTCAGGATCATTTCCCTGAACCGAGCGATGAAGGCTGCAGTATCGTCATTCCTTGCTTCAATGAAGAAGAGCAGGTCAGACGTACCATCAAGTTTGCCATGCAAAGCCAGTATCCGGAATTTGAAGTGATTGCAGTCAATGATGGTAGTCAGGACCGGACTGCAGCAATTCTGGATGAGCTGGCCACGCAATATCCAAAGCTACGGGTGGTCCATCTGGCCGAAAACCAGGGCAAAGCCTATGCCTTAAGAGCCGGGGCAATGGTTAGTCGCTATGAATTTCTGGTCTGTATTGATGGTGATGCGCTGCTGCATCCACACGCAGTATTCTGGATGATGCATCAGCTGACCAGCTTTCCGCGTGTCGGGGCGGTTACCGGTAATCCACGGATTATTAACCGTTCCAGCGTGCTCGGTAAAATTCAGGTCGGTGAATTCTCTTCAATTATTGGATTGATTAAACGCGCGCAGCGTACCTATGGCCGGATTTTTACCGTATCAGGTGCGATTGCCGGTTTTCGTAAAACCGCGCTGGACCGGATTGGCTACTGGCGTGATGACATGATTACTGAAGATATTGATGTTTCGTGGCGTTTGCAGTTCGACCACTGGGATTTGCAGTATGTGCCCAAAGCCCTGTGTTATATCTATATGCCGGAAACCTTCAAAGGGTTATGGAAACAGCGCTTACGCTGGGCACAAGGCGGGATTGAAGTGCTGATTGCCTATGTGCCAAAACTGTTTAAATGGCGCCTTAGACGGATGTGGCCGATTGTGATTGAATCGATCATCAGCGTGCTATGGGCCTATGTGATTATGGGCATCTTTGTGCTGTATTTTTATGGGCTGTTTTTCCCCTTGCCGGGCGAGTGGGCAATTCAATCGATTCTGCCGCAGTGGTACGGGGTGATTTTGGGCCTGACCTGTTTGCTGCAGTTTCTGGTCAGCTTAATGATCGATCATCAATATGATAAAAACCGTACCTTGAGAACCTATTTCTGGGTAATCTGGTATCCGCTATTTTTCTGGCTGATTACCGCGCTGACCACGGTGGTGTCTGTGCCAAAAATTTTGCTGAAAAAGCAGAAACGTGCACGCTGGGTCAGCCCGGACCGTGGTTTTACCAAGGAGCACGAGCATGGCTAAATTTAAAATGATTGAGGATGAAGCTCAGCTGGAGCTACCAGAATATATTGATGAGCCGCGCTATGTACGTAACAAGGCCGCAGGCTATGGACTATTCTTTCTGGGCTGGTTGGCCTGGATCTGGTTATTCCTGCCTCTGATCACTATGTTGCTGTGGCTGTTTCAGGGCTATACTGTATATGAGCAGCTGTTTGTGATGTCGGCGCCGCAAAGCTCGTTCAGCCTGTTTTATCTGGGGCTGGCGATTATGGTGTTTATTCTGATTCTGCTGATCTGGGCTGTGTATAACTGGCTGCGTTTTCGTGATAATGAGCGCCGGGCTTTTCCGGAGCATATTCAGACTGAGCAGCTGGCGGAAAGTTTTCAGGTCGACACAACTGAAATGGCGTATTTGCAGCAGGCCAAAAATCTGACCTTACATTATGATCAAGATGGACAGCTGGAAAAATTTGAAGTTCATCAGACACTGTCTTCATCATAGAACATTGAAAAACA
Organism: Acinetobacter sp. Brlt_5; assembly: GCF_051949055.1. Classification (NCBI taxonomy): domain Bacteria; kingdom Pseudomonadati; phylum Pseudomonadota; class Gammaproteobacteria; order Moraxellales; family Moraxellaceae; genus Acinetobacter; species Acinetobacter sp. Brlt_5. Next base: position 111,707 of record NZ_JAYJLP010000010.1, read on the forward strand.
GCCATAAAAAACGCAGCCTTAGCTGCGTTTTTTTATTCACCTCATTTAAGTTGATGAAGTTTCCTGATTGATTTTCGGCTGAGATTTCAGGCTTTGGGTCAGACCGTTAATATCACCGCCATGAATACCCAGTTCACTCATCAGGCTGTCAATTAACGGCGCTTGCGAACGATAGCGCAGGGCACTGTTCACCACCTGATCAGACAGGGCCACTTGACCATGACCGTATTCGCTGCCATCGACATGTGCGCTGCCCATCCCATTTAAACCATTGATGTGCAGAATCTTGATGTCATCAATATTTTCCATTGGCTTGACGCTTTCACGGATAATTTCTGGCAGGTATTTCAGCATGGCCAGACGTACCTGCATTTCGACCTGTTCCGTCGACAGGATGTTATTGGCTTCGTTGACTGCACGGGTACCTTCAGCATCAACCTGATACTGTTTTTCCATCGCTTGTGCCAGCAGGACTTTGGCATCGGCTTCACCACGCGCTTTTAAACGCAGCTGTTCTGCATTGGCTTCTGCGGTAATCCGCACCGCTTCCGCTTCATCGACCGCCGCCTGTTTGCCCGCTTCAGCAGCAACAGTAATGGCAATCGCATCTTTCTCAGCGGCCTGCTTGGCAGCCACCAGCTCGACTGCCTTGGCACGTTCTGCGCGCTGGGTTTCACGTACGGTAATCACTTCTTCTTCTGCTTTTACCGCTTGAGCACGGGCTAAATCGGCCTGCGCTTTGGCTTCAGATTCGGCACGGGATTTTTCCGCAATGGCAATGGCGCGGTCCTGTTCGGCCAGCTCAATGGTTTTCTTCTGTTCCACTTGGGCTTTTTGGACTAGCTGTTCTTTTAAAATATTTTCATTGGCGACATCACGTGCTGAGCCAATCCGTTTCAGTTCAATTTCACGTTCAGCAGCAATGCGGGCTTCTTCCGCTTCACGTTTTTTGGCTGCTTCCTGGGCTGCAATTTCCGCCAGCTGTTCAGCACGGCGTACCGAAATTTCACGTTCTTGCTGTAACTTGGCATATTCTTCTTCACGAAGAATCTGCAGGCGCGCCTGTTCGGCTTCCAGGTTTTTGGCTTTAATGGCTAAGTCGGCATCCTGTTCAATGTCGTTACGTTTACGACGACGGTCTTCAATGGTTTCGGTTAATTTGGTCAGACCTTCGGCATCGAAAGCATTTTGCGGGTTAAAGTAGCGGAAACTGGTCTGATCCAGTCCGGTTAAAGATACAGTTTCCAGTTCCAGACCGTTTTTAAACAGATCTTCCGACACCACCTGCTGTACTTTCTGTACGAAGTCGACGCGTTTTTCATGCAGTTCTTCCATCGCCATTTCTGCGGCTACGGCACGTAAAGAATCGACAAATTTGCCTTCGACCAGATTTTTTAATTCATTCGGGGACATGGTTTTTTGCCCCAGCGTTTGTGCTGCGGTGGCAATAGATTCAGCGGTCGGTTTAACCCGCACATAAAATTCGGCCATGACATCGACACGCATACGGTCGCGGGTAATCAGGGCCTGATCTTCAGCACGGCGCACTTCCAGACGCAGGGTATTCATATTGACCGGAATAATTTCATGCAGCACCGGTAACACAATCGCCCCCCCGCCGAGAATGACATGCTCACCGCCAAAACCGGTACGCACAAAGGAAATTTCCTTGCTAGAGCGGCGATACAGGCGGGCCAGGATTAAACCAATCACAAATAAGGCCAGAAAAATAATTCCGGCAATAATCAAGACGTTATACATATTTGAACTTAACATTGTTATCTCTTGTGTTTTTCAGTTGTTAATTTAAATGCATGGCATAAAAGCCAATTTTGGTTCTCCCCGTTAAAATTACGGATTGACCCTGTTGAAAACTTTCGTCCTGTTCCGGTTCTACCAGAATATAGTGGGTCAGACCATGCTGATCCTGCACTTTGGCTTCTGCCGGAGAATTGGGAGTAGCCACACCTAAAATAATGGTGGCTGTGCGGCCAATCAGCTCGTCACTATAAATGGCGGTGGTTTCATCTTGCGGTAAAATGCGGGCAATCAGCATGGCGCTATAACGCACCAGGGGCATGCTCAGAAACAGACAGGCCGGTGCCATTATCCAGGCGGTAATATATTGACCGATCCATTGAAACAGCACTGATTGTAAAATCAGGCCAGACAAACCATATAAGGTCAGGAAAATAATCAGCCAGATCAGCAGCGGTACCCGGCCAATGTACAGCCAGTCCAGAAACTGGACCAACAGGCCACTAGAACCATCAATATTCACTTCTACATCTTTATGCGGAATTAAGTCATCTGGCAGAAACTGGTCCAGAATGCCCTGACTGCCGCCACCGGCCAGTAACAGAAACACTTCCAGCAGGGCAAAGAAAAACAGCAGGCAGATACAGACACTAAAAATCAGATTGGAAGGGTGAGTGAGCAAATCCCACATAACTGAATACTCTATTGTTCTGTTGTGTTTAAATTATTGATATTCAAAATATATATTATTATTGAATGCGCCTAGCATAGCATTAGGTCGCGTTTTTGTCTAAAAAACCTGCATATTTTAGGCAAAAAAATACGCAATGATTGGGGTGATCATTGCGTAGAACAACGAATCTGCTTGCACAGTTTCGGTAAAGGAGAAATGTTATGAATTAGGATTGCTCCTAGAACATGTGACTATAATACGCCGGCGTTGGGCTGGGTTCAGCAGCGTTCAGGTAAATTCATGTTAAAGATTGTTGCTTCTATAAAAATTGTGTGACATTTCTCTCCATATTTCCTCCATCATTGTAAACGTGGCATAAAAAAGCCTTTCGCGAGGAAAGGCTTTTCAAGATCAGCGTGGGGCTTAGAAGCGGAACACCCCTAAACCGGCTTTAACTTCATCTAAAGTGGCTTGAGTAATGTCACGGCACTTATCGGTACCGGTCTTTAAGATATCCATGATGTAATCTGGATCTTTGGCCAGTTCTAAACGGCGTTCACGGATTGGACCAATCAGCTCTTTTAAAATACCTTCCAGACGTTTTTTCACGGTACCATCACCCAGACCACCACGGCGATAATGGGCTTTTAATTCTTCCAGTTCTTCTTTGTTCGGATCGAAAGCATCTAGGTAGGTAAATACCACGTTGCCTTCAACCTGGCCCGGATCTTCAATGCGGAGGTGGTTCGGGTCGGTGTACATGGCATTTACTGCTTTTTTAATGTCTTTGTCAGTAGCATCGAGCACAATGGTGTTGCCCAATGATTTTGACATTTTGGCTTTACCATCAAAACCAGGTAAACGGCCCACATTCGACAGCAGTGCTTTACATTCAGGCAGCAGGTCCTGACCTACCTGACGGTTAATGCGGCGTACAATTTCGTTGGTCTGTTCGATCATAGGAATCTGATCTTCACCCACGGGCACTACAGTCGCTTTAAACGCGGTAATATCGGCCGCTTGGGCAACTGGATAGCACAGGAAACCAGCTGGAATATCACGTTCAAAACCACGCATCTGAATTTCAGATTTAATGGTCGGGTTGCGCTCTAAACGTGCCACAGTGACAAAGTTTAAATACAGCATAGTCAGTTCATTCAAGGCCGGCAGGCAAGACTGAACACAAATGGTGGTTTTGGTCGGGTCAATGCCCACGGCCAGATAATCGGTCGCCACTTCAATAATATTACGACGTACTTTTTCAAAGTTGTCGGCGTTATCAGTCAGGGCTTGAGCATCGGCAAGTAAAAGATGTTGATGGTGAGAATCCTGTAAACCTACACGTGAACGTAAAGAACCTACAAAATGACCGAGGTGAAGTTGTCCGGTTGGACGGTCGCCAGTCAAAATAACAGGACGATTATCTTGATTACTCATTATCTCTTCCAAGTCGTTGTTACGACATTTCTATACCGATGATTGGGCTACATTGTACGGCATAATATTTTTGAATGTCACGGGATAAGCCGAACAGAATCAACAATTGTCTGGAAATTTTAAAGATTTATTAATGAAGTAAATACAGAGTTTTGGAAGATTTCTCCTTAGAATAAGCCTAGAACACGATAAGGATAAAAATTATGGCGAGTAGCTTATTACTATTATTAGATGATATTGCCACTGTTTTAGATGATGTGGCGGTCATGAGTAAAATGGCCGCAAAGAAAACGGCCGGTGTACTCGGTGATGATCTGGCCCTGAATGCCCAGCAGGTCAGCGGTGTACGTTCGGAGCGGGAACTGCCGGTGGTCTGGCGCGTGGCCAAAGGTTCTTTTGTCAATAAACTGATTCTGGTGCCTTTAGCTCTACTGATTAGCGTGGTGGCGCCGTGGCTGATTAACCCGTTACTGGTCGTGGGCGGTTTATTCTTATGTTATGAAGGGGTTGAAAAAGTCCTGCATTCCTTGCACAAGAAAAAAGCCAAAACTGCCGAAGAAGCGCAGCAGGAATTAATTAAAACCGAAACCGATCTGGCCACGTTTGAAAATGAAAAAATCAAAGGGGCAGTCCGGACCGACTTTATTCTCTCGGCAGAGATTATTGTCATTTCCTTGGGTACTGTAGCTACCGCGGCCTTTGGTGTAAAAGTCACAGTGCTGAGTATTATTGCCATCGCTATGACCATTGGGGTCTATGGGTTAGTGGCATTTATTGTCAAGATTGATGATATTGGGCTGCATCTCTCGGAACAGGCTTCTAATTTTAAACAGTCGGTCGGGCGCGGCTTGTTGGCCTTTGCGCCAATCTTGATGAAAATCCTGTCGATTGTCGGGACTCTGGCCATGTTCCTGGTGGGCGGCGGGATTATCAACCACGCTATTCCATTGGTACATCACTTTACCGAAGACAGTGTGGAATACGTGCAGGAAATTCCCAATATCGGCAGTATTTTTGGTGCGCTTACTCCAACCTTGATCAATTTTGCTGTGGGCTTTATTGCCGGTTTGATTGTGGTGGCGCTAATTGGTCTGGTGAAAAAGGTCTGGCCACGTTCCAAAGCCTCTTAAACTATGTAAAATTCTAGCCAAGAGATAAAGATAATAAGGAGATTGCTATGCGTTGGAAAGGTCGTCGCGTCAGTAGCAATGTAGAAGATCGTCGCGGTGGTGGCGGTGCCAAAGCCGGCGGGATCAGTATTCTGGGTCTGGTGGTGGCTTTTGTGGCCTGGAAGTTTTTTGGGGTCGATCCGCAAACAGCCTATCAGGCCACCAAACAGGTGACCAATCAGGGGCAGAGCGCGGAAACGCGTGGTCTGGAAAATCCGACGCCGGAGCAGCAGGAATCGATGGAGTTTATTGGTACCATTCTGGCCGATACCGAAGATACCTGGACGCAGGTGTTTGCCCAGCAGCTGAACCAGCAATATGTGCCACCCAAACTGGTGATGTTTAATGGTGCGGTCAGTTCCGCCTGTGGCAATGCCAGCGCTGCCATGGGGCCGTTTTATTGCCCGGCCGATCAGAAAGTCTATTTAGATACTGGTTTCTTTAAAGATATGCGCACCCAGATGGGAATTTCCGGCGAGCAGAACCAGACCGAATTATCGCGTCAGGATCAGGCTGGAGATTTTGCCCAGGCTTATGTGATTGCACATGAAGTCGGCCATCATATTCAGACCATTCTGGGGATTTCCGGACAGGTACAGCAGATGCGTCAGCGTGCCAGTCAGGTCGAAGGCAACCAGTTATCGGTTCGTCAGGAACTTCAGGCCGATTGTCTGGCCGGTGTCTGGGCGCATCATAACCATCAGCGTACTCAATTCCTGGAACAGGGCGATGTACAGGAAGCGATGGATGCCGCACATAAAATTGGTGATGACTATTTGCAGAAACGTTCGAGTGGACAAGTAGTGCCGGATAGCTTTACCCATGGTACCAGTGCCCAGCGAGTGCAATGGTTTAATACTGGTCTGAAGTCGGGCAATATGAATGATTGCGATACCTTTGGACAAGCCCTCTAGTGTTGCATCCGCTTTTTAACTTAAGGTGAATACAGGAGGATGTGCAACTGCATATCCTCCAGTTTTTTAAGCCTAGCTTTTCTAACCAGCGCAGTTTTTCATTCCAATAGATTTCAACACTCTAAGATTCTTTTTATGTCTATTCCAGCACGTCCCAGTCAGGAGTTGGCCGCTTATATCACCGCGGTGATTGCCCAGATTCCACCTGGTAAAGTTGCCACCTATGGTCAGATTGCAAAACTGGCCGGTTTGCCGAAACATGCGCGTCTGGTGGGTTATGTACTGAAACATCTGGCACCGGGGCATGTGTTACCATGGCATCGGGTGCTAAATGCGCAAGGGAAAATTAGCCTAAGCAAAATCAATGCGCAGGGTGAAAATATACAGGCGTTAAAACTGATACAGGAGGGTGTAGTGGTCCTGAATAACAAGGTGAGCTTAAAGCAGTATCAATGGCAGCCCTAAAAATAAAAAATTCCCCATACCCGCAGGTACAGGGAATTTTCTGGAGGAAAGATTAACGTACGATGAGTACAGGAACATTACCTTCGCCCAGTACGCTTTGCGCGACGCTACCGAGGAATAACTTTTTCAAACCGGTACGGCCATGAGAACCCATCACAATCAGGTCTGCATTCATTTCAGTTGCAGCACGTGCAATTTCACGATGAATCACTTGACCTTCAAGCAGACGAGACTCAACTGCTACACCTTGTTCCTGGAATTTTGCTTTGGCTTCATCCAGTGTTTTGAGAATAGACACACGCGCACGTTCAATCAGGTCATTGGTCTGGCCTGCTGAAATGTATTCTGATGCAATATATGGATCGAGTGTTAACACCTGTGCAACGGTTACTTTACTGCCGAAAGCTTTGGCAAGCTCGACTGCTTTGGCAACTGCTGCGTAAGAAGTTTCAGAACCGTCCACTGGAACTAAAATGTGTTGAAATGCCATCGTTATTTCTCCTTATTGTGTCATTCAACAATAAAAAATTGAGGGAACACTTTCTATTGCCTTAATCTTATCTTAGCGCTTATTTTTAAATAATAAAACCCAGTAATTTCATAGGGATAATTATTTTTTTAAGGAAGTTTAAGCCTTTCTAATTTAACATGTTTTTGAGTAATTAATCAGCAGTTTACACTAAAGTTGAAGGCTTATTTCATTAAGTCTGGCTTTAGAATGTGTTTAGCTCAGGTTTTTTGAGTTTTAATATCGATTAGATGAAAGTTTTGACCTGATGCTTGGCCTAAGCAAAAGTCCAAGGGAATAATCAGCAGTCTTTGAAATAATCAACCAAAGCAGCAACATCCTCTGTCTGCAACTGTTCCCGCATCTTTAAAAACTGCTTTTCATCCATCTCGTAAATTTTAAGGGAAAGCAGTTTTTCTATATCTTCTTGTGGAAAGCGATATTTAATAATTTTGGCAGGAACTCCTCCCACCACGGCATAAGGTGGAACGTCTTTTGTTACGACCGCACCAGTTGCCACAATTGCACCTTCACCCAGCGTCACGCCTTGCATAATCATGGCACGTGAGCCAATCCAGCAACCATCACCAATAATAGTATCGCCAGCAGGTACAAAACTGCGCGTATCAAACGGAAAGGCAGAAATCCAGTCAGTTCGGTGTAACTGATTACCGCCCATCATAATCACGCATTCCGCCCCAAAACACACGAAATTGCCAATATAAAGCTGATCAATTGGCTTCTCAGGCGTAGAAGGCTTGTCATGCAAATAACGCACAACACAACGCTCAAAACCCTGATCCCAATAAGCAGAATAATAAGAATAGTTTCCCTTAATGTGAATATTAGGGTTTTTCATAGTTTTAGAAATAAATTCGAATTCACACCAATGCTTAACAGGGGAATTAATTAAGGGTTCAGCCATAAGAGCAATCAAAGAACAAGCGTAACGCCATTATAGCCGAAGTTAACTCAAATGCTTAAAGGCCTCAATTGCACGAACACGACTGCTTTTTAAATCTACAATCGGCTTTGGATAATCCAATTTTAGTTGTGGATTTTTCGCATAAGGTTCGTGAATTTGTTTCGCATTTAAATGTGAAATTTCAGGTACCCATTGACGAATATAATCGCCATTTGCATCAAACTTTTGCGACTGACTTACAGGGTTGAAAATACGGAAATACGGTGCAGCATCTGTTCCTGTAGATGCACACCACTGCCATCCACCGTTATTGGCAGCCAAATCACTATCAATTAAATGCTGCATAAACCATGATTCGCCTAAACGCCAATCTATCAGTAAATTTTTGCTTAAAAACATCGCGCAAATCATACGAACACGGTTATGCATCCAACCCGTTGCAAGTAACTGTCGCATGCCAGCATCTACAATTGGGATACCTGTTTGCCCATGCTGCCAAGCCTGTAAATCTTCAGGAGCATTGCGCCATACAATGCGTTGAGTGTCTAATTTAAATGGTAAGTTTTTCGATACGCGAGGGTAGTCGAATAAAATATGCTGATAAAACTCACGCCAAAGGAGTTCATTTAACCAAATTTGTTGCCCATTGTTTTCAAATTCCATACAGCCGTGACTGTGGCGAAACAAAGCTTGTAAACATTGGCGAATAGAAAGAATGCCAATATTTAAATAAGCTGCAAGTTTACTCGTGCTATTCAAATTCGGGAAATCACGTTCAATATGATAATACTCAACTTGATTTTCAATAAACTCATCTAAAAGTTCCCAAGCATGATGCTCACCAATTTGCCAAAGATTCTGTAGGTTTTCGCTGATTACTTTTTCTTCTGAATCTGAGTAAATATCACTTAATTGTGGAACTTCTCTTGTAAAGTCATTGTGCTGTGGAATTGGTTTTTGAACCTCAATAGTTGGGTAGCATTGTGGCAAGCTTATGCTGAGTTTCTCATAGCATTGCTTTTTAAATGCACCAAATACTTGATATGGATGACCAGTTTTATTACGAATGCTTCCAACAGGGAAAATAGTTCGGTCATGATACAACTCAAAACGAATATTATTCTTTTCTAATAGCTGTTGAGTTTGAGCATCGCGTTTTAATTCATTTACACCCAATTCTATATCGGCATGAACAGCTTGAATATTATGATTTTGGCATAAGCTTAATAATTGATTTGGCAGGTCTTTCCATAATGGAATAGTTAAAATAACAAGTGGAATATTTAACGTGGCAAGTTCATTTTTTAGATGATTCAGTTGTCTTAAATAGAAGTCAATTTTAATTAGCGCATCATTGTGCACTTGCCATTGTTTTGGCGATAGCACGACTAAGGCAATGCAAGGGCCAGCTTCGCGAGTATGCCAAAGAGCTGCATGATCATGAATTCTTAAATCTTGACGGAACCAAATAAGCTGCATTTTAAAATTTATAGAAAAATATTGACTATTAAAGCATATACATTTGCTGTAATTTTTTCGTGAACTTTTGTTTGAAAGATAATAAAAAAACCCCTCAAACGAGG
>NZ_JAYJLP010000011.1:0-105411 GCF_051949055.1 Acinetobacter sp. Brlt_5
ACCCAAGGTGACTCTTTTGAAAGATAGATTAACGACCGGCTTCCAGTACATCAAACAGGGTATCGGCAATTGAGGTGCCGAACTGGGCATCAATTTCACGGATACAGGTTGGACTGGTCACGTTAATTTCAGTGACATAGTTACCAATCACATCCAGACCGACAAATACCAGACCTTTTTCACGTAAAAATGGCCCGACTTTGGCAGCAATTGCCTTGTCATTGTCGGTCAATGGACGTGCTTCACCCAGACCACCAGCGGCCAGGTTGCCACGCACTTCGCCGTTTTGCGGAATACGTGCCAGACAATACGGAATTGGCTCGCCATTGACCATTAAAATGCGTTTATCCCCTTCTACAATTTCCGGGATATAACGCTGCGCCATAATTGGCTGGGTGCCGTTATTGGTCAGAATTTCAATGGTAGAGCCAATATTCACACCATTCTGATACAGACGGAAAATGCCCATGCCGCCCATCCCATCGAGCGGTTTCACAATCACATCGCCATGTTGCTGAATAAATTCACGAATCAGGCTTTGCTGAGAGGTCACCAAAGTCGGCACCTGCAGCTCCGGGAACTGGGTCGCAAACAGTTTTTCATTACAGTCACGCAGGCTTTGCGGCTTGTTAATAATCCACGCTCCTTCGCGCTCTGCCTGTTCCAGAATATAGGTGCTATAGACAAAGTTCATATCAAATGGCGGGTCTTTACGCATCAGCACCACATCATAGGCTGCGATGGATTCTTTTTGTTTTTCGCCCAGCTCATAATAATGGTTGTAATCTTCAAAGACTTTTAACGGGCTGATTAGACCGAAAGCCTTGCCCTGATCAATATATAAATCTTGTTGTAGTGCATAACCGAGTTCATGACCCCGACGTGCCGCGGCCCACAGCATGGCCATGGTGGAATCTTTTTTCAGGTTCACCGTTTCAATCGGGTCCATCACCACAAGTACGCGCATAATGACTGCTCTTTTAAAATTGCTATGATGTGGAGTATAACGGAGATTCGCTGCCTGTTTTTCTGAATTTGAGTAAAGCTTTGCAGCACTGTATTTGCTGATTTCAGGAAGCTGCCCATGCAACAGCCAATTGTGGGATATCATTTAGATGAAGAAAATCATTGGGTCGCAGAGCTGGCCTGTGGTCATGGCCAGCACGTGCGCCATAATCCGCCATGGCAGAACCGGCCCTGGGTGATGACGGAGCAAGGACGCAAAGAAAAATTAGGGGTGATGCTAGAGTGTAAGAAGTGTGAGGAGGGATTGGAGTAGGTTTCGTGTAAGATATTAAATCAAAAAATAATCCCCTAAAAATAGGGGATATTGCTAATAATGGAATTGACATTGAATAATAGAGATTCGTTCATCTGTCACTTCATAAACCAATCTATGCTTTTCATCAATTCTACGGCTCCAAAATCCTGAAAGATTCGCTTTTAAAGATTCTGGTTTTCCTGTGCCTTCAAAAGGTGTCCTTTGACATTCTTTGATTAAAGTATTGATACGCTTAATTATCTTTTTATCCTGTGTTTGCCAATAGATATATTTATCCCAGACATTATCAGTCCATTCGACGTTACGATTCGTCATCCTCAATCAACTCTCTTTGTTTGGTTTTTCCCTGCACGTAAGTGAGCAATTGATTCATTTAAGCGACTGGCATTATTTGGAGATGAAAGCAGATATAACGTTTCCATTAGGCTATCGTAATGATTTTGCCCCATTACTACAGTATGATCACCTTCTTTTCTTGTAATAAGAGCAACGTCTACATCATCAAGACTTTATCTAAAACAGATTTTAAATTGTTACGTGCATCCACATATGTAAATACATTGTATATATCTATCCCTCATAGGGTAAGCTGCGTCAAAACGCTGCTAGCTAGACTACCTCAGCGGTAGGGATTGAAACTTTACAATATAAATGCACAGAATTCTGTACATATTGTCAATTTCGTATAACAGTTTATTTTAAATAGCTCCAAAATTAGTGGATATTTCTTGAAAATTCAAAGCTGTTTCTTGGGTATTGGGAACATGCCCAAACACATACTCATTCTTCGCCTGAAAAAAGAAATCAAACCTTTTACTCATCAGTGGGTCTTGTTTGCTCTGCTTTTGATACATCGGTGCAAGGTGGTTGAGATAGTAATTAATCCATTCAGCTTTATCGGTAAAGGTGCTGTAATCTTTTAGATCAGCATAGAGGTTTTGTAAGTCATTAGATATGGCTTCAATATTAGGATGAAACAACCAAACTCTAATATCCATAGGGGAAATCACGGTGACTTCATACGGTTGTGAGGGTTCAAAGCGTTGTATTGTATAGAGCTGTGCGCCATATTCGCTATAACTGGAACAAAGTAGTTTAGTATTTTCAATCTGAAAATAGTCAGTTCCTACTTCGAATTCTCTTATTTGTCTAGAAATATCGAGGCATTGAGGAAGTTTGTTGATGTCTGAGTGAGCTAATGTCTTAAATAGTTCAATAGATCGGCTAATGACATAACTTTCACCTATACCCGTGATAATACCTTTGTCCCATGAGTAGATTTTTTGACTTTTTTTAGTATTAAATTGAATTTCACCAGATTCTTTTAAAACAATTTTTTTATTGTCTGTGGTGACAATGATGCTATCATTTAATTGTATGGCTACAATGAAAGTCATGTTTACACCCAAGGTTTTGAAATGTTTATATTTTCCAATTTTAATTGAATTTTTACAATTGATAAAGAATAGGTAAACCTATGGCTGGTGGTTCTCAGATTATCATTAATAAAGATGGTATTAAAATTATAACTCCTGCAAAGTTTGAAGCCAAAGCAGGACAACATCTTTTTAAAAATGGAACAAAAGTTGACATTGCTAGAACAGTTTTGCCTGATATAAGAATTAAAACAGAACATCGAAATTTTCAGGCAATTAATTCCGAAAATAATGAAATTTTAATAAATATTCCTTATTCAATTTTGAATAAAAGAACAGGCATTAAGACCTATGGGTTTACAGATAATGAAGGGATGACACATACAATTAAGTCTCCTGAAACTGATGAACTAGAAGTAAAATGGTTTGATCAAGAAGAGAGTTAATGTGACGACAACAACAACAAGTAATACAACAAAAAGTTCAAACTCACCAACTCAACAAGTTTCTTTAAAACCTGAGGCTGAATTACATCTGTTGGTAGGAAGTGCTTATGGTACAGGAGAAAAGGAATCTCCTTATGGACATACTGCTGTATATATTAAAGTACAAGGGAAAGAGTATATTTACGATTTTGGTCGTTATGGTCGCATTAAACCTGAGACTTTTGGTCCTTTTACTCTATCTGGAGCTAGTAGTCCTCGTGGCGAAGGTATCTTAAAAGTTTGGAGTAGTTTTTCAGCATATATTGAGGAAGAAAATAGGCAAGGGGCGAATAGCGGACGTTCTAGAACAACTTATGCCTATGGCTATAAAATTTTTGATAGTCAGGCTAATTTAGTTATTAATTATTATAATAATTTAATTAAATCATCTTTATCTGTCCAAAATACTACACATTATAAACGATATAAGCTTAATCAAGATTACTTTGCTTTAGGACCTAACTGTACTACCCAAAGTTTAGATGCAACAAAAAAGGCCATACCAAGTATGGCTAAATCAGGTCATAGATTTGTTAACTCTGATAAAGTCTTACCTACTACGGCTAAACTTGCTTTTAAGGCTAGTAAATATGAAATGCCTAACTATTTATTTTTACCAGATAATTTGAATGATTACTTAAAAGAGTCTCCAGATGTAAAAGTTAACATAAAAAACACTTATCGTATTAATAGGTAGTTGAAATGAAAAGAAAATTAATAATCATAATATTATCTTTACTTTTTCTCATTCAACTTTTATTGAATATATATCTATGGCGAGGAACAGAAGTGCCAAAAATTCATATATTAGAAAGACCTTTAAAGATTTATTCATTTGAAGGTAAATATTCCCAGAACTCTACATTACCAGAATATTCGATTCTTCCAGAGGGAACAGTACTATATGATGATAGTGACTCTTTAAATCAAAGAGTAAAAGTTTACTTCAATTTACAGGGGGTTGATTTTAATTTTGAAGAACAAGATCCTGAAATTTTAAAGCAACCTAGTGAGCTTTCAGCCATAAGATCTAAAGACTTATTAAACATGGCTAAAAGTGTAGCTTTAATCCAGAAAGATATATATTTGATTATTAAAAATGATGAGACTATAAATGATTCTGTACGTTCGGCACTTTTTAAAAAGTATAAGATAGATCCATCAGAGTATGAAATTGATTAAAAATTTTTTACAATTAAAATAATACATCTTATGCAAATTCAAAAAGCGAGGATATAAATTCTCGCTTTTTTTCAAAATGAATAAATAAACTTCACCAATAGATCTCTTGCGAAAGTTAATTCAAGAGCATCCAATTCACCATTCCAACAATTAAATTCATTCTTAGACCAAATCGTTTCCGTCTATTTCTATAGCGTTCTGTTAATATCCGAAAATATTTAAGTTTGCCGTTGATAGGGCGACTTGCGCGTGATTTTCCAAATGCCTTTGTGCACTGGAAAATGGGATGTTTACCATCGGTTGGATAATGGGAGCCGGATGAGCTGAGAGGTTCACGTCCGGTTCTGCGAGGGGCTAAGGGTGAGATTCCCTTGGTCTACTCACCCTTATATCCGCACTCATGAAGGGTGGCTATATCTCGCAGTTGTGATTGACCTGTTTTCACGTCTTGTTGTTGGCTGGTCTATGAAATCCAGAATCACGGCAGATCTGGTTTTAGATGCGTTATTGATGGCTTTGTGGCGAAGAAACCCAAAGAACAAAGTCCTAATCCATTCTGACCAAGGCAGCCAATACACCAGTCATGAATGGCAGACATTTCTCAAGCATCATAATCTTGAAAGTAGTATGAGTCGTCGACTTGCGCAGTACACTGCTCATGCCATGACAATGCTGTTGCAGAAAGCTTCTTCCAGCTATTAAAGCGGGAACGAATTAAAAAGAAAATCTATGCGACCAGGACTGAAGCAAGGTCGGATATCTTTGAATATATTGAGATGTTCTACAATTCAAAACGCAGACATGGTTCCAATGGTCAGCGTTCTCCATTAGATTATGAAAAGGCCCATCAAAAGATGATTATGTGTGTCTAGAATTTTGGTGGCTATTCATATCATTCTGATTCATAAGCTCTATCTAAATCCAAAAGCAAATAGGTTTTAAACGGTTCCATCGTATTAAGAAGTTTAAGTCTATCTCAAATTAGCATAATACGCCTCATACGAAATCATATTTTTATTTTATATAAATCATATAGTTATTATATAAAAAAAGCTCAACTCAGCTGAGTTGAGCTTTTTATAGATTGATCACATTCCACGCTGAGTTAGATCAACATTCCAACGATCATTCAATAAAACTGACAAGCACTTAGATCCCATACTTCACACGATAGGCTTCCATCTTCACCAAAGCCTCTTTTTCACCTTTGGCATCTAGATAATTCATCAAATCTTTCATGGTAATTAAGGCATGTACCGGAATTTCTAGCTCTTTTTGAACTTCCTGAATCGCAGACAAATCACCCTGCCCTTTTTCCTGACGATCTAGCGCGACCAGTACACCGGCAATTGTGGCACCCGCATTTTTTAAAATGGTCACCACTTCACGAATTGCTGTACCTGCGGTAATCACATCATCAATAATCCAGACTTTTTTACCTTCAACCGATGCACCGACCAATACGCCACCTTCACCATGATCTTTGGCTTCTTTACGGTTAAAGCCCCAAGGCACACTCACGCTATGATTTTGCGATAAAGCCACCGCCGTTGCCGCCACAAATGGAATGCCTTTATAGGCTGGGCCAAAAATCACATCAACATTTTCACATTCTGTTAACTTGGCTGCATAGCCTGACGCCAGTAATGACAAGGCTTCGCCATCATTTAATAAACCGGCATTAAAAAAATAAGGACTCACGCGACCCGATTTTAAAGTAAACTCACCAAATTTAAGCACACCACGTGATAATGCGAGTTCGATAAAAGCTTGAGGGTTAAATGTCGCTTGCGTTGACATGAGGTGCTCCAAAATTCATAAATTGAGGTAAGACCTGCGCATGATACCAAAGAGTAGCTATCCGAGTGATCAAAAAATTCTTCGTGTGGTTTCAATTAACGTCAATGGCCTGCGTTCTTCGGTCAGTAAAGGCCTGCTGGAGTGGATGGAAAAATCAGAGGCTGATGTCATCTGCATTCAGGAAAGCCGTCTGACCCATGCGCAGTGGACTGATAAATTCAAACCGGAAGGCTGGTATACCCATCTGTTCGCAGCTGAACGTCCGGGCTATGCCGGCACCGCCATTTACAGCCGCCTGCCATTTGTGTCTATTCAGGATGGTTTAGGCTTTGAACTGGCCGACTCCCAAGGCCGTTTTGTCACGGCAGAATTTGATTTAGGGCTGGGTTATCCGGTGCATATCTGCTCACTGTATCTGCCATCGGGTTCATCGGGTGAAGAAGCACAAGCCCGTAAAGACCACTTCCTCGAAGAATATACAAAAATCCTGAAACAATGGCGCGATGAAAATAAATCGATCATTGTCTGCGGCGACTACAATATCGTGCATAAACGTATTGATATTAAAAACTGGTCAGGCAACCAGAAATCTTCCGGCTGTTTACCGCATGAACGTGCCTGGCTCGATCATATCTATGATGATCTGGGCTATGTCGACACCTTCCGTGAAGTGCGCAAAGAAGCCGAACTGTATTCCTGGTGGTCGAACCGTGGCCAAGCGCGTGCCAAGAACGTTGGCTGGCGGATTGACTATCATGCCTGCTCACCGGACTGGAAAGCACGTACCGTCAATGCCTGGGTCTACAAAGAGGAATGGTATAGCGACCACGCCCCGGTGATTATTGATTATAAACTCAACTAAAAACCTTCCTATTGAGTGAACAATTGTTCACTCAATAGAGGTTTATTTCCGACATATTTTGTCGTCATTCAGACCTTTATCTGCTTTTTAAATCGGCGCATTATTGCAGCACGGCAAAGGGACAGTGTCAGGATGACAGCAAAGGGACAGGAAGCCGTAGGATGCAAATAAACAAAGCCATGATGGTCTTTGTTTCAAGGATGTGACATCGGACGTTGTAGTGAGACCCGCATAATCAGGATGATTAAATGCGGGTTTTCTACATCTGGGCTTTTATTTTTTATATTGGCTATTTGCTTTTCGTTTTTTTCTTAGCACGAATAATTCTTATCAAGTGCTGTCTTGTTTTTCTGCCACTATTATGGCGCGGTAGCGTTGCATTTTAATGACGGTTTAATTTCAGAACCATGAACTCAATATTTATACCCGCTATAGTGCAAAACCAATTTTTTGGTTAATCTCTTGAGCATTGTGTTTCTTGCTGGAATCCGCTTTATGCTTAAAATTTATGGTATTAAAAACTGCAACTCCATGAAAAAAGCCTTTGATCTGCTCAATGAACTGGGCCTGGCTTATGAATTTCATGATTATAAAAAACAGGGTATTGATGCAGAAACGCTAAAACATTGGCTGGATGCCGAAGGTCAGGACAAAATTCTGAATAAAAAAGGCACCACCTGGCGCAAGCTGTCGGAAGCGGAACAGGCACAAGCCCTGTCTAGCGAAGCAGATTTAATTGAAGCCTTACGCACTCACAACAGCCTGATCAAACGTCCTGTGCTGGCCACTGCAGACGGCTTTATTGTTGGTTTTGATGAAACCGCCTATCGCGCCTTAAACGGATAAGTTCTTTTATCCGCTTTTGATTTATCCGCTTAAAATCAAAAAGCCTGATGCATCTGCATCAGGCTTTCTGGTTTAATCCGTTTCTATTGGCTGGCTTATTTCACACGAACCCAGGTCTGGTTACGCCCCAGCGCTGCTACGCCAATATAGCCACGCAATTGTAATTTCTGCCCGCCATCAGCCAGTTGACCTTTTAACTTGTAGGTTTTACCTGATTGCGGATCCAGAATTGAACCGCTGTCATAGTTGGTACCACCCGAATTCTTTAAACCACGTACAATGGTTAAACCTTTCAAGGATTTGTTTTTGTAAGGTCCTTCACATTTTGTACAGGCATTTTCTTCACCCGGCGTTAAAATGGACTGAATTGTTGCAGTTAACGTGCCATTTTTCTGCTCGGTAAATTTGACGGTTGCTTTTGCTTGCTTGGTTTTGTCATCAATTGTTTTCCAGACAGTACCATTTAGCGGATCAGCAGCATTCGCCAAAGCTGTTAAACCCATTAATCCTAATGCCAGTGCAATTTTTTTCATTTTTTTTGATTCCCTAGTCTAGTGTTAGACAGCCTTAGTATTAAAAAGTCACTACAAATTTGCAATTTTTGAATGTGACCATTTAGTGTAACCTTGTAAATTGTGTTGGTAAATACGCAAGCACAGGCCAAAATCAAGAACAAGATGGAAGAACAATGAAGATCAACCCGTTATTGAAACAAATTTTCACAGAAGGCTTTTTAAAAACCACCATCCGCCTGCCAAGCCAATATAATTTACCGCATAATCCGCTGCGTTTCGCCCTCGAACAGATGTGCCGGCTGTTTCCGACCAATAAAACTGTCGAAGTCCGCGCTTTACGTCTGGCTGGCCTGAAAGCCGAAGAAATCAAGCCACAAGATGAAGCCACCCAGCTGATTTTCTATATTCACGGTGGCGCCTTTTATTTAGGGTCTTTAAATACCCATCGCCCATTTCTGACTGAACTGGCCGCCCGCACCCAGATGCAGGTGATTCATATCGATTATCCGCTGGCGCCTGAAAATCCATTCCCGGAAGCCTTAGAAGCAATTTTTGATGTCTATCAGACCCTGCTGGATCAGGGCGTACAGGCCAAAGATATTTTGCTGGCAGGAGATTCCTGCGGCGCCAATCTGGCGCTGGCCTTAGCCTTAAAAATCCGTGATGAACAGTTACCGCAAGTCAGCGGCCTCATGCTGCTTTCACCATTTTTGGATTTAACCCTGACCAGTGAATCAATTCGTTATAACCGCAAACACGATGCCTTATTGTCGATTGAAACTCTGGAAACCGGGATTCAATACTATGTGCCACCGTCGGTCGATCGTGGTGATCCGCGTGTTTCGCCGCTATTTGATGATTTAACCGATTTACCACCAACCTTGGTGCAGGTGGGTTCTAAAGAACTGCTGCTGGATGATGCGCAGCGTTTTCGTGACAAGGCCGAACAGGCGGGCGTGAAGGTCAGTTTTAAACTGTATACCGGTATGTGGCATAACTTTATTATGTTCTCACCGTGGTTTGATGAAGCCAAAATGGCGCTGGCCGATTTAGCCGAATTTGCCCATCAGCAGGACCAAGATTAAAACGCCATAAAAAAAGGTCAGTAGAAACTGACCTTTTTTGTGATTAATGCAGCGCCGTAAAGCTTAGATTTTGGCAATCTGGTCTAATGCCGTAGTAATCGCCTGATCTTTAATATCGCTCATGCTAACCCCTTCAGCACGTACTACTTCAATATCACTGACACCGGTAAAGTTAAACACGGTTTTCAGGAATGCTTCCTGGAAATCAACCGGGCTTTGTTCGCCATAGACACCACCGCGGCTGCTGGCGATATACACTTTCTTGTCACCTGCCAGACCGACCGGGCCATTTTCGGTGTATTTAAAGGTACGACCTGCCACGCTAATCCGGTCAATCCAGGCTTTTAAAGTCGATGGCAGACCGAAGTTATACATGGCTGCGCCCACCACCACGACATCAGCATCTAGATATTGTTGCAGAATCTGTTCGCCTAAAGCGCTTTGCTCGGCATTTTGTCCCATTAAAATTTCAGCGGTTAAATGCGGAATGGTCTGTTCAGCCAGATCCAGATAGTCAACTTGGGCCGCTGTATTTTTCGCCTGTAGCTGGTTCACAATAGCTTTAGACAACTGACGTGATACAGAAGCGTCGCCTAAAATACTCGAGTCGATATGCAAAATTTTCATGGGAGAGAATCCTAAACTGTGATTTTTTCAATAGCGCCATTTTACTGCAGTTTAAAATAGAAATAAGTGATTTAAACAACACACACTGTTGCACCCATGCAACGATATTTTCCCGAAAAGTACAAAAAATAGCCATTACCAATTCTCTAAAATCATGATATGTTAGGTTTTATTAAAATAATTGTATAAAAATGAGACTTTAGACGCTCATTTTTGGGGTCGTGATTCACGCATGAAAAGTCGCATTGCGCACAGTGCTGTGCCCACATTTAAATACAAAGTCACCCGTTATTTACTCGAAAAAGAAGTGGTGATGAACTGGAGCACGTTAAACAAATGTATTCTGATGCTGTTTCTGGGCAGCCTGATGCACGTGATCTGGGCCATCTGGAAAAGTGTGGTATTACTCACCCCGGAACTGTGGCGCTGGGTCAATCTGGCCTTGTTAAAACAGCAGCTGGTCATTAATTTATTCGGACTGTTCGTGTTTATTGGCATGATTGGCATCTGCCACTACTTTCGCAAACAGGACTGGACCCGGCGCTATATGCCCTATATTGCGGTGGCCACCTTTGTGGTCAGTCTGTGCCGCGATGGCTATCTGGTCGGGGTGCTGAGTCCGGCCACTATGGTGACCTATATCAGTCTACCCACGGTCGGTCTGGTGCTGTTTGAACGCAGAATTGTCTATTCGGCCTTAATTCCGGCCACACTGTATCTGGTCAGCTGCGGTTATTTAAGCTTTTTCAGCCAGTTAACCTATGCACCTTTATTTTTATTAACCGACTTTCCTTTTGACATCCTCTCCGACCTAAAGGACGGAGATTCCTCCTGCGAGACGCCCATGTCCGAGCGCAAGAATATTCAGTGCTGAGTTTATATCTCTATCGTGGAATGTACCGCACTCCACACACTGCCATTCTCTTATTCCAAGTCCTGCTCTACCTTTCAGACTACTGGAGCGTGAGCCGCAGCACGAGCAAGTTTGGGTGGTATAGGCTTCATTGACTTCTTCATACCATACCCCTGCGTTCTCGCATTTATACTTGAGCATGGTTCTTAAGGTCGTCCAACCTGCATCGAGTACAGACTTAGCTAATTTTGTCTGTGCCAATGCTTTGGCATTCACATTACCAACGAAGATGGCTGCATGTTCATTCACCAGTTTATGACTGAATTGATGCAGCATATTTTGACGTAGATTTTTGATCTTGGCATGAATCGCTTTGACACGTTTTTTATTTCTTGCTCTTTGAGCAATACCAAGTTTTTGTTCATATTGACGATAGATTTTAGGGGCTTTGAACTTTACACCATCTGAGCAAGTCGCAAGGTCTTTGAGTCCTAGATCAATGCCAATTGAGGTTTTAGCGGTGGTTTTCTCTGTTTTAATTGAATCAACCACAAGACATACATACCAACGCCCTCGGCTATCCTCGACAAACGAGCCTGTTTTAACATTGTATTTACTTAGTCCGTAACTGTCCCATAGCTTAAATTGATGCTTGCCGTATTGGACATACCCATCGGCATATTTCACCGCCACTTTTTTAAATGGAATCCAACCGAGAGAACGTCTAGCATTTTTTTTGTTACTGACACGCCATTTTAGCTTGGCTTTTTTAAATTGCTTTCTTCGAGTAACTAATTCTTCCGCAACTGCCTGTATGGTTTGGCTGTGCAAATTGCACTCTTTTGATGTACCTTTCGTGTATTTAGCAATATCGTAAGCTGAAAAGAATTGTTGTTTTCTTTGCAAGTGTTTAAAACACAAATCATTGACATAGTTCCAGACAAAATTAACTTCAGATGCCAATTGGTCTAGCACCTTGCAATGTTTGTCTTTTATGCGTAATTTAAGTGTCTTCATCACTAAAATATATTTGGTCTATGGATAATAGTCAAGAGATTAGAACAGGTCGTCACTGTGTTTTTAATATGCACGTTCATTTAGTCTTTGTGGCTAAATATCGTAGAGATGTTTTTACCAAAGCTATGCTCGAAACTATGAATGAAGTATTCAAGCGCATTTGCTTAGACTTTGAAGCTAAGTTGGTAGAATTTGAGGGTGAGCATGATCATGTTCATTTACTTGTGAACTATCCACCAAAAGTAGCTATTTCTAGCTTGGTTAACAGCCTAAAAGGTGCATCTAGTCGTATTTTAAGAACTAAACACCCTGAAATTAAAAACAAATTATGGGGGAATGCTTTGTGGTCGCCTAGTTATTTCGCTGCATCGTGTGGAGGTGCTCCCATTGGGATTATTAAACAATATATCCAACAACAGCAAACACCGCATTAGCAATCCTAGCTAATCCCCACAAGGGGGACTAGCGGATTGCAGCCTTATATCCCCGCCCTGAAGGGCGAGGTTTTACGGCTAAAGGGAATAAAAATGGCTTCTGGGTGCTGTCGATGCTGTTTTTTATTGTGCCGATTCTGCTGACCTGCCTGGTGCTGTTTGAAATTCTGCTGAGTCAGTGGCGCTATCGGGAGGCGCTGATTGCACATTTAAGTCAGGTCGATCCGCTCACCAATACCTTTAACCGGCGCAGTATCAACCAGTGTCTGGAACAACTGAACCACAAACAGGCACCCTGTTATGCAGTGATTCTGGTCGATCTGGATCATTTTAAGCAGATTAATGATGAGCATGGCCATCATAAAGGCGATGAAGCCTTGGTCCAAGTCTGTCATGTGCTGGCCGGCCATATCCGCGAGCAGGATGTGCTGGGCCGTTTTGGTGGCGAAGAATTTATTCTGGTCCTGAAACAGGCCACTGCGCACCAGGCCAAACAGGTGGCCGAGCGCTGCCGGCAGGCCATCACCCAGATTGAACTGTATGATGAACATAACCAGCCCATCCATTTTACCGCCAGCTTCGGGATTGCCTTATCGCACCACAATACCCCTTATGAAAAGCTGCTCAGTCAGGCCGATCAGGCCCTGTATCAGGCCAAAGCCTATGGCCGTAATCAGGTGGTGCTGTATCAGCCGCTGGAACCAGCAGCCTCTTAAGACTTAGCTAGAGGATGGTTCAGACTGATAAGGCTCCAGATAATTGACCCAGTCTTGTTCCTGTTTCGCGGCCTGTTCCCAGGCCTGCATTGCCGGATGTTGCAGCATGGTCTGCATATAATACTGGCTGTCTTCATTCACGGGCAGCGCATAGCTTTTCAAACGCCAGACCACCGGTGCATAAAAGGCATCAGCAATCGAGAAATCACCACAGAGAAAACCGCCTGGGTCCGGACGCTCAGACCAGATCTGACAGACACGGGCTACATCGTCACGTAAATCAGGTTGCTCAGCCCATAACGTCTGTCCGACTTCTGCCAGATCAGCGCGAATATTCATGCCGCAATGGTTACGCAGTGCCTGAAAACCGCTATGCATTTCAGCAGCCAAAGCGCGTGCCCGAGCCCGCTGTGCCCGACCAGCCGGCCATAGCTGGCGCTCCGGAAACTGTTCGGCCAAATATTCACAAATCGCCAGTGAATCCCAGACCATTAGCCCGTCATGTACCAAGACCGGTACCTTGCCATTCGGGTTAATTGCCAGTACATCCTGTTTAAAATGGCCCGTGCCGCGTTCTTTAGGAAAAGGTAACAGCACTTCACGAAACGGCAGTTCAAAAGCAGTAAGGACCAGCCACGGCCGCATGGACCAGCTGGAGTAATTCTTGTTGGCAATGTACAGTTCCATCATGACTCATCCTCCTCTTGTTGTTTTTAATATTCACGATCGCTGGGCAGTGCCACCTGATGAGATCAAGGGATATGGCGCCAAAGCCTATACAAAGCGACTTAAAAGCTAAAGTTTAATGGGCGGACAGGCCTCGCGCTTATCCGCTGTGATCATCACCATCATGATAGCGTGATCTGCCAGCGCCTGTGTCGAGATCTGTAGCAATTCTGCTGCTAAACCAGATATAAAAACGGCCTGTGAACAGACCGTAAGCAGAATAAGTTGCAGCTCTCTAGCAGTCAGCGAGAGACTCTACTCCCCCGCTTTCTACAGCGCCATAACCAGAGCGCACTTAGAACAGGAAGGCCACACCTAAACCGGCATGATAACTTTTATCAGCGCCATTTAAATCAACACCGACACTGGCATCCAGCTGGGTACGTGCATTTAAGGCATAAATCAGACCTGAACCCAAGGCATATTCTACCTTCTGGCTTTCTGCTTTGCGGTAAATAAACTCGGAGAAGCCGGCCCATTTATCGCTGAGCTGATATTGAATCCCCGGCACTGCCTGCAAGGCCCAATTGCTGTCCTGCCACTCATAACGCATGCTAATTGAGGTGGTGAGTAAATCATTATAGGCGTAGGCCACTGCCGAGCTGAGGCTGTAAATATCCTCTTCGGCACTAAAACCGTCATTCCCGGTGGCAATCTGCGCTTCGGCCAGCACCGCCATCGACAGTTTTTCATCATCTAAATCAATGGCATGTTTCAGACCAATGCTGACATCCCCCAGACCATCTTCTTCAACCGACTGGCCAGCACTTTTTACCCGGCTCCAGCCCGGACCCTGCCAGCCCAGCTGTAATTCTAGATTATCCGCCAGACCGGTACGCAGTAAGGTATCGGCGTGCAGCTGAGTAATTTCCTGCGTCAGACCATTGTCATCTTTGGTTTTCTGATAGTGCGCATTGGCCAGCGCCTGCTCCCAGGCCAACTGACCGACCGGCGTAATTCCGGTGCTCATGCCCACACCCGGACGGTCAAATGCAAACTCGGCGGCAAAGACCTGACTGCTGACTGCAGTCGCCACCATCACACCCAATAATTTCAATGCTGACATAGTGTTTATCTCAATTTTAAGCCAATTCTTTGGTCATTTTCGCGCCATGGGCACGGAGCAGTTCTAAGGTTTGCTGTTCTTCAGGCAAGGCTTCAGCCCAGTTAATTTCATCAAAGTCGCAATCAAAGAATAAATCACTGATGGATGACAAAATGGTCAGGCCATCTTCATCTTTACGGTTTGGATCGACGTTTTCTTCAAGCAGGCGCTTTACCGCAGGTGCACAGGCGGCACTGGCGGCGTCCCATAACGGGCCATAGACTTCTTCCGCATCCCACAAATGCAAATTGACCTTGGCCTGAATTAACGCGTCCAGAATTTCCATATGGACGGCCAAATCCTGCTGTTTTTGTGCTTCATTGTGCGGCTGGCCCGCCTCATAGGCCTCGCAAATGGCTTCCCACCACTGAAACAGGCCATCAGACCAGACTGAAATTACCGGGCCTTTTTCAGGATCAATAAAATTCGGATCAAGCCCCGCGGCCAGAAGCTGTTGCACTTGGGCCTGATCTAGTTCTTCTATGGCTTGCACCAAGCGTTGTTGTTGTGCCGTTAACATGCAGAGAGCTCTCTTCAATCAAATCAATTTCGTTCTATTATGCCCAATTCAGTGAAAATTGTTTAAGCGAAATGTAATCTTGTCGCATGAATTTGCTATAAAAAAAGCCCCAATACTGGGGCTTTTCTGCTTTTCAGCCAATACCTGTCTTATTCGTCGACATCGGTATCTAGGTCAACTCGACCCGGCTGTCCACCACGCGGATGTTCTTTTTTCTCAAAGACATGCTCCAGACTACGTTTTAAACGGTCAATGGCGCCATGAATTGCGGTATCGACATTATGACCACGATGATTGACCACCACAGGCTTCAAGCCGGCCGGGCGTGCTTCAATCATACATTTGATGTCATCATCTCCGCCTTTGTCCCCGTTTTCATCACTTAAATGTACGGAAAAATGGGTAATACGCTCACTATGGCGTTTAAATTCATCACTTAGCTCTGCACGTACGTAACTAATTAATCGTTCGCTACCTTGGATGTTCTTATCTGTACGGATTTCAATATTCATAATCTCATCCTCTCTTTCTTTCGTTTTCTGAATCTTTTTTGTGCAAAACTATTTTATCTTGGCACGTTTGTCGCTTGCTGTTTTCCAGCATATTGAACATCTTCAACCTAATTTGGACGCTACCCTCCACATTGAACGATGAACACTTTTGAGTCTGCAGAACCGTGTCCTTATACTTTGAATATCGGGCCTAACTCAAAAATATGCAAGCAATATTTGATAAAAATTAGCAAAAGGATAACCTGTTGTGACAACTGCTTACTTGCGTGGTCAGGCACTGATTGACTCAATCCGCTCTGCCCCTTATTCACGTGATTTAATTGGCTATCATGGCCAACCGCCGCATCCGCAGTGGCCGAATCAGGCACGTATTGCAGTGCAATTTGTGCTGAATTATGAGGAAGGCGGCGAAAATCATATTGAACATGGTGATGCCGGTTCTGAACAGTTTTTATCTGAAATTGTCGGTGCGGCCAGCTTTCCGGCCAGACATATGTCGATGGATTCGATGTATGAATATGGCTCGCGGGCCGGTTTCTGGCGCATTCATCAGGAATTTCAGCGACGCCAGTTACCGATGACCATTTTTGGGGTCGGTATGGCGCTGGCGCGGAACCCGTATGTGGTCGAGGCCATTCAGCAGGCCGACTATGATGTGGTGTCGCATGGGCAACGCTGGCTACATTATCAGAGCATGGACATGGCCACTGAACGCCAGCATATGGATCAGGCGATCAGTGTCTTAGAAACCCTGTTTGGTCATGCACCCATTGGCTGGTATACCGGCCGCGACAGCCCCAATACCCGCCAGTTACTGGCCGAATTCCCGCAAATTCAGTATGACTGTGATTATTATGGCGATGATTTACCGTTCTGGCAGACGCTGACCAATGCCCAAGGCCAGTCACGACCGCATTTAATTATTCCCTACACCCTCGACAGCAATGACATGAAGTTTGCCGCTGCAGCCGGCTTTAATAGCGGCGAGCAGTTTTATCAATACCTGAAAGATGCTTTTGATGTGCTTTATGCCGAAGGAGAAACTGCACCTAAAATGCTCTCGATTGGTATTCACTGCCGTCTTTTGGGGCGCCCGGGACGCTTTAAAGCCCTGCAACGCTTTTTGGACTATATTCAGTCGCATCCACAGGTCTGGATTTGCCGCCGCGGTGATATTGCTGCGCATTGGTATCGCCATCACGCACCAGAACCCGTCAAATAAAGAAAAACTCGCACTGGACTTGTGCAGCTTTAGCCGTCTCAGTAAAAAATTGGCTTTTCACCGAAATTTGGCACTGATATTGCACTTTTAGCAACAAAATTAAATGTAATGATGAGACCCTTACTGTGCAACTGGATCAATTTAATCAGGCCCCTGAAGCTGAGATTCACCAATTCTTGCAGCAATGTGTACACATTCCGGCATGGGCAACTGCCATTGTCCAACAGCGTCCTTTTGAGAGTATCGAGCAACTTTTAGAATTTTCCCGGCAGCAGGCCAGCCACTGGAGCTGGCCTGAGATTCAGGCCGCACTAGCAAACCATCCTCGAATTGGCGAAAAACAGGCGCAGCAGCAACTCACGGTACAGGAGCAGGCCTTTTCTGCCCGGGAACAAGCCGCCGTCCAGCTCAATAGCGACACCCAGCAGGCACTTTTACAGGGTAATCTGGCCTATGAAAAAAAATTCGGATTTATTTTCCTGATTAAAGCCTTTGGCTTGAGCAGCGAAGATATCCTACAAGCCCTGCAGTATCGTCTGCTGAATGATGCCGACACTGAACAGCGCATTGTGCAGCAGCAACTTTCAGACATTGCCTTACTGCGTTTAAGCCAGGAGCTTCAGCCATGATCAGCACCCATATTTTAGATACCCATTTGGGTCAACCGGCTGCCGGCGTGAAAATCCGGCTGTTTAACCAGCAACAACAGTTGCTGGCCGAAGCCGAAACCAATGCCGATGGTCGGGTCACGGCCGCCGATTTTGCTTTGGCCGACTGTCCGGAAGGCTCATACAGCCTGGAGTTTTATACTACAGCCTATTTTGAGCAAAAAGGCCTAGATAGCTTCTTTCCTAAAGTGGTGATTTACTTCCAGATTAAGGAGGCGACACAGCATTATCACATCCCGTTATTGATCAGTCCTTTTGCCTATTCGACCTATCGCGGCAGCTAAATTTGGTCGGAAAATTGCCAATAAAAAGTTAAATTTGGCTTTATTTTTGCTTAATAACCTGTATCCTTGACACGCTTTTTGGGGAAGACGAAGACACCGTTATGAAACTTACGCAACTTGCTGCACTTTGTGCATTCTCAACCGCTGCTGCCTTCACTCAGGCGAGTCCTATTGTATGGCAAGACTTTAGCTTGACTGGTCTTTATGGTGAAAACTACGAGTTAGGCACTGAAGACCGTACCACCTTAACTGCTGAATACGCAGCTAAACTGAAATATGCAGATGTATTCTTCTTTGTTGACCAGCAATGGGATGGCAACAATGACGATTCAACTTACTTTGAATTGGCACCACGTTTAAGCCTAGGCGAAGTGACTGGTCAAAATCTGGCATTTGGTCCAGTGAAAGACGTGTTAGTCGCAACAACTTGGGAGCACAACGCAGGGCACGGTGGCAACCCTGAGTTCAACAACTTCTTATATGGCGTTGGCTTTGCTTTAGATATTCCATATACCCAATATGCGAACATCAACTTCTATCGTGCTGATAATGATACGACAGATGATGATTATCAAATGACCATCACCTATGCTGTACCATTTAAACTGGGCAATGAAGACTTCCTGGTTGATGCCTTCCTGGACTGGTCAACAGCTGAAGATACTCATGCCAGCGAATTCAACTGGACTTCTCAGTACAAATGGAATGTGGGTAAACACATTTCTCCAGAAACACGTTTATACGTGGGTATTGAACACTCAGTATGGAACAACAAATTTGGCGTAAAAGGCGCAGACCAGAATGATGTCAGCGCACTGGTGAAATACCATTTCTAAGTCGTATACATAACCTAAAAAAGCAGGACTCCGGTCTTGCTTTTTTTATGCCCGCAGCGGCATGATAATGCGCTCATTCCTACCCTGATGTACTGCTTATGCGCTTTCATCTTCGTCCTGCCACCGAACACGATCTTGCTGCCATTCAGGCGATTTATAACCCGGAAGTGCTACAGCATGTAAACACCTGGAATGAACAGCCCTTTGATCTGGCACATTTCCAGCACTGGTTCCAGCAATTACAAAAACAGAATTTTCCGCTGCTAGTAGCCGAACATCTGGACACCGGACAAATTGTCGGCTATGCCGATTATTCCACCTTCCGCAGCATCAGCGGTTTTAAACATACAGTCGAACATTCGGTGTTTATTGACCGTCAATTCAGCCGGCAGGGTTTGGGCAAACAGTTGATGCAGGCCTTAATCCAGCATGCACAGGCACATCAGGTTCATGTGATGGTGGCCGCCATTGACCATGACAATAGCGGTTCAATTGCCTTGCATCAGCAATTAGGTTTTCAGCATTGCGGCTATATGCCCCAAGTTGGAAGAAAATTTGGTCAATGGCGTGATCTGGTGCTGATGCAACTCATTCTGGATCCAGCATCAGAGCAGCCAGCCTCAACACCAGTCGATTGACCTGTATTTCTTGAAAAGCATCCTGCACAGAAAGTTTAATCCAGCGGATTACCGACTATATTGCTGATAATGCCTTTCATGATATGTGGCCCCTGCTCTTGGCGCAGTTCGGCATACCAGGCTTCCGTCACCTGCTGGTCTTTCATATGCGTAACATCACAGCGTTTACGCGCGCGCAGCACCAGCTCATTGGCGCGCTCATTACGTTTATTCTGGTAGCGGCTTAAGGCATCCTGCATACCCAGGGTATTAATTTGTAAGGCACGCGCCAGATAAATAGCATCTTCCATGGCCTGACAACCACCCTGCCCAATATCTGGCGTGGTGCTATGTGCGGCATCTCCCACTAGCACCACCCGGCCTTTATAAAAATTGGCGAAAGGCTCAATATCATGAATTTCCACGCGATTGGTGCGCTGTTCATCAATCGAGTCTATCAGCTGCTGCACCTGCGGACACCAGCCCTGAAAATACTGTTTTAACAGTGTTTTATACTGGCTGCGGTCATTCTCCAGTCCGGCCGCTAGCGGCACATCAAAGAAAAAATAAAAACGCTGATCGGCCACCGGCATCAGGGAAGCGCGCTTGCCTTCTCCGACAAAGGTAGTCCACTGGTCGGCCGGGGCCAGCTGTTCGGACACCTCCACCAGACCATTCCAGTTGACATAACCGGCATAACGGCGCGCAACGGTTTCATCCAGCACATAGGCGCGGGTTAAAGAGTGGGTACCATCAGCGCCGACCAGCAGTTCGGTTTGTAGTTGGGTGCCATCAGCAAAGCTGACCGTCACCTGCGAACCATCTTCCTGGAGTGCCACCATTTTCTTGCCTAAATAGATGTGCTCGCGGCCAAATGCATCCATCAGCATATTTTGCAGTTCCGCGCGCGATACCGGATACGGACGCTGCCCGACTTCTTCAATTAACGGCATCAGGCTGAACTGGGTCATCACATCACCGCTCAGGCCATCGACATAGGCCAGATGGTCCATCTGCCCGCCCAGCTGGGCCACCTGCTCGGTTAGCCCGAGGTAATTCAGGCATTTCACCCCATTGGACCACAGGGAAATAGCCGCACCCACCGGAAGAATCTGCTCGGCCTGTTCATAAATACGTACTTCATGACCAAACTTTTTTAGTGCAATCCCTGTGGTTAATCCGCCAATACCTGCACCAATAATTGTAATTTTCATTTTTCCTCCCAAGGCTTGCCTGTCAAAACTGAACAGCTGAAGCGAAAAACGTGCCATTTCATGCTTAGTCTGGGTCGTATGGCCAGAAGTTGGCACAGGCTGTGCTTCTATCCGCACTAATAGGCCTGCTGTGCAAGCCAAATCTGGCAATCTGGCGCCACTGCCTGATTTCGATACACGGCCGTGCCTGCTGTGAATGAATAATAAATGGAAGAGAATTATGGCCACTTTAATTGCACCAACATTTGACCTACCGCCCCAGCTTCAAACACTGACCAACCTGGCAGATACTCGTATTGGTGCAAAAGTTCTTGAATGTTCAGATGATTTTTTTGCCGATGCGCAGCGTATGCTGCAATTTGCAGCACCAGTATTTGTGGAAGATAAATTTGATAATCATGGCAAATGGATGGACGGCTGGGAAACCCACCGCAAACGCCATGCCGGTTATGACTGGGCCATTGTCCAGTTAGGTGTGGCCGGAACAATTCAGGCACTGGATATTGATACCACCTTTTTTAGCGGTAACTATCCCGCTTCAGCCAGTGTTGAAGCCTGCTATGCACCGCAAGGCAATCTGGAGCAGGCCGAATGGCAGCCACTTTTAGCCAACAGTATTTTGGGACCCAGCCAGCATCATCTGTTTGAAGTCAGCTCTGATGCGGTCTATACCCATGTGCGTCTGAATATTTTCCCCGATGGCGGTGTCGCACGTTTTCGCGTATATGGTGAGGTGAAAATTCAGGCTACAGATCATCAGGGTACGCTGGATTTACTGGCGCTTGAAAACGGCGGTCGGGTAATTGCCTATAGCGATGCCCACTTTGGCCATCCACGGAATCTGATTAATCCGGGTCGTGGCATCAATATGGGCGATGGCTGGGAAACCAAACGCCGCCGCGCGCCCGGCTTTGACTGGTGTATTCTGGCTTTGGGACAGGCCGGCCAGATTGAAAAAATTGATATCGACACCGCCTATTTCAAGGGCAACTATCCGGCAGAAGTGTCGATTCAGGCCGTCTATATTGAAGATGCCACCGATCCGCAACTGATTCCCCAAAGCATGTTCTGGCCATTTTTACTGGAGGCGCAGCCCATGCAGATGGACCATGTGCATTCCTTTATCGAGCAGATTTTAAAGCACGACAAAATCTCACATATCCGGGTCAATATGATTCCCGACGGCGGTATTAGCCGGATTCGCCTCTGGGGCACACTGGTGGACTAACACACCAGCGTCGCTGTTGGCCCACTCCACAGGCTGACAGCGACCTCCATCTCTACCAGTTGATGATGACCATAAAAATACCCGCCCTGGAACCCTCAAACAACATGAAAAATACCATTCAGATTCAAGCATTGACCCTGGACAATTTTGCCCCTTTTGGTGAAGTGATCAGCTGTCAGGGACATGACTATTTTCATATTAACCATGCCCAAACCGAGCGTTATCATGCGCTGGCCATGACGGAAATTCTTGGTGAAGCACAAGCAGGCATTAGTATTTTCCGCAATATCCAGAGTACCCAAATACCGTTTCAGGTAGCAATGCTGGAGCGCCATCCTCAAGGCTCGCAGGCTTTTATTCCGATGCAGGGGCAAGCGTTTTTGGTGGTGGTGGCACCGGGTTTAAATACAGATGAGCCGGACATCAGCCAGCTTCAAGCATTTATTAGCGATGGTTCACAAGGCGTGAATTACCGCGCCGGGACCTGGCATCATCCCCTGCTGACGCTGGAGGCACCTAGCGATTTTGCCGTGATTGACCGGATTGGCTCTGGTCCCAACTGCGATGTGTATGAATTTAACTCGCCCATCCAGATTGTTTCTGCCCAGATTTAATTCTCCATTTGGTTTGACATCCTCACCCACCTGAAAGGAGGGTGATTCCTACTGCTAGACGCTTATGCCCAAGCGCAAGTATGTTCTTGGCGGAGTTTAAATCGCGTTGATTTACACTTCCGCATTCACATTCCCATACTCTTATTCGCAAATCTATCTTTCGGACTGCTTGCGGTGATTGCACCGCAGCTCGAACAGGTTTGGGTTGTGAATCTCTCGTTGACTTCCTCAAACATGACCCCTGCGTTCTCGCATTTATACTTGAGCATGGTTTTGAGTGTTGAAAATCCTGTATCTAAAACAGATTTCGCCATTTTAGTTTTTACAAGTTTGTTCGCACTTAGATCACCAACGACAATCAGTGCATTGTCTTTCACCAGCTGGGTGCTAGCCTTGTGCAAATGGTCTTTACGACAGTTTGCAATCTTGGCGTGTAATGCACGGACACGCTTTTTATTTCTCGCTCTCTGAGCAATCCCTAATTTCTGTTCATATTGATGGTAGAACTTGGGATTGGAAATGATCGTACCATCTGAACAAGTAGCAATATCTTTTAAGCCTAGATCAATGCCCACGGCTTTTGTGGCGGTAGGTTTGTTTTGTTTGGGTGAATCAACCACTAAGCAGACATACCAACGTCCACGACTATCCTC
This sequence comes from Acinetobacter sp. Brlt_5, assembly GCF_051949055.1. Classification (NCBI taxonomy): domain Bacteria; kingdom Pseudomonadati; phylum Pseudomonadota; class Gammaproteobacteria; order Moraxellales; family Moraxellaceae; genus Acinetobacter; species Acinetobacter sp. Brlt_5. The sequence continues at coordinate 23,280 of NZ_JAYJLP010000011.1, forward strand.
TACAAATGAGCCTGTTTTAATGCTGTATTTCGATAGTCCGTAACTATCCCATAGCTTGAATTGATGCTTGCCATACTGAACGTATCCATCGGCGTATTTAATAGCGACCTTTTTAAAGGGTATCCAACCTAGTGATCTTCTTGCTGATTTCTTATTACTGACACGCCATCTCAATTTTAATTTTTTGAACTGTTTTCTGCGAGTGACCAATTCTTCTGTTACAGCCTGAATGGTTTGGCTATGAAGACTACATTCCTTTGATGCGCCTTTCGTGTATTTAGCAATATCGTATGCTGAAAAGAATTGTTGTTTGCGCTGTAGGTGTTTGAAACACAAATCATTGACATAGTTCCAGACAAAATTAACTTCAGATGCCAATTGGTCTAGCACCTTTGTGTGACTGTTTTTTATGCGTAATTTAAGTGTTTTCATGGGCTTATATTAGGCTTAATATATTGTTTTTTAGCAATTAAACGACATTTCATGTCGTGTCGCTTATATCTCTGACTGAAAGACAGAGGTTTACGCTTCATTTGATAAAAAATAAGCCGGCTTGCCCTTTACAAGCCCAGTATGTGCATGTTTTAGTCAGTACTCTGCCAGTCCGTTGAAATACGCATGTCTAAAGCCGACCTGATGGTTCTGATCTTTTGTATCATTGCTGCCCTGTTACACGGGATCAGCGGCTTCGGCTTTCCTATGGTCAGTACCGCGGCCATCTCCACCTTGTACCCGCTGTCGACCACGGTAGCCTTTGTACTATTACCCTGCCTGATCCTGAATCTGTTTTTACTCAATAGCGACCCCGAACGCAGCTTTCTTCAGGCGCTGCGCTATTATTCCGGTCAATATTGGGGCCTGATTATCAGCAGTCTGATCGGAAGTGTATTCGGTGTGCAGTTACTGCTACATCTAAATGATGGCTATCTCAAACTGCTGATGGGGCTGTTTATTTTATGGTATGTGCTGGATCAGTTTCGCAGCCAGCCCCTGCGCATTCAGGCCAGTCTGAAAAACATGCTGCTGTTTGGTCTGCTGGCCGGTGTGATCGGCGGAGCCACCAATGCCATGGCACCCTTTCTGATGATGTACCTGCTGAGTACCGAACACAGCAAAACCGAAATTGTGCTGATCAGCAACTTGAATTTTGCGGTCAGTAAACTGATTCAGCTGCTGCTGCTTTACCCGGTGATGCTGCAATTTAAATCTGAACAATGGTCCTTACTGGGCTTATTAACCGTGGTGTCGCTGCTCGGGGTCTGGGCTGGCGGCCAGTTACGTGCCCATATTTCCCAGCAGAAATTCCGCTGGCTGATTCTCAGCTTACTGGCCGTGCTGGGCTGCTCAGCTCTGTGGCAAGCCGTGCAACTCCTCAGTCAGAACCCGCATTTTTTTGTGGTTTAATCTTCACTTAGCTGCAAAATAATCAATTTATACTTTGCCCCCTGCTTGAAAAATATTAAATAATAGGCCGATTACTCTAATTCCTATGAATCTATAAAAGGCTCGTATATGAATACAGATACGTTAAAACCACCGATCGAGGCCGCGCCGAAAGGCATTGTCAAAGGCTGGATTATTATTGTCATTGCCGCCCTGCTTTCTTGGGGCTTTTACCATATTTTGCCCTATGATGATTATGCCAATAAAGGCCTAAGCCTGTTACTGTTTATCGGGATTTTATGGCTGACCGAAGCGGTGCATATCACCATTACCGCACTGCTGGTACCGGTGCTGGCAGTAGCGCTTGGGATGCCGATTGAAAATGCCAGCAAAGAGCTGGTGCCGATAACCACCACTCAGGCACTGCAAACTTTTGCTGACCCGGTCATTTTCCTGTTCTTTGGTGGTTTTGCCTTGGCCACTGCCCTGCATATCCAGAAACTGGACCGTAAAATTGCGATGTGGATTATTTCCATGTCTGGCGGACATTTGGGGATTTCGGTGCTGGCCATTTTTGCTGTTACAGCCGCACTGTCGATGTGGATTTCCAATACCGCCACCGCAGCGATGATGCTCCCGCTGGCTTTGGGTCTGCTGTCGCACCTAGATTCAACTAAAGAGCGCTCTACCTTCGTCTTTATTCTGCTCGGGATTGCCTATTCGGCCAGTATTGGCGGCTTAGGAACGCTGGTGGGTTCACCACCGAATGCGATTGCTGCCAAAGCACTGGACTATGACTTCGCTGACTGGATGAAAATCGGTTTGCCGATGATGCTGATTTTACTGCCGGCCATGCTAGTCAGTTTATATCTGGTGTTGCGTCCGAAACTGAACCAGAAAATTCATTTTGAAACTGAAGTGATTCCATGGAACCGAACCCGTATCGCGACCATGATTCTGTTTATCTGTACCGCAATTGCCTGGATTTTTGGCAAAAAACTCAGCGAGAACTTTGGTATTTCATCTCCGGATACCTGGACTGCACTGGTCGCCGCCTGTCTGGTGGTGATTTTAGGTACAGCCACTTGGAAACAGGTTTCTGAAAATACCGACTGGGGTGTATTACTGCTGTTTGGTGGTGGTTTAACCTTAAGTGCGATGTTAAAAGATTCAGGTGCATCGCTGGTGCTGGGTCAAACCGTTGCGGATGTATTTGGTACGGCATCACCGCTGGTGATTATTTTTGTGGTGACCATTTTCATTATTTTCCTGACTGAATTTACCAGTAACACCGCTTCTGCTGCACTGCTGGTACCGGTCTTTGCCGCCATTGCCGACCAGATGGGTATGCCAAAAGAAATTCTGGTGATTATTATTGGTATTGGTGCATCGTGTGCCTTTATGTTGCCTGTAGCAACACCGCCAAATGCAATTGTGTTTGGGTCCGGTCATATCAGACAGCGTGAAATGATGAGTGTCGGGATAGTATTAAACATCCTGTGTACCTTCATTATTGCGCTGTTCGTATACTGGTTCTTTAGCTAAACGCTCAGCATCCATCTAAAAGAGCACTGATTTCAGTGCTCTTTTTTTTGTTTAATTTTTACCTATACTTAGACTATGATCTAAGCCATCAATAAGAATGACACGGGGATTTTTATGGCCAAGTTTTTAAACACCAGTGCAACCAACTTTTTTCTAGAAGAACTGATTAAGAATGCCAAAGAGCGTTTAATTCTGATTAGCCCCTATTTACGCCTCAATGACCGGATTAAAGAATTACTCGAAGATAAAGATCGGCTCAAAATTGACATCCGTATTGTGTATGGCAAAAGCGACCTGCATCCAGAGGAAATTAAGTGGCTGCAAAAACTGGATTATGTCCGTTTAAGCTTCTGCAAGAACCTGCATGCAAAATGCTATCTGAATGAATCAGAATGTATTATTTCCAGCCTGAATTTATATGAATTCAGCCAGATTAATAACAATGAAATGGGGATTCTGGTTCGCAAATACGAAGATGATGAAGTATTTAAAGATGCCTATGAAGAAGCGCAGCGCATTATTCGGATTAGTGATGAAGTCCGGATTAGCCTCGATGAAGTGAAAGCGGATGCTGTGGTGGCAGAAGCAGAACGTGGCGAAGAAAGCTCGACACTAACCAAACTCACCACCTCCAAACTGGCTGCAAAACATAAGTTGAAAACCGCAGATGTACTGGAGAAGTTAACTGCAAAAGGCTTCCTGACCTTAAACGAAAATGGCAAACACTTTTTAACTGAACAGGGTAAAAGTAGCGGGGGTGAGTTCAGATCCAGCCAGTATGGCGGGTATTTTTTATGGAATGAAAATACGGAAATTGAATGACAATTTCCCTCTCCTTTTCGGAGAGAGTTAGGGAGAGATGAAATTGAAGCCTCCACACCTCCCTGCTTACGCTTCGATATAAAGCAGTGCTTATATCTCGCTGAATATTAACAATCTCGCCAAACCTCCCTTCTTGCACTGCAAGATCAAGCCGTGCTGATCTCTTGCTCAGGGAGGCTTTAACTTGTTAAATCCCTCCAACCTCCCTTTGAGAGAGAAATTAAATCGCCACCAACTCCCGAATCCCTTTCTCCGGCATTTCCCTGCCAGCACCTTGTGCAATCACCTGGCCACGTGCCATCACGGTATAGCCATCGGCCAGCTCTTCGGCAAAATCATAGAACTGCTCGACCAGCACAATTGCCATTTCGCCACCATCAGCCAGTTTACGAATCACCCGGCCAATATCTTTAATAATCGACGGCTGAATACCCTCGGTTGGCTCATCCAGAATTAATACCTTCGGTTCAGAAGCCAGCGCGCGGGCAATTGCCAATTGCTGCTGCTGACCACCGGATAAATCTCCGCCGCGGCGCTGCTTCATTTCATCCAGAACCGGAAAAATCTCGTACAGATGTTCCGGTACTTTCCGGGTTTTCGCGCCTTTAAATTTCGCCATCCCAATCAGGATATTTTCCTCAACCGTGAGTGTTGAAAAAATATCGCGGCCTTGTGGCACATAGGCCAAACCTTCACGCACGCGCTGCTCCGGACTAAGCCTGGACATATCTTTGCCATCCAGCAGAATCTGCCCGGACTTAATCGGCAAAATGCCCATCAAGCATTTGAGCAAGGTAGTTTTACCGACGCCGTTACGCCCCAGTACTACCGAACATGCGCCAACCGGAGCCTGAAACGATACATCACGCAGGATATGACTGCCCCCATAAAACTGATTGACGTCTTTGACTTCTAGCATCGCGGTCTCCTTAACGTCCCAAATATTTTTCAATCACATCTTCATTGGCCTGAACTTCGGCCAATGTACCCTCTGCCAGAATGGCACCCTGTGCCAGCACCGTGACTTTTTCACTGATGGTGTCAATAAAGCTCATGTCATGCTCGACCACAATCAAGGTATGATTTTTCTTCAGCTCCAGACATAGCTCTGCGGTGCGTTCAGTTTCGGCATCGGTCATACCTGCCACTGGTTCATCCAGCAAAATCAGCTTCGGGCGCTGCATCAGCAACATGCCAATTTCCAGCCACTGCTTTTGGCCATGCGACAGCAATCCGGCCGGTTTATGCACCAATTCCTGTAAGCGGATTTGCGCCAGCGATTCCTCCAGCGCCTGTTGGGCATCCGGATCGAGCTTGCTAAAGAAACTCTTTTTCACCCGTTTATCTTTCGGCGCGGCTAGCAGCAGGTTTTCCATCACGGTAAAATTTTCAAATACCGTGGGTTTCTGGAACTTGCGTCCAATTCCGGCCTCGGCAATCTGTTCGGTGCTCATCTTGGCTAGATCATAGGTCTGGCCAAAAAAGGCACTGCCTTCCGTTGGACGAGTTTTACCGGTAATCACATCCATTAACGTGGTTTTACCGGCACCATTGGGTCCAATGATGCAACGTAATTCCCCTTCTTCGATATACAAAGACAAGTCGTTTAAGGCGCGAAAGGCATCAAACCAGACACTGACTTTTTCCAAATACAGTGCAATACCGTGGCTAAAATCTGCGCCCTGTTCCTTGGGGCGGCCATAACCTTCAGCAGCATGGCCACCATGAGCTTGCAACAGTTCACTCATTCGCTCCGCTCCTTTTTAAAACGGTCAAACAGACCAATAATCCCTTTCGGCAGGAAGATGGTCACCACAATAAACAGCGCCCCTAAAATCAGTAACCACGCCTCTGGGGAAGCAGCGGTGAAATAGGTTTTGGCCGCGTTAATCACACCCGCGCCGAGCAAAGGCCCAATTAAGGTGCCACGACCACCCGCTGCGACCCAGACCGCCATTTCAATTGAGTTGACCGGGTTCATTTCACTCGGGTTGATGATACCGGCTTGTGGCACATACAGCGCCCCGGCAATACCCGCGATCACCGCAGACAGCACCCAGGCCGACAGCTTGTACCACAGCGTGCGATAGCCCAGATATTGCAGACGGTTTTCACTGTCACGAATCGCACCCAGCACACGGCCATAAGGCTGATTCATCAGATGACGCAACCCGATAAAGCACAGCAGAAGCACCAGCGCGGTGATAAAACACAGGCTGGCCCGCATCGGTGCCGAGGTAATATCCATGCCCAAAATAGTTTTAAAGCCGGTAAAACCATTGTTGCCGCCGAAACCGGTTTCATTACGGAAAAACAGTAGTGCGGCAGCAAAGGTCATGGCCTGGGTGATAATCGAGAAATACACGCCCTTGATTTTGGAGCGAAAAGCAAAGAAGCCAAACACAAAAGCAATGATGCCCGGCACTAAAACAACAAGTGCAAGCGACCAGAGGAAATGTTCCGTACCAACCCAGAACCACGGCAACTCGGTCCAGCTTAAGAAACGCATAAAGTCTGGCAGCCCATCACCCGCGGATTGGCGCATCAGGTACATGCCAAACGCATAACCGCCCAGAGCAAAGTACAGGCCATGACCCAAACTTAAAATACCGGCATAGCCCCAGACCAGATCCAAGGCCAAAGCCACCAGTGCCAGACACATGATTTTGCCAATCAGGGTGACCCAATAAGCCGACAGATGCAGTGCCGAATCACTCGGCAACAGATGCAGCCACGGCAACAGCAGTAAAATCGCAAAACAGGCGGCAATGGCTGCCCCGCTATAGGGTTTATCGGAAAGTAAATGTGTGATCTTCATGCGCTTACTCCACAAAACGGCCTTTGATGGCAAACAGACCTTGTGGGCGTTTTTGAATAAACAAAATCACAAGAACCAGAAGAATAATTTTGGCCAGTACAGCGCCCATGCCAATTTCCAGCGCAGTCCCGCTAATACCCAGACCCAGTGCTGCCAGTACCGCACCCCAGACCTGACCAACCCCGCCAACTACCACCACCAGGAAGGCATCAATAATGTAGTTCTGCCCCAAATCCGGGCCGACATTTCCGACCTGCGCCAAGGCACAACCGGCTAGTCCAGCCAGACCAGAACCCAGACCAAAAGCCATCATGTCGATGCGGCTGGAACGAATTCCGACGGCACGTGCCATCTGACGGTTTTGGGTTACAGCCCGCACAAACAGACCAAAACGGGTTTTATTGAGTAAATAGACCAGTAACAACAGCACGGCGATGGTAAAGACAATAATTGCGATACGGTTATACGGCAGCATCAGGCTTGGGCTAATGGAAATGCCGCCAGACAGCCAGGCAATATTGGACACCTCCACGTTTTGTGCGCCAAAGATCATCCGCACCAATTGCATTAAAATCAGACTCACCCCAAAGGTGGCCAACAGGGTTTCCAGCTGACGGCCATAGAGCGGACGAATTACCGTGCGTTCAATCAGCATGCCAATTAAAGCGCTGACCAGAAAGGCTGCCGGAATCGCCACGATCAGGTACCAGTCCAGATAACTGCCAAAATGGCTTTTAAACAGGCTTTGCACCACATAGGTGGTATAAGCGCCAATCATGATCAGCTCGCCATGCGCCATATTGATGACTCCGAGCAGACCATAGGTGATGGCCAGTCCTAACGCCGCCAGCAGCAAAATACTGGCGGTACTGAGCCCGGAAAATAGATGGCCGGCCCATTCACTGGCCTGTAAGCGGGTCTGAATGGCGCTTTTGGCCTCCAGCAACACGGCTTTCAGTTCCGGATTCAGATTCGGCTGTTGCAGCTCCTGCTCCACCATGGCCAGTACATCGGGACGGTTGGAATCGGCCAGTACCTGGGCGGCCTGAATTTTCACCAGCACATCTGGCTGCTGATAATCCAGCCGTGCTTTGAGCTGGGCCAGACGCGCCTTCACCTTATTATTCCGTTCCTGTAAATACAGGCGATTGATCTGCGCCAGCTGTAATTCAGACAGATTGCTTTCATAAATATCGACAGCTTCAAGGCGCTCAGCCGCATCTTCTGACTGCATTTTTGAATGCGCCAGCGCAAAGGTCAGCGCTTTCTGCAAGGTATTCACCAGCGTGACCTGCGCCAGATCACTTGGCCAGTCGCTGACCGGCTCCAGTGCCGGATAATGCAGTAAACGCTCATCCGATTCCAGAATATAGGTTTGACCATTGGCGCCGCTATAGAGCTGCTGCTGTTCAACATATTGTGCAAGCTGATCCAGCTGTTCGAGGCTGCCGGGCCACTGGTTCAGTAAGGCACGGCGGCTGGCGAAATCACCTTGCACAAATTGCTGGATGGCATCGGCCTGTGTCACAGCAACGGCTGTCTGTGTTTGCGGCTGTTCGGCCTGAGCCAGCTGTATCGATAAAACTTGGGCAAAAATCAGAAAAATAGCGGCGATATTCACGCGAATATTCATTTTATATCCCCCTATTGTGTGTCCTCTTTTTTATAAGAAGGCAGAGAAATCGAAAAAAAACCTGCTGCCGAAGCAGCAGGCGTGATGTCAAACTTACTTCGGAAGATAAGGACTCCAAGGTTCTGCCTGCAGGGTTTGCGGGGTTTTATAGACAATATCAAACTGGCCATCGGCACGGATTTGCCCGATCATGACCGGCTTATGCAAGTGATGGTTTGACGTATCCATTTTTAAGGTATAACCAGAGGGTGCTTTAAATTCCTGACCAGCCATGGCTGCACGGACTTGATCCACCTCGGTAGTGCCGGCTTTTTCTACCGCCTGCTTCCACATATTGATGCCGACATAGGTCGCTTCCATCGGGTCATTGGTCACCAGCTTGTTGGCATTTGGCAGTTTATAATCGACTGCGTACTGCTTCATTTTGTTGGTGAACTCGGTATTGACCGGATTTTTTACTGACATAAAGTAGTTCCATGACGCCAAGTGGCCAACCAGTGGCTTGGTATCAATACCGCGTAATTCTTCTTCACCCACCGAGAACGCCATCACCGGAATATCAGAGGCTTTGATGCCCTGATTGCCCAGTTCACGGTAGAACGGCACATTGGAATCACCATTGATGGTGGAGATGACCGCCGTCTTTTTCCCGGCCGAGAATTTTTTAATATTGCTGACAATGGTCTGATAGTTACTGTGCCCAAACGGGGTGTACTCTTCCATAATGTCGGCATCGGCAATGCCTTTTGATTTCAGGAAAGCGCGCAGAATCTGGTTAGTGGTCCGTGGATAGACATAATCCGTTCCCAGCAGCACAAAACGCTCGGCCTGACCGCCCTCTTCACTCATCAGATATTCCACTGCCGGAATCGCCTGCTGGTTAGGTGCTGCGCCGGTATAGAAAATATTTTTCGACTGTTCCTGACCTTCATATTGCACCGGATAGAACAGCAGACCATTCAGCTCTTCCACCACCGGCAGTACCGATTTACGCGATACTGAAGTCCATGCACCAAAAATGACCGCGACCTTATCCTGAGTAATCAGCTGGCGCGCCTGTTCCGCAAATAGTGGCCAATCAGAGGCTGGATCAACCACCACAGGTTCCAGCTTTTTGCCCAGCACCCCGCCATTGGCATTAATTTCATTGATTGCCATTAGCGCGGTATCTTTTAGCGAAGTTTCTGAAATGGCCATGGTGCCGGACAGGGAATGCAGGATGCCGACTTTAATGGTCTCGCCGGTACTGGCTGCTGGCTGAGCCGTGCTGGCACTGTCGCTACTTTCGGTCGATTTTGAGCAGCCGCTGAGCGCCACAACCCCGGCCATGCTGGCCACTAGTATACTTTTTGAAAACAGATTGCGCTGGAACTTCATGAATTTCTCCACACTTATGCAGCACCTGAATACGGTGCCTGTTGTTCTATGACTGCAGCGGATAATTCAATTTCTATGCCAAACGCAAAAATGACAGGCAGATCTAGACGGGACAAGTAAGATTTAAATCATAAAAATTAGTTACTTATATTAATATAAAAAATGAAAGAACGCCCTTCAGCTACGCTGCACTGATCTGCACCACGCACATGCAAGCAAGGTGTGCTCTTGAGTTTTTAGAGATATTGAAGGATAAGGATACGCAAAAGTGAACAAAAAAAGGGCAACCTGGTACAGCCCGATTGCCTCATTTTGGAGAAAAAATCAGCGACATAAAAAATCTGCACCAAGACGGGTAGGTTTTCTAAAATGATGAAATTTTAGAGTTTTAAACCACCAGATCGGCCAGATTGCCTTTTTGTTCTAGCCACTGCTTCCGGTCTGCGGAGCGTTTTTTGGCCAGCAGTTTATCTAGCAAACCGGCGGTGACATGAATATCATCCAGATCCAGTTGCACCAGACGGCGTGTATCCGGGTCCATGGTAGTTTCACGCAACTGGCTGGCATTCATTTCACCCAAGCCTTTAAAGCGGGTGATTTGCGGATTTTTGCTTTTGCATTTATTTAAAATACTATTGAGCTCATCTTCATCCAGTGCGTAATGTACGTCTTTGTTGTCATCAATCCGGAATAGCGGCGGCATGGCCACAAATAAATGCCCTTCTTCTACCAAGGCCGGGAAATGTTTGACAAAAAGCGCACAGAGCAAGGTGGCAATATGCAGGCCATCGGAGTCAGCATCAGCCAAAATACAGATTTTGCCATAACGCAGTTCAGACAAGTCATCTGAACCTGGATCAACCCCAATCGCAATGGCAATATCATGTACTTCCTGCGAGCCCAGAACCTCATCGGAAGAGACTTCCCAGGTATTTAAAATTTTACCGCGAATCGGCATGATGGCCTGGAAATTCTTGTCACGTGCCTGCTTGGCCGAACCACCTGCAGAATCCCCTTCGACAATAAACAGTTCTGATTCTTCACGGGTCAGACCGACACAGTCGGCCAGCTTGCCTGGCAGAGCCGGACCCGACACAATCTTTTTACGCTCGACTTTTTTGGCTGCTTTTAAACGGCGACCGGCCTTGGAGATGGCCATTTCTGCCAGTTGCAGCGCTACATCTGAATTCTGGTGTAACCATAAGGCAAAGGCATCTTTGGCAATATTCTGCACGATTCCGGACGCTTCACGGCTCGACAAACGCTCTTTGGTCTGACCGGAGAATTGTGGCTCCTGGAATTTTAGCGACAGGATATAGTTCACGCCATCCCAGACATCTTCGGCCGAGAGTTTCAAGTTACGCGGTAACAGGTTACGCAGTTCACAAAACTCGCGCATGGCATCGGTGATACCGGAACGCAAACCATTGACATGGGTACCGCCCTGCGCGGTCGGAATCAGGTTGACGTAAGATTCCTGAATGCTTTCGCCGCCTTCAACATTCCAGCAAATCGCAAATTCTGCGCTGGCGCGTTCTGCATTGCCTGAAGAGACAAAGGCCGGCGCCGGAATAATCTCGCGGTCTTCCAGCTCATCCATTAAATAATCGACCAGGCCATTTTCAAACTGCCAGGTGATTTTTTCATCATTAATCTGGTCAATATAATTGATTTGCAGACCAGCGGCCAAAACCGCTTTGGCTTTTAAATTATGTTTTAAGGCTTTTAAGGCAAATTTAGGCGAATCGAAATATTTAGCTTCCGGCCAGAAACGCACCAGCGTGCCTGACGCACGTTTTGGCGCTTTGCCTTCCAATACCTCTAATGGACCAGTGGCTTCGCCCTGCTCAAAAGCCATTTTGTAGAGATTGCCCTGACGCTGTACATCGACTTCTACCCGGGTCGACAAGGCATTCACCACAGAAATCCCGACCCCATGCAGACCACCGGAAAACTGGTAGTTATCGGTACTGAACTTGCCGCCGGCATGCAGCTTGGTCAGAATAATCTCAATCCCGCTCTGGCCATATTCCGGGTGAATATCCACCGGCATCCCGCGGCCATTGTCTTCTACTGCCAGCGAGCCATCTTTATACACGGTCACGCTAACTTTGGTGGCATGTCCAGCCAGTGCCTCATCGACAGCATTATCAATCACTTCCTGCGCCAAATGGTTCGGACGCGAGGTGTCGGTATACATACCCGGACGGCGACGGACAGGATCGAGACCAGATAAAACTTCAAGAGATTGAGCCGTATATTGAGACACGTTGTACTGTTTCCTTATTTTAGGGAATCCGATAAAAACTGCAGCAGCATAGGTATTTTTAGCGCAAAGTTGTCCATCCCATGATTGCCGCGGGTTTCGGTCATGATCAGAGAGCTATGCTGGGCCTGGCTATAATAACGCTGTGCGTCACGATAATCCAAAACTTCATCGCCTTGCTGCAATAACACTAAAATTTTGTCTGCCTTTTCAACAAAAGGCACTGCCATCTGTTCCAGTTGCTGTAAATGTAGCCGCTCCAGCGTCCAATGTTCATGCACTTTCAGCGGAATTTGGGCATCGCCGAACAGTTCCTGAAACAACTGCCATGGTCGCATAGCCGGATTAATCAGCACAGCCGGAACCGCATAGCGTGCGACCAGTTGTGTCGCATAGAAGCCGCCCAGACTGCTGCCGACCAGCGCTACTTGGTCCAGCTGCTCAATCAGTGCAGATAAGTGCTGCATTACCTCGCGTGGCGGCGCATTCAGATCGGGCAGATGCACCTGAATGTCACTCCGCTGTGCCAGCGCTTGCCGCAACAGCTGGCCTTTGGCAGAAAAGGGATTGCTCCTGAAACCATGCAAATAAATTAAATTCATTGTGCTAATCGGATGTTATCCATGTTCATTGTTGTATTTACTTTTTTGAGACTTTGATCACATTCATGTTTTAATTTGTATGTCACAAATAATTGTTAGACAAAAAAATTAAAACTGGGGCGTCATCCTGGCTATTGTAAAAGTTGTTCGGGATGAATGATATAAAATTAAGCTTAGAAATTTATACCGTGAAGCCAACGAAAAAGAAAGTAGCCGCGACACTATTGTTAGGGGGCAGTAGCACATGCCAAGTTTAACGCCATTGCATGAAACTTATTGTAAATGGGACACCACACCGCCCAGCCAGGCCGATTTACTGGAAGGTCTGGCGCAGCTGTTAAGTATGCCGGTGCATCAGGTGGTCAAAGAGCTGGTGCAGACCATTCAGCGTGAGGTCTTGCTGAGCCTGTTTGGCATGAGTGAACAGCACTCCCGAAAATTCCAGAATATGTCGCCCATTCGCAAGCTGTACAGCCTGTCCTTTGATACCTTGCAAAACTATAGCAACTACCTGCTGGCGCCCAGTCTGCGTCAGGTAATTGATCGTTTTCCGCGCCTGCATGACAAGCCGCTGACACCGTATATGCATGTGCTGGTCGGTATTTTAAATGGGGTGCTGGGTGATTATTTGCTGAATCAGCAAAATCCGCTGGCACTGCCAATGACCATTTATGACCACTACGGCAGTGTGCAAAAAGGCGAGCTGACCGGACAGGTGATTCTGTTTGTGCATGGCCTGTGTATGAACCATCTGGACTGGTCACATCAGCAATATGGTGGTATTGGCGAAAAACTGCTGGCACAGCGCCAGCGCAACACCATGCTGTATTTAAATTACAATACCGGACGGCGTATTTCCGCCAATGGTCACAGTCTGGCCAATACCCTGGAAGATCTGATTCAGCGCAATCCGAATATCACCAGCATCAGCCTGATTGGACATAGCATGGGCGGACTGGTGTCGCGCAGTGCCCTGTTTTATGGCAAACAGGATTTGCATGAGTGGATTCATATGGTCGATAACCTGGTCTGTCTGGGTTCGCCGCATCATGGTGCAGCGCTGGAGCGTTTCGGCTTTCACTTACAGGATAAACTGGGGCGTTTCCCGTTTATGAAAATTGTCGGGCATGTGGTGAATATCCGCAGTAACGGTATTCTGGATTTACGTTATGGCAGCGTGCGGGATGATGACTGGGAACACAATGAAGCGCGAATTGGTGAAATTGATGATAACCGCAAACCGGCGCCCTTCCCGTCCCATATTAATGCCTTTCTGGTGGCCGGCACCATTGAATATGAAAACAAGCGCAACCGCACCCGCAAAGTAATTGGCGATTATCTGGTCAGTGTCAAAAGTGCGCTGGGTGAACATCCGAACCCGCGTTTTCAGCTCAAACTGCCGGAATCGCATAAGGCGGTATTTTATGGTCTGAATCATATGGAAATTCAGTACCATTCTAGCGTCGCCGAGCAGATTGTGAAATGGTTTTATCCTGAAAATGATGACCGGGTCAATGAACAGGTACGTGAATATATTGTCAATTTAGAAAGTATTGAAGGCATTGCCCTGACTTAAAAATTGATGCGCTACAATTAAAACAGGAGGGTCATGGCCCTCCTGTTTTTTATTGATATGGATGACAATATTATTTCTTTTTCACCGGCTTGGTTTTGGCCGCAGTATAGGGATAGGTGCGGATTAACTGCCAGATACTAATAATCGTTAGCACAATAAAGAACACTAACGACCAGACCGGCAAGGATTGACCCAGAAAAGTCCAGTCAATCACTGCACATTCACCAGAACCGGACAGCACCTGTTGCAGCACGGCTTTCATTGGCAAGGCATCGACCAGATAATCCAGCCCCGGACCACAGCTTGGCACCTGGTCCGGCGGCAGGTTTTGCAGCCAGACATGCCGTGCGGCAACACCGGCCGACCATAAAATGCTTAAGCTGCCCAAAAAGGCATACAGTCGTTTAAACGCCCCCGAAAGCGGGTTGTGGAGCAGCGCGATCAGGGAAATGATTCCCAAGCCAATCAGGCCGACACGCTGGAAAACACATAATGGACACGGCGCCAGACCTTGCACATGCTCAAGATACAGGGCGAAGGCCATCCCCACCACACTGGCACAAAACAAAACACCACTCACGAAGCGATAACTCCATTGCATGGTCAATCCTCTTTCTATTTTTATCGGTACTGAGTCAGGAACTGCTCAAAACTCAAGGTCTGTTCCTGCTCAAGTTGCTGTTGTTGTTGCAATGATTGCTGGGCCATTTCTTCAAAATAGGCCAGCGTTTCCGGGCTTAATACATGCGCCTGATAGACGTCGGCATGTTGCTGCGCCATATGGCTGCCAAAGTTCCAGGTGCCGCCCTGATGTAAGGTATCCTCAATCACCTGCGCCGATAGAGTCGCATCGACTTCATCAATCCGGCCGAGCATGGTCGCCAGACCCTGACTATATAGCGTTGTGGCATAGGCCTGATCCAGCAGTTCAGCCAAAGGCTGCATGGCCTGAACATGACTACGGCTCCAGTCTTCAATCAGATAGGACTGGCCATCTGCCAAAATGGTGGCATTTGGCGCACGGCCACGATTCACGACTTCGGCCTGATTGCGCTCAATAATGTCCTGTTCATCATCCAATAACGCCGGACTGTCTTTCAGCAGACAGTACAGTGCCAGCACTTCCAGGAAGCCGGCGGTGTGTTCATCAATCCCGATCGGGCTATACGGATTGACATCGACCGCGCGTAATTCGACATAGCCAACACCCCGATTGGCCAGCGCCTGCGATGGCGTTTCACCCGCCTGCGGCACCTGTTTTGGACGCACCAGACTGTAGTATTCGTTTTCAATTTGCAGCACGTGATCATTGATCTGGATCGGCTCACCCTGTGCATCATTCAGGCCCAAACGGCTAAATGGCTGATACGGGGTTTTGACGGCTTTTTGCAGACCCTCTAAATAACCACTCAGGTTGTTATAGTGAATCCCGAGCTGTTTTTGCGCCGAATTCTGATAACCAAAACGGCCCATGCGCAAGGCGGTGGCATATGGCAGGAACAGCGTGCCGCGTACCAGTGGCAGCAAATGATGTTCACGGCCGGTCATAAAACACTGACACACCGATGGACTGGCACCGACCACCAGCATCACCAGTGGGGTCAGGCGAATAAAATTACGGATTAAACCGAAATAGCGATGGCTGCGATAATCCTGCAGGCTCAGATTTTTGAGTGCCTCATCGCTTTCTTGTTGTTGCAGCGCTTCAAATAAGGCATCCGGGAAAGACAGATTATAATGCACCCCGGAAATGGTCTGCATCCGGCGTCCATAACGCACCCCCAAACCATGACGGTATAAGGTCTTGAAGCGGCCAATATTGGAGCTGCCATATTGCGCCAGCGGAATGCGTTCTTCGGCATCATCCAGCATACACGGCATTGACAGCGGCCAGAGTTTTTCTTCATGTTCCAGCTGACGGTGCACCACGGCATGAATATCGCTTAAATAATTCAGTGCGCCCGGAATACTGTCCTGCGGCGGAGTAATAAACTCCATTAATGCTTCGGAATAATCGGTGGTGATATGCGGATGAGTCAGTGCCGAACCCAAGCCCTTCGGATGGGCTGCCTGAGAGAGAAATCCATTGCTTTGCATACGCAGGCTTTCACGCTCAATACCACGCAACATGCCGTGCAGTAGCGAAGAATCCACCCAAGTCGTTAAAGTATCTTGAGAGGTCGATTCGGGTTGACTCATTACAATCTCGCTTATCGCAAAAAACTACTAAAGAAAATCATCGGTTTATATCAGTATAACGCGATTTAGTGCCGGCACATTACATCCTGTATAGTTTTCAAACAAACCCACAACTTTATTTTTGGCAATTTTTTATCACAAAGTTGCTCTATAAGACATGTGAAATTTGTGATTTTATAATCAAAAGAACAGAGGTAAATAATAAAGCGTATGAATTATCAGGATTTTTTAGATTTTTGGTTTTCTCCTGCTGCGGAACCGAACTGGTTTGTCAAAAGCGCAGAGTTTGATGCCGTGCTTGCAGAAAAATTTACCGATGTACTGCAACAAGCGGCACAAGGAGAACTATGGACATGGCGCGAAACACCCGCAGGTCGTTTGGCTGAAATCATTGTTTTAGATCAATTATCACGTAATTTATACCGTAATGACCCGCGTGCCTTTGCCCAAGATGGAATGGCCTTGGTGTTGGCACAAGAAATGATTCACTTAAAATTGGATCAGGACTTAAACCCAACCGAACGTCGTTTTCTATATATGCCGTTTATGCACAGTGAATCCAAACGTATTCACGAAGTCGCATTAACGTTGTTTGAAAGTTTGAATGACCCCACCGTGTTGGGCTATGAACTGAAACATAAAGTGATTATTGAGCGCTTTGGCCGTTATCCACATCGCAATCAAATATTGGGACGCCAATCAAGCGCAGAAGAATTGGAGTTCCTGACCCAACCGAACAGCAGTTTTTAATTAAAACGCGGTTCATTCTCCCCTTGCAGTATCTTCACAGGAGAACAGCATGAAACATCTAATTCTTGGTTTAGGCCTCGGGCTCAGTCTGCTGCTGGGCGGCTGTGCCACCACACCATCCAAGCCGCTGACCTTTGACCAGCTGGGCCAATATTCGGTGACGCCACTGAACAGCCAGACCTATCGCATCAGTTTTCAGGCCCGCCCCAACATGAGCTTTGGCACCGCCGAAGAAATTACCCTGGTCAAAGCTGCGCAAACCACGCTGCAACAGGGCCATACCTTCTTTAAAGTGCTGGATGATCCGAGTAACCGCAGCCAGCAGCCACCGCGTCAGGCTGTGGTCTATCCGGCACCGAGCTTTTATCCGTATGGCTATTACCGTCGCCATCCGGCTTTCTGGCCTGACCCATTTTATGACTACCCGCAGGTCATTAATGTTGACCCGATTCAGGTTTCCTATACGATTCAATGTTATAAAGATCAAAAAAGTGCCCCAAGTGATGCCTTTGATGCTCGCCTGATCTTGCAGTCACTGGGTGGAAAATACGGGCTCAGTCCAGGCGGTCAGGTGTTACAGCCACCGGTAGCCACTTCAAACTAGGGAAACATGCATGCAGACAGCGCCAGCACCGACTTCTCCAAACCTGCAACGCAGCAAGCGTTTTGCTACCATGGCCCTGATCACGGCCGTGCTGGCCTGGATCTGTTTAATGGTGCTGGCCAAACTGCTGCCCGACTATATCTGGCTGATTCATATTCTGATGCTGTCGGCTGAAGCTGGCGTGGTCGGCGGGCTGGCTGACTGGTATGCGATTACTGTGCTGTTTCGTAATCCCTTTGGCCGGCTGCCCATTCCCAAGTTTCTGCGGGAACATACCGAAATTATTCCGCGCAACAAAGACCGTATTGCCGAGTCGACGGGACGTTTTGTTCAGGAAAATTTCCTGTCGCCGCAAATTGTACAGCGCAGCCTGCACAATACCGATGTATCGCTGGCGGTGGGCAAGTGGCTGGCCAATCCGCAGAATAACCAGCAGGTCAGCCAGCTAATTCAACAGACCGTACCGAAGATTTTTGAATTTGTCGGGCAGGAACAGATTGGCCGCTTTATTCAAAGCAACAGTGTGCAATGGGTCAAAAATACTGACATTAATTATCTGGCCAGTGAAATGCTGCGCGCAGTGCTGGAAAATGATTTCCATCAGGATGTGCTGCAACGCGGGCTGGATCTGGCGCATGACTGGATGCTGCAACATCCGGTAGAAACCCGCGAGCTGACCCGCACCCTGTTTAAAGAACTGGGCGTGTGGCGTCTGGCCAGAGGTGCCAGCTGGATTGGTATTGATGTACAGCAGCGCACCATCGACTCTTTACTGGAACGGGTCGATTCGATGCTGGCCGATCCCGATCATCCGTGGCGACAAAAAGTGGAAGATATGGCGCATCAGCTGATGCAACAGCTGGCCGATCAGGACAGTGCCGCCAGCCAACGCCTGAACCAGACCAAAAATGCCCTGCTGGACAGTCCGCAAGTGCTGAATTTTATTAGCGGTGCAGTGGTGATTCTGTGTGATGCAATCCGGGCAGATCTGGAAAAACCCGATTCCGGTATTGCGGAAAACCTGCGCGTGGCCATTCAGCAGGTCGGTGAGAACATTATCAGTAACGGCGCCGTGCGCCAGTTGCTAAATGACAAAATGAGCGGCATCGCCGTCAATCTCTCTGACCAGTACAGTGAAAAAGTGATCCGTTTTATTAGTGAGCGGATTCATGAATGGGATTCACGCGAGATGATTGGCAAAATTGAAAACGAAGTCGGCGGCGACCTGCATATGATCCGGGTCAATGGCGTGGTGGTGGGGGCCTTTATTGGTCTGGCACTGGGGATTATCCGGGCGCTGGTCGAATTGATTTAATTCAGTTTTTTCGCCCACTGCTTCAATTGCTGGCGGATGGCGGCTTATCATGCGATGTACATAATACAATAACGGTAGTCAATGGTCATGCTTGAACTTCAATCTAAACTTCCTGCGCTTGGCGTGACCATTTTTAGTGTCATGACCACCCTGGCTCAGCGCCTGAATGCCCTGAATGTGTCACAGGGTTTCCCCGATTTTCCGGCCCCACCGGCCCTGCTGGAGGCCCTGTGTCAGGCGACATTAGAGGGCCAGAACCAGTATCCACCCGGTGATGGACTGTTATTGCTCAGAGAACAGCTGGCCACGCAAAAGCAGCAACAGACTGGCCGTTCGTTTGATCCTCACACCGAAATCAGTATTACCGCCGGCGCGACCATTGCCATTTTCTGTGCCATTCAGGCGGTGGTGCAGGCCGGGGATGAAGTGATTATTTTTGATCCCAGCTATGACAGTTATGCTCCCACCGTGCAACTGGCTGGCGGGAAAGCTATCCATCTGGCCTTGCAGCCGCCCCATTTTCAGGTCGACTGGAATCAGGTCAAAGATGCCATTCATGATCGTACCCGTATGATCATCGTCAATACTCCGCATAACCCGAGCGGTACGCTGTGGTCAGCCGAAGACTGGCATACCCTGATTGAGCTGATTCAGGATCGCAATATTGTCGTACTGTCCGATGAAGTCTATGAACATCTGGTCTATGACGGCCAGCAGCATTATTCAGCGCTTGATTTTCCAGCTCTGCACGAGCGCAGTTTTGTGATTGGTTCTTTTGGTAAAACTTTTCATGTCACCGGCTGGAAAACCGGTTATTGCATGGCTTCACCGGCTTTGATGCAGCTGTTCCGGCAGGTTTATCAGTTTGCCAATTTCTGTGGCGTAACCCCTGTGCAAGTCGCGCTGGCGCAATTTATGCAGCAGCATCCAGAGCATATTGCAGAACTGGCTGCGTTCTATCAGGCCAAACGCGACCGCTTTCAGGCCGGTATCCAGCACTCCCGTTTTCAGTGGATTCCCGCGCAAGGCACCTATTTCCAGAATCTGGACTATCGCGCCATCCGCCCGGATTTAAACGATCTGCAGATGTGCCAGTATCTGGCCGAGCAGCACAAGATTGTGGCGATTCCGATTTCTGCTTTTTATCAGACCCCGCCGGATGATTTACGCCTGATTCGGGTCTGTTTTGCCAAAAAAGATGAAACGCTGGATCGGGCCGCAGAAATTTTCTCGGCCTGTTAACACGAGTACGTAAGATCAGCTAAGTTACGCAATTGCTAAGGCTTTTTGCTACAGGCTCATGCTAGGGTAAAGCCATTCATGCACACGATCATAAACCGGTTACAGGATTGCTCATGCCGCAGCATCAACCTTTGGTGAATCAACACAAGCTCTGGAAAACCTTTCTGATTTTCCTGCTGCCGCTGATTGCCACCAATATTCTGCAAAACCTGTCTGGCACCATCAACACCGTCTTTGTTGGCCAGATGATGGGTGTCGATGCCATTGCAGCAGTGGCGGTATTTTTCCCGATTCTGTTCTGTTTGATGGCCTTTGTGATCGGGCTGTCAGCCGGTTCAACCGTGCTGGTCGGGCAGGCCTGGGGTGCGCAGAATATTGAAAAAGTACGCTGTGTGGTCGGCTCGACCCTGTTTATGACCCTGATTGGCGGCACCATCATTGCCATTTTAGGCGTGATTTTCGCCAAATCCATTCTGCTAGCCTTAGGTACCGATCCGCAGGTGATGCATCTGTCGTTGCCCTATGTGCAATGGATGCTGGCCGGTAGCCCGCTGCTGTTTGTCTATATTATTTACACCTCCATTTTACGCGGCGTGGGCGACAGTATTACCCCCTTAATTGCCTTAGGCATGACCAGCCTGATCGGGCTGTTTATTACCCCGGTGCTAATTGCCGGCTATTTTGGTTTTCCGCGTCTGGGGATTATTGCTCCGGCCATTGCCACCATTATTGGTTATCTGGCGGTGCTGATTTTTCTGGCGGTGTATCTGAACAAGAAAAACCATCCGCTACGACCGGATTGGCAATTGCTGAAAAATATTCGCCATCAACCGATCTTGAGCAAGATTATTTTACGTTTGGGTATTCCGACCGGCATTCAGATGGTCACCACGTCGGTGGCCGGTCTGGTAATTGTCGGGCTGGTCAACCGTTATGGCGCTGAAGCCACAGCGGCTTATGGTGCGGTGAATCAGGTGCTGAACTATATTCAGTTTCCGGCGCTGTCGATTGCCATTGCCGCCTCTATTTTTGGTGCGCAGGCGATTGGGGCTGGCAAGTCCGATTTACTGGCCAAAGTCACCCGTACTGCTTTGGGCATGAACCTGATGATTACCGGGATGCTAGTGGTGCTGGCCTATTTATTCTCGAAATATTTAATGGCGCTGTTTATTACCGACCCGCAGGTGGTCGGGTTAGGCCAGCAGCTGCTGTTTATTGTATTGTGGTCAATTCTGTTCTTTGGTGCCAGTGCCATTTTCGCTTCGATTATGCGTGCCAGCGGGACTGTGACCGTGCCAATGATTATTAATGTGCTGGCAATTTTGCTGATTGAAGTGCCATGTGCCTATCTGTTCAGTCAGTGGTGGGGACTGCAAGGCATCTGGTATGCCTATGCGCTGGCCTTTGTCAGTCTGTGTATTTTACAGGGTCTGTATTATCAGTTTGTCTGGAAGAAAAAGACCATTGAGGTGTTGATTTGAGGGCAGGAGATAGCACCTGATTAATTTCCTGAATCACCGCTTGTGCCAATTGCGAAGATAATTGAATACCCTGAATCTCAGCGCCAATACGGCCATTAATCGGTTTGACCTGAATATGTTGATAGTCATAGCTCATGTTAAATTTCCTTCATTTCTCTTTTGATGTTTTTAAAGGTTTCCACTCGGGATGAGCTGATGATGTCAAAACAGCTTATTCAAATCTGTCAAAAACTTGACAGTTTTATTCTGAATTTCAGATAAATAAAAAATGAAATATGCTGAACAGCCACAAAAAAGCCCGCTTAACGCAGGCTTCTTTAAAATACAGTTTATTTACGGCCTTTGCCCAGCTGGGTCGCCACCGCCATCACCCGCTGATAGCCACTAGGGACAATCCGCTGAATTAAATCAATGGCTTTGGCATCATTACCAATCAACAAACGGCGTTTATCTTTTAAAACCGCATCCAGAATATCGCGTGCCGCATGCTCTGCCGGATAACGCAATAATTTATTGAAGGAGCGTATCGACTTTTCTGAATTCATGCCCAGACTGCTCAGACTGTCATTCATTTTCGCGGCGTTGGCAATATTGGTCCGAATCCCGCCCGGATGCACACACAGCGCACTCACGCCACAGTTCTGGATATCCAGTTCCTGACGTAACGACTCGGTATAACCACGTACCGCAAATTTGGTCGCGTTATAGGCCGATTGGGTCGGCTGCGCAGTAATCCCGAACAGGCTGGAAATATTGACAATATGGCCATCACCAGTCTGTTTGATATACGGCAAAAATTCTTTGGTGCCATGCACCACGCCCCAGAAATTAATCCCGACAATCCACTCCAGGTCTTCATAAGAGGCACCTTCAACAGTCGATCCTAAGGCCACCCCGGCATTGTTAAAAATCATATTGACCGAGCCATGATCCTGCACGGTCTGTTCAGCCCAGTGCTTCATAGCCGCCCGATCTGCCACATCCACCTGCGCCGTGGTCACTCGCACGTTATAATCACTCAGCAAGGCTTTGGTTTTAGCCAAACCTTCTTCATTAACATCACTTAAAGACAGATGACAGCCCTGCTGGGCCAATAATACGGCCAGCTGCTGGCCAATGCCTGAACCTGCTCCGGTAATCGCCGCGACTTTATTTTTAAAATTTTTCATTCCGCTTCCTTTTTATGGATGGTCTTGCTGCGTCCCTCAGGCACGGCAGCGCACTTCAATTTCACCACTCAAATATAATTTTGACAATAATCATTGTCAACGCAAAAGCCCGCAGATTTCTGTCTGCTGCGTTCAAATCTGAGTGCCAAACTTCGCACTTAGCGCAAAATCTTGTTAATCTATAGCAATATAGGATGTGAACTGGCCTTTTTACTATGACCGAAGCACAACACCCCGCTCCCCCAAATGCGCAGAATACCCAAAATAAAGAGCGCCAATTTAAAGGATTATCGCTGAGCGAGCGCAAACAGCTACGCCGGGAAAAACTGATTGAAGCCGGCCTGCACGCCTATGGCACGCATGGTTTTTTTGCGGTCACGGTGAAAGATATTTGTACCGAGGCCAAACTCACCGAGCGCTATTTCTACGAATCCTTCAAAAAAAGTGAAGACCTGTTCCAGACCATTTTTTTACAGCTGATTGATGCACTGCAACACAATGTGATGCAGGCCATCATGCAGGCCTCGACCAATCCGCAAAAAATGATTGAAGCCGGTTTAACTGCCCTGCTGACTACGCTCAAAGACAACCCGCAGATGGCTCGGATTATTTATATTGATGCCATGCTGGTGCAGGAACTGCATAATCAGGCCACCATTCAGGAAAGCATGGCACGCTTTGATCGCATGATTCAGGCCTTTGTCATGCTAATGATGCCAAACCTGCAGCATTCAGAGCGTGAACTGTCATTAATTGCCAGCGGCCTGAACGGTTATGTCACCCAAATTGCCATTCGCTGGGTCATGAGCGGCTTTAAGCAGTCAATGGATGAAGTGCTTAGCGCCTGTAGCGTGGTGTTCATTTCCCTGCTCGAACATTTTTCCGAAGCAGAGCCAGAAAATACCAAAAAAGCCTGAATCCCTGTCATCAAACTGCAAGAAAAATTAAATATTTGAATCTTTTATTTAAATTTTTTTAAATTAATTCCGGATTCAGCCCATTCTGTACAAAAATTGTCACAAAACATTGCGAAAATAGCGCTGTCTGCCCTTTCTGCAATGATACTGTCATAATTAATCTTTGTAATAAGCCTGTCATAAATATAAACGGTTCACCGTTCACTTATAGGGTATTGCGTTGTGAAAGATGACTACATTTTAATTGTCGATGATGAACTTCCAATCCGAGAGATGATCCATACCTCATTGGATATGGCCGGCTTTCATTGCTTACAGGCTGAAGATGCCAAACAGGCGCATCAGATGATCGTCGATCAACGCCCGGCACTGATTTTGCTGGACTGGATGATGCCTGGCGGCGTCAGCGGTGTTGATTTGTGTCGTCGTTTAAAACGTGATGAAAACCTGGCGGAAATTCCGGTGATCATGCTGACTGCACGCGGTGAAGAAGACCACAAGGTTCAGGGTCTGGATGCCGGTGCCGACGACTACATGACCAAACCGTTTTCTACCCGCGAGCTGGTATCACGCATCAAAGCCGTACTGCGCCGTGCCAATGCCCTGAATGGTGAAAAAACCATTGATGCCAACGGCCTGATTCTGGATCCGGTTAGCCAGCGCGTCAGCTTTGGCGACAACATTCTGGACATGGGTCCAACCGAATATCGTCTTTTGGCCTTCTTTATGACGCATCCGGAACGTGCCTATACCCGTGCACAACTACTTGACCAGGTCTGGGGTGGCAACGTATATATTGAGGATCGTACCATTGATGTGCATATTCGTCGTTTACGCAAGGTGCTGGAGCCTTTTGGCGCAGACCGCTTTGTACAAACGGTTCGTGGCACTGGATACCGTTTCTCAACCCGTGCGGATGTCGCCTTAGGTTAATCGCTTTTTATGTATGAACCATACCCTGTCCCCGAACTGGCCCGTGACCACAAGAATGTCCGTTACAGCAGTTTGTGGACTTTTGCCAAACAAGATCTCCGTTTACTGATCTTTTTTTTAGTAATTGCAGGTTTTATTGGTCTCGGGATCGAACAGTTCTGGATCTGTATTTTTATTGGCTTTCTGGCGTTTTTCGCCACCCAAATGCGCTCCCTCTATCTGGTCAATGACTGGATTGCCAACCGTCCCTATGATGTTCCCCCCAATTTGCATGGCATTTGGGGGGCTTTATTATTTAATGTCTACCGCTCGCAGCGTCAGGAACGTATTGTCCAGGCCGAAATGGTCGGGCTGATTGACCGCGCTCAGTCGTCACTAGTGGCCCTGGCCGAAGCGGTAGTGCTGATTGATGATAACCATCAGATCGAATGGTGGAACCCGGCAGCAGAGCGCCTGCTCGGCATTCAGCCACTGGATCGTGGTCGCAATATTTTAACCATTTTGCGCCAACCGGCATTTATTGAATATTTTCATCATATTGATCAGGCACCAGATGGCTTGAAAATCAAATCGACCGTGCTGGATGAACACTATGTGCAGGTCAAAATGACCCGCTTTGGTGGCGAAAGCCGCCTGCTGGTGGCACATGACATGACCCGGATGCACAATCTGGAACAGATGCGCAAAGACTTTGTCGACAATATCTCGCACGAATTACGCACCCCGCTGACCGTACTGAGTGGCTATATTGAAACCTTTACCGACCAGGAAGATATGAATCCGCGCTGGAAACGTGCCTTTGAACAGATGCAGTCGCAAACCCGGCGTATGAATGCGCTGGTCAATGACCTGCTGCTGCTGTCGCGTCTGGAAAATGAAAAGACCATTGCTAAAAACCAGATTATTGACATGCCAAGTCTGATGAACCAGCTGTTTGATGATGCGCATGCCTACAATATTGATTATGGCCATACCCTGAATCTGGATATCGACAGTCATTGCGACCTGATTGGCTCCGATATGGAACTGGCCAGTGCCTTTAGCAATTTAATTACCAACGCCATCAAATACACCCCGAAAGGCGGCACCATTACCATTGGCTGGCATGATGATGGCGAGCATGGCTATTTTAGCGTGCAGGACACCGGCATCGGCATTGATCCGAAACACCTGCCGCGTCTAACCGAACGTTTTTATCGGGTAGATAGCGCGCGTAGCCGTCAGACCGGCGGTACCGGTTTAGGGCTGGCCATCGTCAAGCATGTCTTGATGCAGCACAATGCCCATTTAGAAGTCGAGTCCAAAGAAAATAGCGGCTCAACCTTTAAGGCCGTCTTTCCCAAAGAACGGCTGTATAGCCTTTAAACCGAATACCCATAAAAATGCCCGGATTAATCCGGGCATTTTTCATTTCAATACAAACAGCTTAGAGGCGATGACCCATGGCTTTGCCCATTTCCACCAGAGAATTGGCCTGATACTGCGCATCCCACTGCATTTTATCCTGTTCAAATAAAATCACTGCGGTAGAACCGAGATAGAAACGGCCTAATTCGGCGCCTTTTTCCAGGAACAGGTCATGCTGGTTCAGCTCCAAACGGCCCGATGGTTTGACCTTGCCGGTGGCAACCGTTTCAATACCGGCCACAATCATGGCACCCACCAGCACCACCGCCATCCGGCCCATCTCGGTATCAAACAGGCAGACCATGCGTTCATTACGGGCAAACAGTCCCGGAATATGTTCTGCCGTGGTCTGGTTCACTGAAAACAGCTCGCCCGGTACATACAGAGTTTCAGTTAAGGTACCGGCAAATGGCATATGCACCCGGTGATAATCCCGCGGTGATAAATACACGGTGGCAAACTGACCATTTTTAAATGGCTCGGCCAGCTGCGGATCGGCAATCAGGTTTTCAACCGTAAAGTTCTGGCCTTTGGCCTGAAAAATTGCACCATCTTCAATTTTACCCAGCTGGGAAATCGCGCCATCAGCCGGAGAAACAATGCTGTTCGGATCGGCATCGACCACACGCACCCCATCTTTTAAGGCACGGGTAAAGAATTCATTAAAGGATTTGAATTTCAAGGCATTGCCTTGCTCGGCAATCGACATATCAATTCCGTACTGCATTTTAAATGCCTGAATTACTGCGTTTTTCACCATCGGGTGTTCACTGGCAGCAATTTTACCCACCACACGAGACAACTGGTGCTGGGGTACCACGCGCTGGGCCTGAATAAATAATTGTTTTTTTAAACGAGATGTGAGGCTCAAGACGGCAACTCTCCGGTAATGATAGGACTGTCGAGGCGATTGCCCCATTCACTCCACGCACCTGCATACGCCCGGATTGGCCAACCCAGTAAACGTCCCAGAATATAGGCCAGACCGGAACGATGATGAGACTGGCAGTACACCACCACCGGTTGGCTTAAATCAAAGCCAAGTTGTTCCAGACGTTGCTGCGTGCGTTCTAGCGGATGCAATTTTAAATGATTTTCGCGGTCAAGGGCAGTACTCCACTCG
Source organism: Acinetobacter sp. Brlt_5 (assembly GCF_051949055.1). Taxonomy (NCBI): domain Bacteria; kingdom Pseudomonadati; phylum Pseudomonadota; class Gammaproteobacteria; order Moraxellales; family Moraxellaceae; genus Acinetobacter; species Acinetobacter sp. Brlt_5. Next base: position 50,442 of record NZ_JAYJLP010000011.1, read on the forward strand.
AAATGTCGGGCGCCCGGCATGTGACCGCCGCGTCGCGCCGCCAGTCGCTGTCCGCTATATTCTTCTGCAGTGCGGCAATCCCAGAGTTGCAGTTCAGCACTTTGTACCTGCTCTAATAACGCATCATATTGAATTTGATACTGATCATTCAGCTGTACCGGCACCAAATGCTCAACCGGCGCAAAGCTCGGCAGCTCCGACGAGGTCGGCAGACCGGCCGCCAGCCAGGCATGAATCCCGCCATTGAGCAGGCTAGTGTTTTCAAAACCTAAACAATGTAAATTCCACAGCAAACGCCCGGCCCAGGCTCCGCCTTCATCGTCATAGGCCACCACATGATGCTCAGGGGAAATATTTAAATAGCGGATCAGTTCTTCCAGGCCGTCCTGCTCCGGCAATAAACCCGAAGCATACTCTTCCTGACGCAGCAATAGTTTTGGCTTTACATGTAGCGCATGTGGAATATGCAGCTGTTCATAGACCGAGTTGCGGCTTAAATCGACAATACGTAATTTTTCACTGCCTAAATAGGGCACCAGGTCTTCGGCTTCAATCAACAGACCGAAATTGATCGTGGCATCATTCATCGTGGTTGTATGTTTTATCACTATCCTTGTCCCTGATGTTAGCACAAGTCATTTTTAGGATTATCCTGAATTTCTGCATTCCTTGCGCAGAAAAATGGATAGAGGTCAACCCGCCATCAGGGAGAGGACGAGGTCCAGCCTTTGTACTGGACCTGGCCTGTATTTTTGCTTATTCCTGAATATCAAACACCTGACGCAAATAAGCGAGGAAGGTGTCGTTGTCGGTCATGGTTTTGCCCGGACTGTCGGAAATTTTGGCCACCGACTGACGGTTACATTCCACCAGCTTTAACACAATATTCAGCGGAGTTTGTCCCATATCATTGGTTAGGTTGGTGCCAATCCCGAAACTGACCTGAAAGCGGTCTTTAAAGTAGTTGTGTAGCGCCCAGGCTTTTTCCAAGGTCAGGCCATCACTAAAGGTCAGCATCTTGGTTTTGCTGTCAATTTTCAGCTTTTTATAATGGGCATAGGCTTTGTCGCCCCAGCTATACGGGTCACCACTGTCATGGCGCAGGCCATCAAACAGTTTGGCAAAATACAGGTCAAAATCACGCAGGAAGGCATCCATCCCGACCACATCGGTCAGGGCAATCCCCAAGTCACCCCGATATTCCTGTACCCAGGTTTCCAGCGCCGCTTTCTGGAAGTCACGTAAACGCACATCCAGCGCCTGAAAGGCCTGTAAAAATTCATGCGCCATGGTGCCAATTGGAGTAATGCCAAGCTGTTTGGCCAGCAGCACATTGCTGGTGCCGCGGAATACACCCGGCGCGGCGGCATTAATCTGCTGCACCACATGCTTTTGCCAGGCAAAGCTGTAACGGCGGCGTGTACCAAAATCCGAAACCAGAAATGGCGGATCTTCCGGATTCTGCTCGGCGGCATATTGCTGCACCAAGGCCACTTTGGCCTGTAGACGGCGTTCACCTTCGGCCAGCACCTCGTCACTGCGAATACGGCTGAAATACAGCTCATTGACAATGGCCAGCACAAAAATCTCGAACATCATGGCCTGAACCATCGGGCCTTCTACCACAATATCCAGACGCCCTTCACTGTCGATGCCGGCACGAATAAAACGGCGCTTGAGCTGGAACAGTTCCAGATAATCGACAAAGTCGCTTTTGATAAAGCGTAAACTGCGCAAATACTGCAGTTCATCTTCGCTAAATTTCAGGCGGCACAAATGATCCAGCTGTGCATTTAAATCATCCAGAATATCCGCCAGTGGATAGACCGTATCTTCCAGATTACGGCAGCGGAAATGATAGACACTGTGGGTTTGCGGGAATTTATGTAAGACCACCTGTAGCATGGTAAATTTGTACAAGTCGGTATCAAGCAAAGAGTGGATGATTGGTGCCATAAGAGTTCGTTTTTGCTGTACTCCTTGCATTAAAGCATAATTTTTACAGCGATATTTAACCTTTTGTATCGACCATTGGGTAAGAACCTGGCGCTCGGCTAGTCCTCACTCAGCTTCTGAAATTGCTGCTGTTGGCCAAATACCCGGGCAAATTCTTCGGCAGTCAGCTGGCCGGTCTGGACCGCGTGAGCATCACAATCGACCTGACGTAACTGCCGGGCAATACCCCACTCGGCTTTTACAATGGCTGCCATTAGCGCGGTATGACCTTTCTGGTCACGTGCACAGCGGTCGGCGCCATAGGCCAGCAAGGTGCTGACAATTGGCTGATGGCCATAATACGTCGCCATCATTAATGGCGTAAAACCGGCCGAATTACGGACATCGACCGGAAAACCGTGCTGTAAAAATTCCTGAATCACGTCATGCTGGCCACTGCGGGCAGCCGCAAAAAACAGATCAATCAGCTCTTGTGCGGCAGATGATGCTACGGTTTGGCTTGTGGCCGAGAATGAATCTGCTTGTGCCCAGGCTGGTGCTGCGCCTACTCCCAGGCTGAACAGTCCGGCACAGAGCATGGTGAAAATACGCATCTTGCTGCTCCTGTCTGAATCGGCAAAATAAAGAGGTGCCTGTAAAACTCCCCCTAGGGTGCAGGAAAGGTTTGGAGTTTTACAGGACTTTTCGGAGGTGATGCGCTATACCCTAGTCACCAGTTCCTCAAGACCAATCGAGATTAGTCTTTTAATTTTGCAGCTTTAGCTTTAACCGTCGCCAGGTTACCGTTCACCGCTTTGGTCATACGGGTACCGTAGTCTGCATCTGCCTTGTAGAAATAAGACAACATGATGTGCTTGGTTTCTGAATCTTTCACTGCACCTAAGTCAGCAGCCAAGTTCATGATCAGGTCATCTTTCTCTTTAGCTGTGTATGAACGGTACAGCTCACCTGCCTGCTTGAAGTTCTGCTCTTTCACGCCAATTTGCTGTACATGACCAGATAGTGGTGTTTGTACCGCACGTGCTTTTTCAGTGGCAGCTTTTGGCTCTTTACGGCTTGGCTCATAGTTCACATCTGAGTCACGCTCAGATACATTCATGTAGCCATCCTGGTTATTGTTGTTCACATTTACCACTGGACGGTTGACTGGAATCTGCTGATGATTTGCACCCAGACGGTACATTTGTGTATCTGAATAAGAGAAGATACGGCCTTGTAACAGACGGTCTTCTGATGGCTCGATACCTGGAACCAGGTTACCTGGCGCAAATGCTGACTGTTCAGTTTCATTGAAGAAGTTCTTCGGCATACGGTTCAGGGTCAAGGTACCGACTTTAGTTTCTGGAACCAGCTCAGTTGGCCAGATTTTAGTTGGATCTAGCGGATCGAAATCAAACTTGCCCAGGTCTTTAGGATCAAGCACCTGAATATATAAATCCCATTTCGGATAGTTGCCGGCATAAATATTGTTATACAGATCATTGGTCAGGTGGTTAAAGTCCTTACCCTGCATGTCACGGGTCTGCTCCAGATTCATGCCCTTTACGCCCTGCTGGGTACGGAAGTTAAACTTCACATATTTATATTCGCCTTTGGCGTTATACAGCTTGAAGGCATGTACCCCAAAACCATCTAAATGCCGGTAACTCAGCGGTGTTCCCAGATTGGAATAGACATAAGTCAACATATTTACCGACCACGGCTGGCTTTGTAAAAAGTCAAAAATCCGGTTCGGGTCCTGTACATTGGTCACCGGACTTGGCTTCATGGCGTGAATGAAATCTGGAAACTTCATCGCATCACGAATAAAGAACACCGGCAGATTGTTGCCGACCAAATCCCAGTTGCCTTGCTCCGTATAAAATTTCAGACCAAAACCATGCGGATCACGCAGGGTTTCCGGCGAACCTTTGGGATGAATGACCGTAGAAAAACGCAGGAACACCGGTGTTTTGGTACCGGCTTTAAACAGTGAGGCCACGGTTAAGTCAGATAAATCTTTGGTCGCCACAAATTCGCCATAAGCGCCCGTGCCACGGGCATGTACCACCCGCTCAGGAATACGCTCCCGCCCAAAACGCTGCAGTTTCTGCACCAGTTGTACATCTTGCAGTAACACGGCACCGTTTTCACCGGCAGTGATCGAGTTCTGGTTATCGCCTACGGCTGCGCCATTGTCTTTGGTGAGTACTGCTGCTTATGTGCTCAATGTCATGGTTGCCAGCATCGCAACCCATAATGAATGTTTCACCATTCCATCACCTCTTGTTTATGCTTTCCCTTTCCTGCAGGCAAAAAATAGCAATCATGACAAAATTGTGAAAACGGAATATTTTTATAACCAGAATCGTTTTATTAGATAAAACATCAATCCCATATTGGTTTTAAGAGATTTATTCAACAAAAAGCCGACGTTCTCTGTTTTGGATCGCAATTTGCTACAATCTCTCCCCATCAACACAGTCAGACAGTTCATTCGTATGCGCGCATTATTACAACGGGTTCTTGAAGCCAAAGTGGTGGTAGAGGGAGAAGTCACCGGCCAGATCCAGCACGGTATTCTGGTTTTTTTAGGTTTGGGCAAAGACGATAATCTGGACAAAGGCAAAAAGCTGATTGATAAAATCCTGAAATATCGCTTTTTTGATGATGAACAGGGCAAGATGGGCTGGAATGTCAGCCAGGCCGGCGGCGGTATTTTACTGGTGTCGCAGTTTACCCTGATGGCCCAGACCCAGAAAGGTTTACGCCCTGACTTTGGCCCGGCGATGCCCCCCGCGCAAGCCAAAGAACTGTATGATCAGCTGGTGGACTATGCCAAAAGCCAGTTTGCACAGGTAGAAACCGGTATTTTTGCCGCCGATATGAAAGTGCATCTGGTCAATGACGGGCCGGTGACCTTTCAGCTGGAAATTGAATAAGTCTCTACCGGGTGCATAAAAAAGGTCTTCCACTGGAAGACCTTTTTCTTGGGCGTTTTGACGCAGCAATCAGATTGATTTGCCGGTTTTCTGTTTAATAAACTGACGCGCCATTTTAATTTTTTCTTTGACCGGTTTCGGCAGCTTTGGTGGCACCAGTTTCGCCACCTGGTTAAACCAGACCAGCAGACCAAAATCACCTTCCATTTTAATGGTGCCATTTTGCATGCCGGTCATAAAGGCAGTCGGATCGCCTTTCATTAGGGTTTTCACGCCCTGCTCGCTATCGGCAAACTGTAAAATAAAATCGGCTTTTTCAGCATCACCCGACACGGTATCAATGTCGCCATTATTGACAATAATCTGACGGGCAAAACCGGTATCGGTACCAATTTGGATGCGGAACTGACGCTCATGAACCAACTCAATAAATTTAGGGCTGGTACGGGCAAGCTGCTTCATACGCAAAGCCAAACCTGTCACGAGTAAATCAAGCGGATCCGTGCTGACATCAACCAGAGGGAGTTTCACGACAGGAATTGAGGAAAGTTTCATGACGTCCGGGCCTATTGTAATTGTTGGGTTAGATTGCTTTTCATCCTACCATAAACAGCTGATTTTTCAGCAAGGCTTTGTATAACAATCATTATCGAAAGTAAAAAAAAATGTACATGACTGTACATTTTTTGGACGTTTTATCTGTATAGACTTAACGGCTGGAATACTGCTGCTGGTCATCTTCATACACTGGGGTATGTTCGATATAACGTCTTTTGGCCAATGCACGCTCTGCACGACGGTCTTCGCGTAGCAGAAGCAATGTCACAACAATCATCGCCAGGGTTAATGCAGACAGATAGCTGTAGGTCACAGGCAGTTCAAAAACAGTTTGTACGCTAAAACGGACCGTTTCTAAAATGCCCCAAAATGCCATACCGGCCAACATGAAGCTTAACCAACGACGATAAGGCGAAAAGAAAACAGCAATCAAAGCAGCCGCTACCAAGCTCAAGCCGACTATAGTTGCTAAATTCGCTGTTAACATAAAAACCTCCGTCCAAAAATGGATGTGGATCTTGTCGAGTCCCCATGCCATCTTCAATACTTGTAAATGAATGGCAAGGCCAATTTCAAATCTATGGAAGCATTATGAGTAGTTTTCTGGATAAAAAAAGACTTAAATTTTGACCACGCGACACACATTGTCGCAATATTATATTGTCATTACACTTTTTTAATTTTAAAGATTTCTGAAGATAAGGCTACTCCTTCTTTCGCGTGTCATTACAAAAAAACAACCTGCAAAACTGCCCTGAAAAATATTTTTTTCGATGTTTTTAAAGCAGATTTCGATTCAGTCAAAAAATGAATATTTGCCCTTGTTCACTGATTTTGCATAAAAAAAGCGCAGCCCTTATGCTGCGCTTGATTCAACCTGTGATGTGCTTAAGCCCGGTTCAGGTCTTTATCATGGACACCTAATAGATACAAAACACCATCCAAGCCAACGCTGGAAATCGCCTGATTGGCATTTTCACGTACCAGCGGTTTGGCACGGAAAGCAACCCCCAGACCGGCAATGGATAGCATTGGCAGGTCATTGGCACCATCACCTACCGCAATGGCCTGCTCCAGAGAAATACCCATTTTCTCGGCCAGTTCACGCAGCAACAGGGCTTTACGCGCACCATCCACAATATGGCCTTTCACTTCCCCGGTTACCACGCCATGCTCGACATCCAGAATATTGGCATGTACTTCATCAATCCCCAGCTTGTCCTGCAGATATTCGGCAAAGTACTGGAATCCGCCCGATAGAATCGCAGTGCGATAGCCCAGGGCTTTTAAGGTCGAAATCAGACGCTCGGCGCCTTCAGTCACGGTTAAACGCTCGGCGATTTTTGGCAGAACCGACGCATCCAGACCTTTTAGCAAGGCCACACGGGCACGGAAACTTTGCTGGAAATCCAGCTCGCCCTGCATGGCACGCTCGGTAATTTCAGCCACTTGTGCACCGACACCGGCTTCAATCGCCAGTTCGTCAATCACTTCCTGCTCAATTAAGGTTGAGTCCATGTCAAAGCAGACCAAACGACGGTTACGGCGATAAGCATTGTCTTCCTGTACCGCGACATCGACGCTTAGCGCGTTGGACAGGCTTAAACAGGCGGCACGCATGGCTGCGGCATCGAGCATCTGACCGCTTAAACCAAACTGCACACAGGCACGTTTTGGCCCCTGGCTGGAACCATCTGCTGCCGGACGGCCAGACAGACGGGTCACGGTCTCAATATTGAAACCCTGGCTGGATACAATTTGTGTTACTGCCTGCAGATGAGAGGCATTGAGTTCTGGCGCCAAAGCCGTCACGATGTAACGAGTACGGCCACCTTCATTGACCCATTGTTCATACTCTGTTGCAGAGATCGGTTTAAAGCGCACAGTTAAGCCAATATCATGTGCTAAAATCAGGATCTCTTTCATGGCTAATGCGGTAGCCGTCTGGTCATCTGATGAGACGACAATACCTAAAGTCAACTGGTTATGAATGACCGCCTGACCGACATCTAAGATTTGTAAGGAATGAGCGGACAGAACCTGCATTAATCGAGTAAACTGATTCGGTTGGTCAGGTCCTAAAAATGATATAAGAATGATTTCTCGCATGAATTGACTCGGGTCTGAGCTACAACTATTGTTAGAATCATAATCGAAATTAAGTAGAATTACTTTGGAAGTTTACGTTGAATGCGCCTAGACAAGGGCTATTTGCTAGCCTACTGACCATAAGTTTTGCCTTGCATACCTTTTTACTGGTACTGGCAACGACTCACCAGCTCAATGAAAATCGGGCCAGTCAAGGCCAGCTGATCACCAGCCAGCTGGTCACAGACAGCCTGTCCGAGCTGGAACCGGCCAATACCGTTTCACTGGCGCTTCTGGCCGATCGTTATGCTACCAACCCGAGTATTGCCTCAATTCGCATTCTGAATACCAACAATCAGGTGCTGGCCACCGGTGGCCTGGCCAAAACCCGTCAGGGTGAAGTCTTTGTACGCGATGCGCTGCAAAACGAAAAGAAAGTCGGCACCATTGAAGTGACCCTGGTCAAACCAAGTATTGGCGAAATTCTGCGTACCCAGTGGATGGCGATTCTCAGTTCGCTGTTTATTCATGCCCTGCTGTGGCTGGCCTATCGTGCGATTGCCCGTCCAAGCCGTTCAGAATATCTGGCGCGTATCAACAATGAATCGCGTCTGAAACACGAAATCCAGAATCTGACCCAGGCACTGGAGCAGGAAAAACACAATACCGCATTGGCGATTGCACAGGCGCAGCAACAGGCCAAAGCCGCACCAAAACTGAAAGAAAACAAACCGGCCCCGGTTGATCAGCATACAATTTCGTTAAACATCCAGTTCTATGATCCGAAACAGTTGATGGATACGGTCAACAAAACCGTTTCGGTGCCGTATTTTAATCTATGCCAGATTTTCCTGAACAAGAGCATCGAGCTGTGTGTGCAGCACTATAAACTTAGCCAGCAGGATATCACCACGGTACAACCATTCCATGAAGATGGCGCCACCTTAAGCATGTCGGCCGATAAACCGAATGCGGCACCGTGTCTGGCGATGATTGGCACCGTGTTCCAGCTGCTGTCTGAAGTGCTGTATAAACGCTACCGTGAAGAAAAACGCTTTGTGCTGCAAACCCGCAGTGCACTGTCCAGCCCGGTCGATGCCATGCAGCTGTCTTCGGTGCAGGCGGCAGAACGCTTGGTCAGCCAGCTGTCAGCTAAGGAAAATGCGGTGCATTTACCGCATGAATTACTGAAAACCCTGTCCGATCATTATGAACTGGTCAGTATGCCAAACCCGACCAATGTGCTGACCCGGCATGCCTATATGGTCAATGGCATGGACAGTGAAGCGGCCGAACTGGCCCAGCAGTTAAGAACTGAAATTTTACGTGGCAAGCACTCTAAAGCGTCTTAAGACGCAGCAGCCGCTGTCGTCTGATCAAAATCCTGACCCGTGTCAGGATTTTTTGATAGAGGCTTAGAGTTTGAGGAGCTTTTTTTGCAGTAAATAGGCCTGTGCACTGTGCAGGGGCTGTTCCGGTTCCGGCTGCACTTTCTGCCAGTGGCCATCGGACTGCAATTCCCAGGCATTCTGGTTGTCATTTAAATAGCTGCGTAAACCATCTTCGACAATACATTTCTTGATCTTGCTGTCCAGAATCGGGAAACAGGTTTCAACCCGTGAGAACAGGTTACGTCCCATCCAGTCAGCGCTGGCACAGAACAGTTTTTTCTCGCCGCCATGTTCAAAATAATAGACGCGGGTATGTTCCAGGAAACGACCAACAATCGAACGCACCCGGATATTGTCTGACATGCCCGGCACTTGGGGAATCAGGCAGCAAATCGAACGGATAATCAGATCAACCTGCACCCCGGCCTGCGAGGCACGGTATAGCGCCGCAATCAGTTGTGGCTCGGTCAGGGCATTGACTTTAATCATGATCTGCGCGGCTTTGCCGGCCTGGGCAAATTCAATTTCCTGTTCAATCAGTTTCAGCAGTTCAGTGTGCAGGGTGAACGGCGCATGCAGCAGGTTTTTCAGTTTGGCCATTTTGCCCATGCCGGTCAGTTCCTGGAACATGCGGTGCACATCTTCACAGATATCCGGCTGGGTGGTCATCAGGCCGTAGTCGGTGTACATGCGCGCATTGCCGGCATGGTAGTTACCGGTGCCCAAGTGCACATAACGCACCAACTGGTCCTGCTCGCGGCGTACCACCAGAATCATTTTGGCATGGGTTTTATAGCCGACAATGCCATACACCACTACCGCACCGGCTTCCTGCAGCACGTTGGCAACCATGATATTGGATTCTTCGTCGAAGCGGGCACGCAGTTCAATGACCGCAGTGACTTCCTTGCCATTACGCGCCGCTTCAGCCAGTACCTGCACAATTTCCGAGTCCGGACCACTGCGATACAGGGTCTGTTTAATTGCCAGCACATGCGGATCTTTGGCCGCTTCTTTGAGCAGGCTGATCACCGGCTGAAAAGAATCAAACGGATGATGCAGCAATACATCCTGCTTTTTCAGCACCTCAAAAATTGGTTTCTGCTTACGAAACACCGGCGGAATCACCGGGCTAAAAATCGGATATTTCAGTTCCGGACGGTCAAAACTGGTGGTGAGACGCGACAGGTTAATCGGGCCACTGGTCTGGTACAGCTGCTGCTGATCCAGATCAAACTCATCTAGCAAGTAGTCAATAATACTCTGCGGGCAGTCATCTTCAATTTCCAGACGCACCGCGCGACCAAAACGGCGTGATGACAGCTCATCTTTTAAGGCCACCGCCAGATCATCGACATCTTCCGACAGAATCAGGTCGGCATTTCGGGTGACACGAAAAGCATAGCAACCGGTGGCTTTCATGCCCGGGAACAGGTCATTGATATGCTGCTGGATAATCGCCGTCAGGAAAATCTGTTCCTCCCCTTCCCCGGCCACTTCAGGCGGCAAGGCAATTAAGCGCGGCAAGGAACGTGGGGCTGGCACAATCGCCATTTCAATTTCACGGCCAAAGGCGTCTTTACCTTCCAGGCTGACAATAAAGTTCAGGCTTTTATTGACCAGTCGCGGAAACGGATGTGACGGGTCCAGGCTGATTGGGGTCAGTACCGGCTGGACCTGTTTGGCAAAATACTGGGCAATCCAGGGTTTATGCTTGTCCTGAATTTGCGGATATTGAATAAAACGAATCCCGGCCTGCTGCAACTGCGGCAGAATGTCCTGATTTAAGGTGCGATATTGCAGCTCGACCGCCGCATGAATTTCTTCAGATAACTGTGCCAGCACCAGTTCGGTCGGAATTGCATCCGGAGTGCGGGTCAAGGCATTTAAATCCAGCTGTTTCATTAAACCCGCCACGCGGATTTCAAAAAACTCATCCAGATTTCGGGAAAAAATAATCAGAAAGTTTAAGCGTTCCAGCAGCGGCAGACGCTCATCCAGCGCTTGGGCCAATACCCGTTGATGGAACTCGAATAATGCCAGTTCCCGATTGAAATAGGTCATGGATGAATGCTGAAAATCGCTCATATCTCACTCTATGCTGTCTTACAACAGTCTGTTTGTGCCGCCTCTGTGAGGGCATCTTAGAAATTGAATATGACAGTTGTGTTACAAAAATGACCAAATGATGAAAATTAGCCCAAATTTGTTCAAAATAAAAATCTGTTTTTTATCATTTTTTTTATCTAAGTAAAAAGACAGCATATTCAATATGCTAAAGCCTCCTTGCCTTAATGACAGCCAGATGACAGCTGTCCTTTATTGACGCTGCCGGCTGGCCCAATAGCTGGCCAGTGCCGGTCCGGAAATATTGTGCCATAAACTGAAGATAGCACTCGGTACCGCAGTCACCGGAGATGCGGCAAAATGCACCGCCGCCAAGGCCACACCTAAGCCAGAATTCTGCATTCCAACTTCAATCGACACCGCTTTACTGTCGACATAGGGTAATTTAAATAAACGCGCCGCCCAGAAACCGAGTAAATAGCCCAGGCCATTGTGCAGCATCACCACCGCTAAAATCAGCAAGCCGCTTTCCAGAATCTGTGCCCGGCTGCCGGCGATAATTGCCGCGACAATGGCAACAATCGCCACCACCGAAACCAGTGGCATCAGGGTAATGGAACGCTCTACCTGGGTTTTAAACAGCGCGCGTAGCAGCAGGCCCAGCACAATCGGGAACAGCACCACCTGTAAAATCGAGCTCAGCATGGACCAGGCATCAATTTCAATCCACTGACTGGCCAGCACAAAGAAAATCGCCGGGGTCAGTAGCGGCGCCAGCAAGGTCGACACCGAAGTACAGGCCACCGATAAGGCGGTATTGCCTTTGGCCATATAGGTAATTACATTGGAAGCCGTACCACCCGGACAGCAGCCAACCAGAATCACCCCAATGGCAATTTCAGCCGGTAACCGGAATAAGGCACATAACAGATAGGCCAACAGCGGCATCACCATAAACTGCGCGGCCACGCCAATCGCGACTGCTTTGGGGCTTTGCAGCACGCCTTTAAAATCCTGCAGTGACATGGTCATGCCCATACCAAACATGATGATGCCAAGCATCCAGGTAATATAGGCTTTTAACCAGACAAAAGCCTCTGGCTGATACATGGCAATCACTGCAAACAGCAGCACCCACAGGGCAAAAGTTTTCTGTACAAACTGGCTAAAACCTAACACCATAGACCTCGGCACGTTCTGAATGAATGATTCGGGCCAATCAGGCCAGGCTTGGCTGTGCAGCAGGCTGTAACAGGCTCAGCACATCTTTGCTATAGACCCGTTTCACCCCATGCGCCAGCATCTCCTGCCAGGCATGTTGCAATGAACCTTTCAGGTCTATGCCTTTGCTGGCATCGGCAATGACAAAGGTATTAAAGCCCAGCTTGCAGGCATCTATGGCGGTCCAGGCCACGCAAAAATCGGTGGCAATGCCGGTAATAAACACCGTGTCGATACCACGCGCTTTTAAATAGCCAGCGAGACCGGTGGTGGTTTTCTGATCCGCTTCCATAAAGGCCGAATAGCTGTCAATTTGTGCATGAAAACCTTTACGGATAATCAGCTGCGCCTGCGGCAAGTCCAGTGCCGGATGCAGTTCGGCATCGGCTGTGCCCTGGACGCAATGTGCCGGCCACAGCACCTGCTCGCCATATTCCAGCATCACCACTTCATACGGCTGTTTGCCCGGATGATTGTCGGCAAAAGAAATATGATTCTGCGGATGCCAGTCCTGGGTCAGGACAATATTGTCGAAGACCTGTCCCAGCTGGTTAATGATCGGAATAATCTGATCGGCATCAGCGACGGCCAAATTACCGCCCGGTGTAAATCCATTTTGTACATCTACTACGATCAATGCCGTCTGCGCTTGCATAACACCTATCCATGTTTCGCTTATTGTCAGCGTCCTAGCATATACCAAATGGATGGTTTTGTTGCAGTGGAATCATTGGACTGCACGGTGAAAACAAAACAGCCCGCATATGCGGGCTGTCTGAAGGGGTCGTTACAATGCGTGTTTAGTTTTGAATACGACGCACCAGCAGTAACATAAAGATGGCAGAGATCACGATACATGGAATCGCGGCAGAGATCACCCCTGCTGCACCAAAGCCAGCCGTTAACAGTGAACCGGCAATCGCAGGCCCAAGCATCGCACCAACACGGCCCACGGCAGACGCCACACCAATACCGGTACCACGCACTTCAGTTGGATACACAATACCACCGAAGGCATACAGTACACCCTGACAGCCAATGACGAATGCACCCACCAGCGCAGAGGCCAGATACATTTGAGTTAATGAACCTGCAGCGTTCAGTGCCAGCAGACCGGCCAGAATACCGCCGTACATCAACAGAATGACATAGGCTTTTTTCCAGCGATCGGTCAGCATACCCAAAATAACGGTACCAATCGTCGCGCTGACCATAAAGTAGAACTGTGCAGTTGCGCCTTCTTTACGCGAGAAGCCCAGTTCCTGGAACAGCGACGGTAACCAGCTCAGCATGATGTACACCACCATCAGGGTGAAGAAATAGCTGACCCAGATGAACATGGTACGTAGCAGGTTGTTCGAGTTAAACAGATCTTTAAACGAACCTTGTGGCGTAGCTTCTGCTGTCGTATTCGCAGCCTGATCTTTGGCTTTTAAATATTCCTTTGATTCTGGCAATAACCACATCATCACTGGAATGACGATAATAGGTAATAAACCGCCTAGGTAGAAAATGTTTTTCCAGTTAGAACCGAAATCGGTACTGGCAATTAACGATAAAATCGCAGCACCGACTGGCATACCACAGTACATCAGACCGACGGCACGGCCACGGTTTTGTGGTGATACCGCTTCAGAGGCCAGCGTAATCAGAATTGGCATGGCTGCACCCAGACCGGCACCGGCCAGGAAACGCACCACCAGTAATGAGTTAAAGCTGTTGACCCATACGGTACATAAAGTAAAGACCGCAAATACGGCAGTTGACCAGATCAGCACCTGTTTACGGCCAATACGGTCTGCCACGCGTCCACCAACCAGTGCACCAGGCAATAAACCCAGAATCCCTGCACTAAAAAACACCCCCAATTGCGAGCTATCGAGGCCAAAATGCTCACGGATACCAACTGCGGCAATACCTGCTGCCTGGATATCCAAGCCTTCAATGACCGCAATCAAGAAACAGATGGCTACTGTCACAATCGCATGTCGATTATCTGATCTTTCCATTGGAGAATCCTTGTTTCAATCAGTGTTTATAAAAGGTTAAGACCGCCATCATCTATGAGGATGTCCTCTGAATTAACTACCAATAAGTGGAATAAAGCCCCGGTCTGGCAAAAAATTAATAGACATTTCTTATTTTAAGACACGCAAACATATAGTTTTAGAAAGACTTAATTGAGGCATATCAATTTAAAAAAACAATAAAATTCATATAAATATCAAAGGATATAAATAAACAGACAGTCAAAACTATTATTTTTATTTAGATCTGAAAAAAATCATTCCGAGCTGGTTTAAGCAGGAAATGGCATTAAAAAAAAGGCTATTCAAATAATTTTCAGGTCTAGTTTAAGTGTTTTTTTATCTTAATTCCGACCCTTTTACCTGGTTTTCGTGGCTTTTTACTGCATTTTCCAGGCAAAATTGCTGTCCGGACAGCTTCTATAGACCTATGCTTACTCGCCAGTTCATTCTAAAGTCGAAGATGAACCGGAACTGCTGTAAAAGCACCAACTTATGCCTTATACCGGACTATTTTGAGCAGCGGATAAAGTTGATATTGGCTTTGACTTACGCATATTGTTCTGACACACTGAATCAGTCATAATTTGCATAAGCATTATTCAATCATGACTTATTGAATTCTGACTCAAATCAAAATACTGCAACCATCCACGTTTTCTGTTTCTACGAACTTTTGTGGATGGAAAAATAGGATATTTTTTCAAAATGACTCAGCAAGCACAGACCATTCAAGGCTCAATTGTCGCAATCGTCACCCCAATGTTAGAAGATGGCAGCGTAGATTGGAAAGGTCTCGAGAAGCTGGTTGAGTGGCACATAGAACAAGGCACAAACAGTATTGTGGCCGTGGGCACGACAGGTGAAGCCTCTACATTAAGCATGGCTGAACATACACGTGTGATTAAAGAAATCATTCGCGTGGCCAACAAACGTATCCCGGTGATTGCTGGTACTGGTGCAAACTCAACGCATGAAGCAATCGAACTGACCAGAGAAGCCAAAGAACTCGGCGCCGATGCCGCACTTCTCGTCACGCCATATTATAACAAGCCAACCCAGGAAGGGTTATATCAGCATTATAAGACTATTGCCGAAGCAGTGGATCTGCCACAAATCCTGTATAACGTTCCGGGCCGTACTGGCGTTGATATGTCCAATGAAACAGTGATTCGTCTGGCCGACATTCCACAAATTGTGGGCATTAAAGATGCCACTGGCGATGTACCACGTGGCCGTGAATTACTGGCTGGTCTGGCCGGTAAAGACATGACTGTCTATTCAGGTGATGATGCGACTGCCTATCAGTTAATGCTGGCTGGTGCCAAAGGCAATATCTCGGTTACGGCCAATGTGGCACCAAAAGTCATGAGCGAAGTTTGTGCCGCAGCCATTGCCGGCGACAATGACAGCGCTGAAGCACGTAACAATACAGTTGCAAATTTACACAATATTCTATTTTGTGAATCAAACCCAATTCCGGTGAAATGGGCACTTCATGAAATGGGCTTAATTGGTACCGGCATCCGCCTGCCATTAACGCCACTTGCAGAACAATATCGCGCACCGTTACGTGAAGCTTTACAGGCTTCGGGTGTCATTTAATAAGAGCACAATATTATGCAATTACGTTTTGGTTTAATCGCTGCACTTTCAGTGGTAAGTTTGGCAGGTTGTAGTTCTTTAGCCATCAGCAATGGCTCTCTGGATTATAAAGACACCACCACCCTTGCGCCCTTACAATATCCTGAAGGTGCTGTGGCCCGACCAGCAACGCCATTGTATCCTGCACCAACGGTTGACCCACTGGCCATTGAACATGCACCGAAGCTGGAAAACAGCCGTGGCAACCGTTTCGCACTTCCTCGTCCTCCAGCCGTAGAGCCAACTCAGGCCGCTGCTGTACAGGACAACACCGCGCCAGGTCGTCCACAACCGGTTGTAGATGGAAATCAAAATCCACTGCTCAAAATAGATGGAAATTCTGCTACAATTTGGCAGTATACGCTTGCCACACTCAGCAGCCTGAACCATAGCATTATTGGTCAGAGCAAAAACCGTTACGAAGTCACCATCTCGGTCGATCAACAGACCTACGTCTTAAGACTCACCTCTGTCGGTACAAGTAACAACCTGGCTGTGTTCAACGCCGACAACAGTTTTGCAGACAAAGAAAAAGCTGCAGACCTGTTGGCCCAGATTTACCAAAATTGGCCAGCCTAGACATTACTAGGCATTTTTTTCTGAAAAAGGTTCCCTCATGTTAAAACAAACCTTGCTCTATACTGGTAAAGCGAAATCTGTTTATACCACAGATAGTGAAGACCACCTGATTTTAGTCTTTCGTGACGATGCCTCTGCGTTCAATGGCGAAAAGATCGAACAACTAGATCGTAAAGGTAAGGTGAACAACCGTTTTAACGCCTTTATTATGGAAAAACTGGCTGAAGCCGGTATCGAAACGCATTTTGAAAAACTGCTAACCCCAAATGAAGTGCTAGTGAAAAAGCTGAGCATGATTCCGGTTGAATGCGTAATCCGTAACTATGCAGCTGGTTCTCTGTGCCGTCGCCTCGGTGTCGAAGAAGGCAAGGAACTGACCCCGCCAACATTTGAACTGTTCTTTAAAGATGATGCCTTAGGCGATCCAATGGTCAACGAATCTCAAGCAATTGCGCTGGGTTGGGCGACTGCTGAGCAGCTGGCACAAATGAAAGAACTGACTTACAAAGTTAACGATGTACTAAAAGCCCTGTTTGATGCCGGCAACATGATTCTGGTCGATTTCAAACTTGAATTTGGTGTGTTCCACGACCGTATCGTGCTGGGTGATGAATTCTCTCCAGACGGCTGCCGTCTATGGGACAAAGACACCAAGAAAAAACTCGACAAAGACCGTTTCCGTCAAGGTTTAGGCGGCGTGGTTGAAGCCTATGAAGAAGTTGCGGCACGTTTAGGCATCAACCTCGACAATATCTGATCATCTCCAAGATGAACGATAAAAAAACCGGATCAGCTGATCCGGTTTTTTATTGGCTGAGTTTTCTCACTCTCAATCGAAAAAACAAATTCAACTTATAAAAATGATCGTTTTTACATATTTTTAGTTTTGACCTATGCTTAAGCACATAGGCAAGACACGGTAAATTTTACAGTGACTGCCGATCAGTTTCGTTAATCCTCGCGGATGTTCTCTCCCAATCTAACATCCAGTTTGGCCCAATTCATCCCTCTGAATTGGGCTTTTTTTTATTGCTACTGTTGCTACTGCATCCAGCGCCGCTGCTGTAAACGCTCGGCTTCAACTTCGCGTTTATTGCGCGCCGATTCATACAGCTTGGTGCCTTTTAATTCTGGCGGCAAATAATCCTGCAATACAAAATGCTCCGGATAATTGTGCGGATACAGATAATCCACCCCGTAGCCCTGCTCTTTCATCAGCTTGGTCGGCGCATTACGCAAATGTAACGGTACCGGCAAATTGGCGGTTTTTTCCGCCAAGTCCAGCGCCTTGTTAATGGCCAGATAGGTACTGTTACTTTTGGCACTGGTGGCCAGATAGACTGCACATTGGCCCAGAATAATCCGCGCTTCCGGCATACCAATCACCTGCACTGCGCGGAAACATTCACCGGCCAGCAACAAGGCATTTGGGTTGGAATTGCCAATATCTTCCGAGGCAGCAATTAGCATACGCCGCGCAATAAACAGCGGGTCTTCTCCACCCTTGAGCATGCGCGCCATCCAGTACAGAGTCGCATCCGGGTCACTGCCGCGAATCGACTTAATAAAGGCCGAGACCAGATCATAATGCTGCTCGCCAGATTTGTCGTAACGGGCAATATTCTGCTGCGCCACTTTCACGACCAGGGCATTGTTAATACTGTTTTCTGTGTCCGGCTCAAAGGTGCCGGCAATCAGCTCGAGTAAATTGAGTGCCTTACGTGCATCACCCGCCGCAAACTGCACCAGTGCTTCAAACTCTTCAATCTGGATATAACGTTCTTTTAAGAAGCTATCATTCTGGACGGCCTGGGTCAGCAGCTGCTGGATGGCCTCGGCACTCAGTGCATTTAAGGTATAGACCTGGCAGCGCGACAGCAAGGCACTGTTCACCTCAAAAGACGGGTTTTCCGTGGTGGCACCAATCAGGGTAATTTTGCCCTTCTCGACTGCGTTTAATAAGGCATCCTGCTGGGATTTATTAAAGCGGTGAATCTCGTCAATAAACACCACCGGCGTTAGTAAATCGCCGCCATCGGCAATCACTTCACGTAACTCCTTGACCCCGGTATTGAGCGCAGACAGACTGACAAAAGGACGATCAACCGCCTGCGCCAGCAACAAGGCAATGGTGGTTTTTCCAACGCCTGGTGGTCCCCAGAAAATAATCGAAGGCAAATGGCCCTGATCAATCATTTGACGTAACGGGGCCTGCTCCCCCAGAAGATGATCTTGACCGATAATCTGCGACAGATCGCGCGGGCGCAAACGTTCAGGAAGTGGAATATGGCTGTCTGACATAGAAGGTTTTCTGTACAAAGCTGCGGCTGAGTGTACTATGTTATGGCAAAATGCAGTATTTCAATAGCCGATTTTTTAGCGCTTGCTGCGGCAAACTGAGTCTAAATGTAGGCAGTTGTTTTATCAGGTTTAAATCGCCAATTTTGCTCTTAAAGATACAGACGGCCTAAAAACTTAACGTACCCAGCGCACAATATAGTCTTCTATTTCTTCTTCATTGACTTCCGTTTCAGAAATACAGCGGCCAGCGGCCGATTTTTTGGCGCGAATCACGCTCTGACGTGAACCGGTATTTAAATAATGCCAGGACGGCAGGTTTTTACCTTCTTTTAAACGGCGATAGGCACAGCTTGGCGGTAGCCAGTGAATACTGTCCAGCTTTTCCGGCGTCAGCTGAATACAGTCCGGCACCTGTTGCTGCCGGTTCGGATAGTCCGAACAGCGGGCAGTCGTACAATCCAGCAGCTTGCAGGCCACTTTGGTGTAAGCGACTTCATGACTGTCTTCATCTTCCAGTTTAACCAGGCAGCATAAACCACAGCCATCACATAGCGCTTCCCATTCCGCCTGGGTTAAGGCCGTTAACGGATAATTTTTCCAGAATTGGGGACGAAGCTGATCAGACATGATGCACAACACTACAAAATAACCGGTCTATTATAACAGTCTTCTACAAAAGCATGTGCTATGTCATAGATACAATAGAATCATAGACTTAAATAAATAGTTGAACACTTAATAAACAAAAGCAAAACAATCAAATCAGCGACTTGCCCCTATACTTGATCAAGAAGTATAAAAACACATGGAGAAAAATTATGTTTCGTTGGGCCATCATCTTCGCTGTAATCGCACTTATTGCCAGTCTACTCGGTTTCGGTGGTGTCGCTGGTTTATCTAAGGATTTCGCGGTCATTCTGCTGGTTATTGCTGTTATTCTGGCAATTGTCGGCTTCCTGTCTCGCGGCAAGGTATAGTTTCTTATACCCTGACCCTCACAAAAAAGAAGGATGCAAATCCTTCTTTTTTTATGCCTGTGTTTAGACCGACAGCAGATACAGACAGATTATTCTTTGAAAAATAACTTAAAAATATTTTCTCACATTTGTTTAGGCCCATTGAAATGTTTTTCAAACCGCTGTCTCATTTTTATGTTTTAATCGAATTATTTCAAAAAACACAAGGATTGGACGCATGACTTTAGCAATCAAAACTCGCGAAATTCAGTATACGGCGGCAGATGGTAGCCAGTTGGTCGGTTATTTTGCTGCACCCGAAACCGATGCACCAGTCGCGGGTGTGATTGTGGCACCGGAATGGTGGGGCCGAAATGAATATATTGAACAGCGTACCCGCGAACTGGCAGAACATGGTTATGCCGCCCTGGCCATTGATATGTATGGCGACAAGAAAAATACCACCACGGCTGCCCAGGCCAATGAATGGATGAGCCAGACCTTTGAAGACCCGAATACCATTGTGACTCGTGCGTCTGCGGCTTTGGACACTTTAGCTGCCCAACCGGAAGTAAATCAGGCTAAACTGGCAGCCATTGGCTTCTGTTATGGCGGCAAAGTGGTGCTGGATTTGGCCCGTTCAGGCGCCAACCTGCAAGCCGTTGCGACTTTCCATGCCATTCTGGCGGCCAGAGAACCAGCGCAGGAAGGCAAGGTACAGGCAGAAATTCTGGTGCTGCATGGTGAACTGGACAGCATGGTAACGCTGGATGATGTGGCCAGCTTCCGTGAAGAAATGCACGCTGCCCAGGTAGAACATGACGTGATTGTGTTTGAAGATGCCAAGCACGGCTTTAGTAACCCGCTGGCCGATGAACGTGCCAAAGCCAATGGCGTCGACCTCGGCTATAGCCCGGTAGCAGAACAGCAAAGCCTGGATGCCATGTACCAATTATTACAACGCCGTTTGGCCTGATTCTGGCATGAGGCCATATATTGAAAAAGATTAATGAATTTGAATAGAGGATAGAAGAATGACCGAACAAGACTGCCCATATTGCAACTTTGATGAATATGATGTCATTGCCAAAAATGATTATGGCGTGATTCTACCTGAACCGAACGCATTGTCTAAAGGCCACTGTGTCATTATCCCTCTACGTCATGTCAGTTCTTTTTTTGATGTTACCGACAAAGAACGTAAAAGCCTGATGTCGCTGCTGGAACTGGCGCGGAATGAATTACAGCTGCGCCATCAACCGGCGGGCTTTCATGTCGGCTTTAACGATGGCGATGTGTTTGGCAGCCCATCGCAGCATTTGCATATCCACATTATTCCACGCTATGAAGGTCAAATCCTCAAGCTGGACCAACGCTGGGGGATGAGCGGCAGCATCTAAGCCTTGCCGCGACCAAAACAGAAGGTGATGCTATTGCATCACCTTTTTTATTGCCTGCTGCGCCGGCAAGATTTGGGTATACTAGGCGCCTGCTTAACAGTTCCGGTTCTCATGTCTGCCTTTTCTTTTTCCCACGCCCTGCTTTCCTGGTTTGATGTACACGGTCGCCATGACCTGCCCTGGCAGGTGGCCGATGATCCGTATAAAGTCTGGGTATCGGAAATCATGCTGCAGCAGACCCAGGTCAAAACCGTGCTGCAATATTTCGAACGTTTTATTCAGCGTTTTCCCGATGTGGAAAGCTTAGGCCGTGCCTCCTGGGATGAAGTGGCGCCATACTGGGCCGGACTCGGTTACTATGCTCGGGCACGCAATCTGCATAAAGCAGCTGGCATAGTGGCCCAGCAAGGACATTTTCCGGAAAATCTGGAACAGTGGATGGCCCTGCCCGGCATTGGCCGCTCGACCGCAGGCGCACTGATGTCTTTGGGCCTCAGACAATACGGCGTGATTATGGATGGCAACGTCAAAAGGGTGCTGGCGCGCTTTTTTGCCATTGAAGATGATCTGTCCAAACCGGTACATGAACGGGCCTTGTGGCAGCTGGCAGAACAGCTGTGCCCGACCGAACGTAATCATGACTACACCCAGGCGATTATGGACCTCGGTGCCACCATCTGTACCCCGAAAAAACCCTTATGTCTGTACTGCCCGATGCAGCAGCACTGCAAGGCTCACCAGCAGGGCCTAGAAGCCGAATTACCCTTTAAAAAACCGAAAAAAGCGGTGCCTGTGAGACAGGCCCAGGTATTGCTCTTACACAGTGATGGCCAGTGGCTATGGCAGCAGCGGCCAAATAGCGGCCTCTGGGGCGGATTATGGTGCCTGCCGATTATTGATGATCCAGCGCAGTTTCAGGTGCTCTGTCAGCGTCTGGGCCTGAAACAGCGACAACAGCAGCTGCAGATTTCACACAGCTTTACCCACTTTACCTGGCTGCTGGATGCCAGTGTAATTCCGGTCGAGCCGGACCAGCAGGAACATCTGGCGATTGAGCTGGACGCCGAATGGATGACGCCGGCACAGGCTACTGCACGTGGACTGCCGACCGCCATGAAAAAATTGATCTCGGCCGCCGATTTATGACATAGTCAAAGACTGGAATTCGAATACCATCGACATAATAATCATCAGGGAGATGCTGTGCTTCGCTCGATTTCACTCTGCTGTGTTTTCTTCAGTCTGATTCTGCTAGCAGCCTGTACCTCGGCACCGAAAAAACCTGCGGCGCCCCTACCGCCGGCCATGGTCAAAAAACTGCAGCACATGCCACTTAAAACCCGCTTGCCAGTGCCGGTACAGGGCGTCAAACGTCAGCACTTGCAAGATACCTGGGGCGCGTCACGCAGTCGCGGTCGCCTGCATGAAGGCATTGATATTCTAGCGCCACGCGGCAGCAAGGTGTACAGCGCCACCGAAGGCCTCATTGCCGACTTACGCAATAACAATTTGGGTGGTAAAGTGGTATGGATTCTGGGACCGGGCGGCAGCTGGCATTATTATGCCCATCTGGACCGGCATAAACGTGGCCTGAAGGTCGGAGATTATGTCAAGAAAGGCGATCTCATTGGCTATGTCGGCAATAGCGGCAACGCCCGCCATACCGCGCCGCATCTGCATTATGGCCTGTATTTAAATGGCAAAGGTCGCGGTGCAGTCAATCCCTATCCCTATTTACGTTAGTTTGCTTTAGGAAGTGTACATGTCAGAAGCATTGATCAATCGACTGGTCGAATTTGCCGAATCCGGGAATCAACAGAAAATTATGTTGAACGGCCAGAGTCATCAGGGCTGGATCATGGAAATTACTGAAGATGCACTTCTGATCAGCACCGGCTATGCCGATAAATCCGGCAAGGATGTCTGGATTGCCTTTGCCGATCTGCCTCAGGCGGAATTGTCTTACTGGGATAACCGTCAGGATCAATGGGTTCATTTCCAGCTTTAAACCCGTACAGGAGCATCATCTATGGATCGAATACGCTGCGGCTGGTGCTCCGAAGATCCGCTCTATATCGCCTACCACGACCAGGAATGGGGCCGCCCGCTTCACGATGAAGCGCAGCTGTTTGAAATGCTATGTCTGGAAGGCCAGCAGGCCGGTCTGGCCTGGATTACCGTGCTCAAAAAACGCGAATGTTACCGTCAGCATTTTTTTCAATATTCCATTGCCGATATTGCCGCGTTGTCTGATCAGGCCTTGCAGGACAAATTACAGGATCGCGGATTAATCCGGCATCCGGCCAAACTCGCAGCCATCCGCACCAATGCTCAGGCCTGGCTCCAGCTGCAGCAGCAAGGTATCAATCTGGTCGACTGGCTGTGGCAATTTGTCGATCATCAGCCCGAGCAGCATACCGTGCCCGATTATCGCAGCGCCCCGACCTATACTGCAGCCAGTGTGGCACTGTCTAAAGCTTTAAAAAAGCAGGGCTTTCAATTTGTTGGCCCCACCATCTGTTATGCCTTTATGCAGGCCGTCGGCATGGTCAACGACCATGAAGATCACTGCGCCTTTAAATCTCTTCCCCCTTTAGCCGAGGAGCACTCATCATGAGCAACACTACCATTCGTGCCTATGCCGCCATGCAACCCGGCGAAGCGCTGGTGCCATATCAGTTTGATGCTGGCGAACTGTTGCCGCATCAGGTCGAAGTTCAGGTGGAATATTGTGGCCTGTGCCATTCCGATTTATCGGTGATTAACAATGACTGGCGTTCTTCGGTCTATCCGGTGGTGGCCGGGCATGAAATTATTGGTACCATTGTCCAGTTAGGAAGTGAAGCCAAAGGATTATCTGTGGGCCAGCGCGTTGGCATTGGCTGGACGGCAGAAAGCTGCCAGCACTGTGATCCGTGCCTGTCCGGCCGGCAGGTGCAATGTACCGGCGATAGTGTCGCCACCATTGTCGGACATGCCGGCGGTTTTGCCGATAAGGTCCGCGCCGGCTGGCAATGGGTCATTCCCTTACCGGATGATCTGGATGCGGAAAGTGCCGGCCCGCTGCTCTGTGGCGGTATTACCGTATTTGATCCGATCATTAAGCACCAGATTCAGGCGGTGCATCATGTCGGGGTGATTGGAATTGGCGGCCTTGGGCATATTGCCATTAAACTGCTCAAAGCTTGGGGCTGTGAAATTACGGCCTTCAGTTCCAACCTGGAGAAAACCGCAGAGTTAAAAGCCATGGGCGCCGATCATGTGGTGAATAGCCGTGACAGCGCTGCCCTGAAAGCCCAGCGCGGCAAGTTTGACCTGATTTTAAGTACGGTGAATGTCAGCCTGGACTGGCCGGTATATCTGTCTGCCCTGGCACCAAATGGTACGCTGCATATGCTGGGCCTGACCTTAGAGCCGTTACAGGTCTCGGCTGGTGCGTTAATTGGTGGTGGCAAAGCGGTGACAGGTTCATCGACCGGTTCACCATCGACCTTGCGCCAGTTACTGAAATTTGCCGCCCGCAAACAGCTGGCGCCGCAGGTTGAAGTGTTCCCGATGTCGCAGATTAACGAGGCAATTGAACATTTACATGCGGGCCGGGCGCGTTACCGGGTGGTGCTGAAAGCAGATTTTTAATCTGCTTTGAAGCCAAATCTATAATAGATACAATTACTCACGAATAAATTGGGCCGCCTCTGCGGCTGGCCCCGATTGTATAAAAAATGTGTTAGATATTCAGTCTGTTATGGCATATTCTTAACGATGCGCATATATTAATTAGCCAAACCGAATGATTGATGTCAGCGGTTTGATTCAAAAAGTCTGCTAACATGAAAGCAGCTTTGACACGATAAAATGATTTGAGAAAACCTATGAGTAAAGCCTTACCCATTGCTGTTGCTGTAATTTTAGGCGGTGCTGCACTTGTTCCTGTTTATTATGCAACTCAACACCCTGCCACTGTATCCTCAAAAGCATCTGCAAATGCGTCTGCGGTTGAAAAAATCAGCTATGCATTAGGCTATGAAGTTGCCCATCAAACTCCACCAGAGCTGGACATTAACAGCTTTGTGACTGGTGTCCGTGAAGGTCATGCGCGTCAGCAGCCAGCCTATACTGAAGAAGAATTACAAAAGGCCTATGAACAGTTCCAGCAGGAACTGCAACAAAAACAGGCTGATCAGGCCCAGCAGGCACAAACGGCCAGCGATGCCTTCCTGACTGAAAATGCCAAACAGGCAGGGGTACAAACCACCGCGTCAGGTCTGCAATATAAAATTACCCAGCAAGGCAATGGCAAACAGCCAACAGCCAGCTCTGTAGTGAAAGTACACTACACCGGTAAACTGGTTGATGGCAAAGTATTTGACAGCTCGGTCGAACGTGGTGAACCAATCGAGTTCCCGTTAAACCAGGTGATTCCAGGCTGGACCGAAGGGCTGCAACTGATGAAAGAAGGCTCGAAAGCCACACTGTATATCCCGTCACAACTGGGTTATGGCGAACAGGGCGTGCCGGGCATGATTCCACCAAACAGCACCCTGATCTTTGATGTTGAGCTGATTGAAGTAAAATAAAAACAAGGAGAGCCTGGCTCTCCTTCGTTGTTTAGGGACCCATAATATGAAAAAAACGATCACCCTGCTCGGCCTCGCCCTGTGTAGCGCGGCCACACTGGCTCAACCGGTGACCACCAAAAGCTCCACTGAACAGCAGGTGGGCTACAGCTTTGGTTATTTAATGGGGCGCAGCAATGTCGACACCTTAAAAGGTATGGATCTGGATGCCTTTGTGGCGGGTTTAAAAGCCGCCTCACTGGGCCAGCAAGCCAGCCTGAGCGATGAAGACATGGCCCGTATTCTGACCCAGTTCAAAAAGCAGGCCGAAGCCAAACAGCTGATTGAGCTGAAACAGCGCGCTGAAGCCAATGACATGATTGGCAAGGCCTTTCTGGCAGAAAACTCGCGTAAGGATGGGGTGAAAGTCACTTCATCGGGGCTGCAATATCTGGTCTTGCAATCCGGTTCCGGAAAAAAACCGAAGGCCAGCTCCAAAGTACGCGTGCATTATGAAGGCCGCCTGATTGATGGCACTGTATTTGACAGCTCGATGGCGCGTCAGCAACCGGCTGAATTTCAGGTCACACAAGTCATTCAGGGCTGGACCGAAGGGCTGCAACTGATGCGTGAAGGAGCCAAATACCGCTTCTTTATTCCGGCGAATCTGGGCTATGGCCAGATTGGTTCTGGCGATGCGATTGAACCGAACAGCACCCTGATTTTTGATGTCGAACTGCTGGAAGTGATCAATAAATAAAGACGCTTGCGCTGCTCGTGCAGCAGCATCGTGCAATAAAAGCCCATAAAAAAACCCTTTGAGACTCAACGGCTCAAAGGGTTCTTTTATAGGAGCTGAACATCTTTCGTGTTCAGCTCTACCGGATTAAGGTTTTAAATGACGCGGTCTGAAACCGGTGGCCAGCAGACCAAGAGCATACGCTGCCACACCCACCACACACAGCAGCAAAACTTCCAGCAC
Organism: Acinetobacter sp. Brlt_5; assembly: GCF_051949055.1. Lineage (NCBI taxonomy): Bacteria > Pseudomonadati > Pseudomonadota > Gammaproteobacteria > Moraxellales > Moraxellaceae > Acinetobacter > Acinetobacter sp. Brlt_5. Next base: position 77,089 of record NZ_JAYJLP010000011.1, read on the forward strand.
GCGCATCCACTGCGATACATCACCGTTATACCAGCTCAAAGCGTACCACAAGGCAGCCACCATCACCGCATTGGCCGTGCCAAACTGGAACAGCAGTTTTTTCCAGTGCCCGCCAAAACGGAAAATATCGCGTTTATGCAAATAGAAATACAGCATACCGGCATTGACCAGCGCAGAACCTGAAGACGCCAGTGCCAGCGCCATGTGCTCGGCTTCCCAGTCAATCAGTTTAAATAACCCAATAAACACCACGTTTAAAATGGCATTGGCTGCCACCGCCATTAAACCGACCCGGACCGGGGTGCGGGTATCCTGCTGGGCATAAAAGCCCGGAGCAAAAACTTTAATCAGCATAAAGGCGATGACCCCGGCACTCATACATTGCAGGGCCAAGGCCGTCATCTGGGTATCTTCCCAGGTGAACTGGCCGCGCTGGAACAGGGCCTGAATAATTGGGGTCGACAGCATAAACAGTGCAATACTGGCAGGCACACCAGCCAGCACAATAATTTTCGCCGCCCAGTCCATCATGCCACGGAATTTTTCCTGATTCTGCTCGGCATGGCGCGCCGACAAGGATGGTAAAATCACCGTACCAATTGCCACCCCAATCAGGCCCAGCGGCAACTCGGTCATCCGTTCGGCACTGTACAGCCACGATACCGAACCATCCTGCATAAATGACGCCCAGATGGTATTCAGCAACAGGTTAATCTGGGTCACCGATACCCCAAACAGGGCCGGCAGCATCAGCTTCATGATGCGCTCAACGCCTTCATGCTTGAAGTCGATTTTTGGCGGAATCAGCAGCTTTTTACGCCATAATTCCGGAATCTGGATCGCCAGCTGCAAGGCTCCGGCAATAATCACCGCCCAGCCCAAGGCCATAATCGGCTCGGCCATATACGGCGTTAGCCACAGGGCTCCGGCAATCATGGCCAGATTTAGTAGCACCGGTGCAAAGGCCGGCGTGGTAAAGGAGCCATAACTGTTTAAGATGCTGCTGGCAAAAGCGGTCAGCGACATAAACAGCAAATAGGGAATGGTCAGGCGGAACATGTCCGTGGCCAGCGCAAATTTTTCCGGATCGCTATGGAAACCTGGTGCGTAAACGTACATCACCGCCGGCGCTGCCACCATGGCAGCCAGCGTCAGCAGGCTCATCACCGAGGCCAGACAGCCAAACACCCGGCTAATCAGAATCTGCACTTCGGCATGGGTGCGGCTGGTTTTATATTCGGTCAGAACCGGAATAAAGGCCTGGGAAAATGCCCCTTCAGCAAACAGTCGCCTGAAAAAGTTCGGGATACGAAAGGCCACCACAAAGGTATCGAAATCCTTTCCCGCACCAAACACATTTAATAACACAATATCCCGCACCAGTCCCAACACCCGGGACAGCATGGTCATCGCACTGACAATAAAGGTCGATCGCCAAAGCGCCATCGGAACCACCCAAATAAAAATTTAGCCGCTATTGTAAAGAAACCTAAGCACAAGTTTCGTTATGAATTGATGAAGATGCTGCTTCTATCCTGCTGTTGCAGTCACGCAGTAAAGACCGGAACCGGCTCCAGTCAAAATAAGGTCCCGGATCGGTCTTGCGCCCCGGGGCAATATCGGAATGTCCAGCCAGATGACGCTGGATTTTCGGATAGGCCTGCTGCAAGGCCGACACCACTTCCGCCAGTACCTGATACTGGATCGCTTCAAAGGGCAGATCATCACTGCCTTCCAGTTCAATACCAATGGAATAATCATTACATTCCGGCTTGGCCAGATAACTGGAACGTCCGGCATGCCAGGCGCGGTCATTGAAATTGACACATTGCAGCACTTCGCCGCTACGCAAAATCAGCAGATGCGCCGAGACCTGCATCCCTTCAATGGTCTGAAAGTAAGGATGCGCCGACCAGTCCAGCCGGTTTTGAAAAAACTGTTCGATATAACCGCCGCCAAACTGTGATGGCGGCAAACTGATATTGTGAATCACCACCAGCTGAATTTCGGTCTGCTGCGGACGCTGGTTAAAATTCGGTGAAGGCACCTGCCGCGCACCTTTTAACTGTCCCTGGATGACCTGAAAAGAAGCCGCCTGCTGCATAGAATGATCCTGATATTTTTTTCAGTATAAAAATTTAGCCCATCCTAAAACTTTCAGCTGAAAATCTCAAATCAGACAAAAAAGCCGCGAAAAAGCGCATCGGGCCAGCCGAACAGTGCTAATATATCGCGCAATTTTCATGGGTAAAGAGATAAGGACAGGCAATGAGCATACCACAATCTTTATTGGAGCAATCTATCCAGATCAATATTCAGCAGGCCCTGCAGGAAGATATTGGCGAGGCAGATATTACCGCTTTACTTACCCCGGAAGATGAACAGGCCACCGCCACCATTATCAGCCGTGAAGACATGGTGCTGGCTGGTCAGCCTTGGGTGAATGCCTTAATCCAGCAGTACGATCCAAGCGTTCAGATTGAATGGCTGAAACAGGATGGTGATCGCGTGGCGGCCAATGAAGCCTTTTTAAAGCTGGCCGGTTCTGCACGCAGTTTATTGACCGTAGAGCGCCCTGCCCTTAACTTTGTCCAGACCTTATCGGCCGTGGCCACCAAAACCGCCGAATATGTGAAACAGCTCGATGGCCTGCACACCAAACTGCTGGATACCCGTAAAACCTTGCCGGGTCTGCGGATTGCACAAAAATATGCGGTCACTGTAGGCGGCGGTCAAAACCATCGTCTGGGGCTGTTTGATGCCTTCCTGATTAAAGAAAACCATATTATGGCTGCTGGCGGTATTGCCCAGGCCATTGCCAAAGCCCATCAAATTGCACCGGGCAAACCGGTGGAAGTAGAAGTTGAAACCTGGGATGAGCTGAATCAGGCTCTGGACGCTCAGGCCGATATCGTGATGCTGGATAACTTTAGCCAGCAACAGATGATTGATGCAGTCAAGCATGTGGCCGGTCGCTGCAAACTGGAAGCATCGGGCAATATCACCATTGCCAACCTGCGTGAAGTGGCCAGCACTGGTGTCGATTATATTTCTATGGGCGCTCTGACCAAAGATGTCAAAGCGGTCGATTTATCCATGCGTTTTAATGCTTAATCGCAATTCGATATTTGTCGATAACGAAAAAAGGTGCCTCATGAGGCACCTTTTTTATTCATTTAGGGTGAGTCGATGGCCGCAAGACTTTAATCATCTGCACGGCCGTCGCCATCACGGTCCTGATTCAGCATGGTGCCATCACCATCACGGTCATTGGCCGTATCACACGCGCTTAAACCAAAGGCGCCCATCGCCAGTAAGATCATCAAGTATTTCATGGTACATCCCTCTTTTTTGCTGTTTTAAAAAAATCACTGCGAGTTTTAGTAAGCCATGAAGCTCGGTTTCAGCATGTTGGTTTTTGTTATGAAGATGAACCTGCGCACAGCCGCTGGTTACGTTTGCTTCAATCACAAAAAAACGCATCCGGAGATGCGTTTTATAAATATATTGTTCTGATCTTGCAGTGTTTACCAGCCCAAGGCCTGTTGCTGCTTTTTGATCAGTTCCTGAATGCCCTGCTCGGCCATTTCCAGCATGGCATTACATTGCAGACGGGTAAATGGTTTATCTTCAGCAGTGCCCTGAATTTCAATAAATTCACCGGCCTGGGTCATCACTACATTCAGGTCAGTCTGGCAGTTTGAATCTTCTTCATAGCACAGGTCCAGCAATACTTCGTCCTGATACATACCCACAGAAATAGCAGCGACCAGACCTTTTAACGGGTCCTGTTTAATTTTTTTGCTTTCCAGCAGTACATTCATGGCATCGACCAGCGCCACCGCTGCACCGGTAATTGCGGCAGTACGGGTACCGCCATCGGCCTGAATTACATCACAGTCAATGGTAATGGTATTTTCACCGAGTTTTTTCAGATCGACCATGGCACGCAGACTGCGGCCAATTAAGCGCTGGATTTCCTGGGTCCGGCCGCTCTGTTTACCCCGTGCCGCTTCACGGTCACTACGCGTATGGGTAGAACGTGGCAACATGCCATATTCTGCAGTTACCCAGCCCTGGCCTTTGCCTTTTAAAAAGCGCGGTACCGAGTTATCAATACTGGCAGTACACAGCACTTTGGTATGACCAAATTCAACCAAGACAGAACCTTCCGCATAACGTGTGTAATTACGGGTAATTTTGACATCACGCAATTGATCTAGGGTACGTTGGTCGATACGCATAAGTTGTCCTTATTTTGACTCAAATAAATTGTCGGCCAGTATAGCAGATGCAAGCGCACAGGTTTTGTCCCCGGGTCGGCTTTTACACAATCTCGCCACAGAAAAGCGGGCCCTACACAGCTAATGCAACAGCATGGCTGCTGCCCGGGCCGATTCTGCTCTATAATAGCCACAGAGATGAATTTTTAAACAGTATCAGGGATGTGACATGTCGATTCGGGAAGAACGTAAGCAGCAAAGTCGTCAGGCCATTTTAGATGCGGCCCTGACCTTAAGTACTGCCGAGCGCTCTTTTAGCAGCATCAGCTTAAGGGAGATTTCCCGCCATGTCGGGCTGGTGCCAACGGCGTTCTACCGGCATTTTCAGGATATGGATGAACTCGGTGCAGAACTGGTCGATCAGGTGGCGCTGCATTTAAAAAGCATTCTGCATCAGCTGGGTCAGGCCTATTTATATCTGCCCAATGCCAAAACCCGGACCAGCGTCGAACTGTTTTTTCAGGCGGTGGATCAGCATCCGCAGCAATGGATTTTTTTAATTGCCGAGCGTTGGGGCGGCTCGGCCACGGTGCGTCAGGCCATTGCCCGGGAAATCGAGTTTTTAATTGATGATTTTGCCAACGACCTGAAACGGGTCGAAAGCGTACAGCATTTTGAACACCCGGAAGATTTTAAAGTACTGGCCAATATTTTAATTAACCTGTCCTTTAACTGGGCCATGAGCTGGATTGGCCTCAGTCGCCAGTTTGAAGGTGAGGCCCTAAGCCAGCAGCAGCAACAGTTTACCGAGCAGACCATTATCCAGGTGCAATTACTGTTTCGTGGTATCAGCCATTGGGAACGCCCAAGCACCACAATGCATGAAAACGCAGCACTAAAAAACCCGCTTTAAACAGCGGGTTTTTAACATCATGTTGGGCTTTTATTTGGCTTTACGTTCTTTATCGACCAGGTAATTCACCACCTGAATCACTTTGCCGTTATCGCCCGACACCACATATTTACCATTAACCACCACTGCCGGCACACCGGTCAGCTGGTATTGGCGCGCCAGTTTATTGGCCTGTGCCACTTTGGAGGTAATCGCAAAAGAGTTAAACATGCTGTTGAACTTGGCTTCAGGAATACCGTATTTGACAAAGAATTTGGCCTGGGATTTCTGGTCAAAAATCTGCTGGCCTTTGTCATGAATGGCATGGAATAACGGCAAGTGGGTACGTTTACGGACACCCAGTGCTTCCGACACATAATAGCCGCGCGCATTCATTTCCCAGACCTGGTTCATGGCAGCCGGAGTGCGCACAAAGTTCACATCTTTTGGCAGCTTACGCAGCCAGGCTTGCATATGCGGCTCCAAGGTAAAGCAGTGGCCACAGCCATACCAGAAGAATTCACGGACTTCAATTTTACCCGGCACATCGACTTTGCCCGGATTGGCCAGTACGCGATAGTCTTGGCCTTCAACAAAATTGGCCGCCCATGCGCCACTTGAAATTGCAAACATTGCGGTTGCAAGGCTACCCAAAAGAAACTTTTTCATTGAACTTATTGTCCTCATAAATCGTTATGATTAGCTTATGCGAACACTATAAATCAATTATGCCGTTTTCGTTTTGCTTCTGTGAACTTTTTTACGGCTTTTATCGCTTTTTCCAGAATAAACGCTACACTAAACAGCATAGACTTTTTGAAATCATAATAACTTGATTGAGGTGACACCAATGTCGCAACTGAATGTTGATCCGCAAGAAATTGCCAAATTTGAAGCATTCGCAGCTATATGGTGGGATCAGCATTCTGAGTTCCGCCCTTTGCATCAAATTAACCCGCTCCGTTTAAACTGGATTGATGAACATTCAGGCGGACTGGCTGGCAAAAAAGTGCTGGATGTCGGTTGTGGCGGCGGTATTCTTTCGGAAAGCATGGCGCGCCGTGGTGCCGATGTACTCGGGATTGATATGGGCGAGGCGCCGCTGAATGTGGCACGTTTACATGCCCAGCAGGAAGGCGTCGAAAATATTGAATATCGCCAGATTCCGGTCGAGCAACTGGCAGAAGAACAGGCTGGCCAGTACGATGTGGTGACCTGTATGGAAATGCTGGAGCATGTACCCGATCCAGCCTCAATTATTCAGGCCTGCCAGAAGCTGGTCAAACCGGGCGGCCATGTGTTCTTCTCGACCATTAACCGTAATCCGAAAGCCTATTTATTTGCGATTATTGGCGCGGAATATGTGCTGCGTATGCTGGCCAAAGGCACGCATGATTATCATAAATTTATCAAGCCGTCCGAACTGGCACACGATATTCGCAATGCCGGCCTGAAACTGAAAGATATGACCGGTTTGCACTATAACCCACTGACCAAACGCTACTGGCTGGCGCCCAATGTTGATGTCAACTATATGGTGCATACCCTGAATGAAGGTGGCCAATGAAAGCGGTTTTATTTGACCTCGACGGCACCTTAATTGATACCGCGGCCGACTTTATCCGCATTATTCAGGACATGTGCCGCGATAAAGGCTGTGACATTGTCGCCGCCGAGCAGATTCGCACCCAAGTCTCTGAAGGCGCACGCGCCATGGTCAAGCTGGTATATCCGGAGCTGGAAGTGGAAGACCCGGTCTTTTTAGGCCATCGCCAGCGCTTTTTAGACCTTTACGGCGCCGATATTGCGGTAGAAACCGACCTGTTTGAAGGCATGTATCCACTGCTAGAGCAGCTGGAACAGCAGCAAATTCCCTGGGGTATTGTCACCAACAAGCCACGCTGGCTCAGTGAAGCGCTGTTAAAAGCCCTGAACCTGACCGAACGCTGTGCGGTACTGGTCTGCCCGGAAGATGTCAGCAAGACCAAACCCGATCCGGAACCGATGTATCTGGCCGCAGCACAGCTGGGACTGGAACCGCAGCAGTGTATTTATGTCGGCGATCATCCACGTGATATTGATGCCGGACGCAATGCCAGCATGTACACCATTTTAGCCGCCTATGGCTATTTACCCTTACAACACAAAGATGACTTAACAGCCTGGCAGGCAGACTGTATAGTGAATAATGTCACAGAATTACATCAGGTCTTGCACCAGATGCTGTCACAGCAACAACAACATTCAATCACTTCATAATTACAGCAAAAAAACGGAGGTCGATCATGAAATATTCAGAATATCAACCTCGCCCTGATCTGCTCAAAGATCGCGTGATCCTGATTACAGGTGCGGGCGACGGTATTGGACGTGCAGCCGCGATCAGCTTTGCACTGCACGGCGCAACCGTTGTCCTGCATGGTCGCACCCTGAATAAACTGGAAGTCATCTATGATGAAATTGAAGGTTTAGGCGCGCCGCAGCCAGCCATTCTTCCGCTACAGCTGTCCAGTGCGTCATCGCGTGATTATGAATTGCTGGTCGATACGCTCGACAAGCAGTTTGGCCGTCTGGATGGCATTTTGCACAATGCCGGCATTCTGGGTGAACGGACCGAACTGGTGCATTATCCGGCTGATGTCTGGGATGATGTGATGGCCGTCAACCTGCGTGCACCCTTTGTTATGACCCAGGAACTGCTGCCTTTACTGGAAAAATCGGCACATGCTTCGGTGGTATTTGCCAGTTCGGGCGTCGGTCGTGAAGTACGTGAGCGTTGGGGCGCCTATTCGGTGTCTAAAATTGCCATTGAAGCGGTCAGCAAACTGTTTGCCCAGGAAAATGTACATCCGAATATCCGTTATAACTGCATTAATCCGGGCGCGACCCGCACCGCCATGCGCGCCAAGGCCTATCCGGATGAAGACCCGAAAACCTTGCCGACACCGGAATCAATCATGCCAGCCTATTTATATTTAATGGGCGATGACAGTCTGCACATGAACGGCCAGAGTATTGATGCGCAGGATTAATGCCCTTGCTGTATCCATGAAGGAAGCCCTGTGCTTCCTTTTTTATGCCCATCCATAAAGCTGTAATTGCTTCCACTTTGCGTAAATATACCGGTTTGGGCTTAAGTCGGCTTGAATTTCAGCAAAATTTGCCGATACTAAAGCCCTGTTTCTGATTATCCCGAGATACCCATGTCTGACTTTAGCAATATCACAGTAACGACCCATGAAGATGGCATGGTGTCTTTATTGATTAATGGTCAAGCCATTTCTGAAAAATACGGCATGAAATTTGAAGCCAGTATTCTCGATGAGCTGCAGGCACTCGAGGCCGGGCAAAACCTGAAACTGTTTGACCAGTTTATCTTTTCGCATACCGATCTAAACTTTGAACATCACTACAGCTATGTCACCGGTATTTATAAACAGGCCGAGGACTATGCCGTCTATAAAAACTTTGTCTACCGGATTCTGGTCGATGGCCAAGCCCCGGTCGAGCATGTGATTACCAAACAGGGCCAGCCAATGAGCGCTGAAGATGTACGTGAATTTATTCAGGCACATATCCAGAAGTCACTCACCGACTATACTGACCTGAAATATGCCTACTAAACACATGCTTGAATCCAGGACCTGCGGGTCCTTTTTTATACGCTGCTAAATTTTATGCACTGCCAAACCGTAAATCGTATTTTTAAATCATTTTTATAATATTATTCGGTTTTTAAAATTAAAACATCCGACCTATACTGCTACTCAACCGCAATGAATCAATTGAAGGAGTAGCACATGGTCGACCAGCAACGTAAAAATGACATTATCCGTTCCATTGAACACTTACAACTGCCCGCCAGCTTATTGGCTGTACTTGAAGATGGCCAACAGGCCGAATGTCTGGCCCATGCCATCGACTCCCTGCAGGACTTAAGCCAGCAATGGAACTGACTGCGGGCAGAATCCCGGAAATACGGGCTAGGCTTTTTGCGCCCAATGTTGTATAACCAGTTCACGTGACAACAGATAAGTCTTTCATCATCTGTTACTTTTCCAGCATAATATCCAAAATATCTCTGCTTTCGATAAAGAATTAACGATCTTTCTTCACAGTTTCTCTGCATTTTTTTCGTACAGTAAGACACAGTGAAATAAAAGACGATAAACGAGGTTTTTTCACATGAAAAAGATAGTGACAGTTATGGCGATCTCTTTCAGTGCGTTGCTGGCCAGCGGGATCACTGCGGCTGCACCTCAATTTGACAATCCGGGACGCGGCTATGAACAGTCACGTCAGCACGGTCAGGGCAAAAAACATCGTGAATATCGTGAATCGAAAGAGGTTTATGAAAAACGCCGCCAGCGTGAAGAACGGGGCTATCAGCGTTTACAGCAGCATACATGGCAAACCGGTTATGTCATGCCGCAGCATTATCGTGGCAATGGCTACAAAGTCGAATATAAAGAACATAACCTGCCTAAACCGGACCGCAAGCAGCAGTGGTATAAGGTCAATAATGACTATATTCTGGTCAATGCCGATACCCACAGTATTCTTAAAATCCTGTCGTTCTAAGCTGCACTCCAACCGTTTCAGTCCCACTCCTCGGTTGCCCAAACATCAGTTTGGGCTTTTTTATATCGGCACTTCCTCAAACTGCTATTTTGGCTGTAGGGCAGATGCTAGCGGGCTTTCAGGCTCTCCGCTTTTTCTTCATGATTTTCACAATTCATCTCAATTGCTCTCATCCTTTATCTCAACTTTCTGGTTAATTTGAAGGTATTCCAGAGATATACAGTTTGACTCAAAGGTGAGCGTCATGAAAAAAGTATTAACCACCATTGCCCTGTCTTTAAGTGCGTTTATGGCTACTACAGCTATGGCTGCGCCTGATCATCGTGATCATGACCGTCGTGCGACAACCCACTACAAACATCAGGACAGCCGTTGGGACCGTGATCATAAACGTCCGGTTGTGCGCGTGAATCCGAGCCGTGACTGGCGTGTGGGCCAGACCTTACCGCGTGCCTATGACCAGTCCCGTTATAAAGTCAGTGACCGCGAAGCGCGCCGTTTACCAAACACCGGCCGTTATCAGCAGTGGTACAAAATTAATGGCGATTACGTGATGATCAACGAACGTACCAACCGGATTATTCGCATTATGGGCTAAGGGTTTCGTCTCATTTTCCCTTCCCTCTTTACACCTGAACCACCCCGTTCAGGTGTTTTTTTATTTTTTCAGCTTACGCCCCGGTATTTTTTGATTAGAATCCACTATAAGACTTTTGCTTGATTGAGACCGGCATGCACCTGAATTCTACCGAAACATCACACAGCACAACTTTGCAATATGTGCACTGGTTTCGACATTCTGCGCCTTATATCAATGCCCATCGCAACAAAACCTTCGTGCTGATGTTTGATGGTGAAGCAGTCCTGCATGACAATTTCCAGCATATTATTCATGATATTGCCCTGCTGCATTCGCTGGGCATCCGGCTAGTGCTGGTGCATGGTGCCCGTCCGCAGATTAACCAGAATTTACAGGCCAGCCAAATCGACACCCCGTTTCATCAGCAGCGCCGCATTACCACGCGCGAATCGTTAAGCTGTGTCATGAATGCGGTCGGTTCAATTCGCCTGCAAATTGAAGCCCTGCTGTCGATGGGACTGGCCAACTCGCCGATGTACGGCGCCCGCATTGATGTAGTCTCGGGCAATTTTATTACCGCCAAGCCCTATGGTATTCGTAATGGGGTTGATTTCCAGCTGACCGGCGAAGTGCGCAGTGTCGATACCGATGCCATTCAGCGTCATCTGGACAATCATAATATTGTCGTGCTCGGTCCGACCGGCTATTCCACGACGGGCGAAGTGTTTAATTTACTGGCTGAAGAAGTCGCCACCAAAACCGCGATTCGCCTGCAAGCCGACAAGCTGATTTTCTTGGGCAAACAGCAGGGTTTACTGAATGAACAGGGTCAGCTGCAACGTGAAATCCGCCCATCCCAGCTCAATCATTATATTGGTCTGTATCAGGCCAGCCAGCCGGAAATGGCCCTGCATTTACGCGGTGCACAGGATGCTGCCACTCAGGGCGTCAATCGCGTACATCTGATTTCCTATGCCTCTGATGGCGCACTACTGGAAGAGCTGTTTACCCGCGATGGTGCCGGCACCATGATTACCGATGCGCATTATGAAGAAGTGCGCACCGCCAATATTCAGGATGTCGGTGGTCTCATCAGCCTGCTGCGCCCGCTGGAAGAAGAAGGTGTGCTGGTTTACCGTTCACGGGAACGGCTGGAAAATGAAATTGAACAGTTTGCGGTGATTGAACGTGATGGCACCATTTTGGCCTGTGCGGCGCTGTATCCGCTACCGGTCAGCGACAATGAACTGCGCTCGGCGGAAATTGCCTGCGTGGCGGTACATCCGGCCTATCGTAAATCCAATCGCGGCAGCCAGATTCTGCATTATCTGGAAGATAAAGCCCGTAGTCTTGGCATTCAGCAGCTATTTATTCTGACCACCCGTACTGCGCACTGGTTTCTGGAACAGGGCTTTGAGCCGGCCAGTGTCGATGACTTACCCAATGCCCGCCAAGCCTTATACAACTACCAGCGCAATTCACTGGTCTGTAAAAAGTCACTCACCTAGTCTGATCAAAGAACACCAACTTCTGAAAAAAATGCAAAAAAATCCAAGTCACTAAAAAAGAGCTAACTCGCCCTTAAAAGAGCGAGAATGCGCTCTTTATGCTTGTTCAAGGCCGGCTTTAGCTCAATTTGACATATGCTTATCTGCAGCCGGCCCAATTCTGCTGCATCTTACATTAGCAGGAATGGGCATAAGCTTATTCCTGCGCCTTCAATTCCATAAAAATATTTTAAATACAACAATTTAACACTTAAGCTTTTAATAGATTATCTATTTTATAAATCAGATTTATGCATAAGATTTGCACATCTTTATTTATCTTTTTTCCTGATTAGAAATTCCTGATTTGTTATTTTTTTCGAAAAAGAAAAATCTTTAAGGTAGCTCTCATTCTCCACTTTTGAATTTTTTAATTTCCGAGAGCAGGTATTTTCATGAGCAGCCTACGCCGTATTTTTTCAACTCGAAGCGCTATTTTATCTGCCGTGGTGGCGGGTGCCATGTTCATGACTGCCTGTAGCAGCCCCAAAGACGCCGACAACATTATCCTGAATATCGGCTTCCAGAAATACGGCATTTTACCGATTGTCAAAGAGCGCGGTGAACTGGAGCAGGCCCTAAAAGCCCAGGGTGTACAGGTGAAATGGGTAGAATTTCCAGCCGGTCCGCAATTATTGGAAGGTTTAAATGTCGGCAGTGTGGCCTTTGGTGAAGCCGGCGAAGCACCGCCCATTTTTGCGCAGGCAGCCAATTCCAAACTGGTTTATGTGGCCAACCAGCTTAAAGCGCCGCTAGCTGAGGCCTTAATTGTGCCTAAAGATTCGGCCATTCAGTCGGTGCAGGATCTAAAAGGCAAACGCATTGCTCTGAACAAAGGCTCCAATGTGCATTATCTGCTGCTGAAGCTGTTAGCAGCCAACCAGCTTAGCCTGCACGATATTCAAGTGGTGTATTTACCCCCATCCGATGCCCGCGCAGCCTTTGAACGTGGTTCGGTGGATGCCTGGGTGATCTGGGACCCATTCTTTGCCGCAGCCGAACATCAGATTGGCGCACGGGTCATTGCCACCGGCGAAAATCTGGTCAGCAACCATCAGTTCTATCTGGCGGATCGTCAGTTTGCCGAGCAGCATCCGCAGGTTCTAGACACCGTGGTGCAAAGCTTGAACAGCACCACACAATGGGTGGTCCAGCATCAGGATGAAGCGGCTCAACTGCTGCAAAAACCGACCGGCCTGGATGTCGAGGTCTTAAAAACTTCAATTTCCCGTATGGGCTTTGGCGTACAGGCCATCTCTAGTGACGTGGCCAAAGAACAGCAATATGTAGCTGATGCCTTTTATCAGCAAAAGCTGATTCCACAGCAAATTCAGATTCAGGCGGCCCTGCTGAATACGCAGTCGACACAACAAGAATGAGGAATAAAAGATGCGTAAATTAACAACCTGGGCGCTGCTGGGCATTTCCACGCTGGGACTGGGTCTCAGCGGCTGCCAGAAACCGGAAGCCCACAAGGCGGTAACAGACAACAACTCAACTGAACAGGCGGTGAAAACCATTTCTATTGGCTACCAGAAATCTTCCTTAAATTTACTGGTGGCACGTGATGAAAAACTGCTGGAACAGCAGTTCCCACGAGCCAAAATTGAATGGAAAGAATTTCCGGCCGGACCCCAAATGCTGGAAGCCCTGGCCGTTGGCGCAGTCGATTATGGTTCAGTGGGGAATACCCCGCCCATTTTTGCCCAGGCGGCTGGCAAGGAGCTGAACTATGTCGGCTATGAAGTCTATGCCGACCATTCGCTGGCCTTAGTGGTGCCGCAGCAAAGTGCCATACAGACCCTGCAGGATTTAAAAGGCAAACGTATTGCCCTGCAAAAAGGCTCCAATGCCCATGAATTTCTGGCCAAAGTGCTGGCCAAAGCCAACTTGAACTGGTCAGATATTCAGCCAATCTGGCTGCCACCGGCCGATGCACGTGCTGCCTTTGACAAGCAGTCGATTGATGCCTGGGCCATCTGGGACCCGTTCCTGTCTGCGGCTGAACTGCATGGACAGGCCCGCCCGCTGATCAAGACCGGTGAGTTTGACCAGACCTATTCGTTTTATGTGGCCAATCCCAAATTTATTGCCGCACATCCACAGGCCACCACCGGCTTTCTGACGGCCCTGAATGCCGCGGATCAGTGGATTGTTAAACACCAGTCTCAGGCCCTAGAAATTTATCAGAAAAATACCGGCCTGGACCCGGCGGTCGCCAAAAACGCCTTTGACCGCCGCCTGAAACCATCACCGATTCAAAGCTTAAATCCGACGGTCATTCAGGCTCAGCAGAAAATTGCTGACCAGTTCTATCAGCTCAAGCTGATTCCAAAACCGATTGAGGTCCAGCCCATTGTCTGGACGGCTCCAACTGCAGATTGATGACCGAGTAATCCCATTGAAATAAAGGACGATAATATGAAAATTTTCTGGTTTATTCCCACCCATGGTGACAGTCGTTATTTAGGTACCAGCAAAGGTGGCCGTCAGGTCGATCATGCCTATATGAAACAGATTGCGGTGGCAGTGGACAATTTAGGTTATGAAGGTGTGCTGATTCCAACCGGCCGTTCTTGCGAAGATCCGTGGATTACTGCAGCCAGTTTAATTGATGCGACCCAGAACCTGAAATTTCTGGTGGCCTTGCGTCCAGGCGTGACCACACCGGCTTTAGCAGCGCGTATGGCGGCGACGTTTGACCGTTTATCTGGCGGCCGGGTATTGCTGAATCTGGTCACGGGTGGTGATGAACAGGAACTGAAAGGTGATGGTGTCTATGAAGATCATGCCACGCGTTATCAAACGGCTGCGGAATACACCACCATCTGGCGTGAAATTTTAACCCGCTCGCATACAGGTGAATCGTTCAGCTTCCACGGCGAACGTTTACAGGTCGATGAAGCCAAGCTGCTCTATCCACCAGTCCAGCAACCATATCCACCGCTCTGGTTTGGTGGCTCTTCCGATGCAGCCATTGAGCTGGCCACCGATCAGGTCGACACCTATTTAACCTGGGGCGAACCGCCGGCAGCAGTAAAAGAAAAAATTGAAACGGTACGTGCCAAAGCCGCGGCCAAAGGCCGCAGTCTAAACTATGGCATCCGTCTGCATGTGATTGTACGTGAAACCAATGAGCAAGCCTGGCAAGCAGCCAACGCGCTGATCCAGTATGTCGATGATGCCACCATTGCCGCAGCACAGGCCAAGTTTAAAGCGATGGATTCCGTCGGTCAGCGCCGTATGGCTGAACTGCACAATGGCGATCGCAGCAAACTGGAAGTCTCCCCAAATCTTTGGGCAGGCGTAGGCCTGGTACGTGGTGGAGCCGGTACGGCACTGGTCGGTGACCCTGAAACAGTGGCGGCCCGTATTCAGGAATATGCCGACCTGGGTATTAGCACCTTTATTTTCTCCGGCTATCCGCATCTGGAAGAATCCATCCGTTTTGCCGAACTGGTGTTCCCGCTGTTGCCGCTGGAAACCCGCAAGAAACTGGCACAACCGAATTTGACCGGTCCTTTTGGGGAAATTGTTGCGAATAACTATGTCGCCGCAGACAGCCAGGCGAGCAAACAGCTGAAGGAGCCGGCCTGATGAGTAAAACCATTTCCCTGGAGCAGCTGGCAGAGGCCAAAGTTTCACGTGGAACATCATTTGGGCAGCGGGTGCTGCCCTGGCTGGTGCCATTATTACTGATTGCTTTCTGGCAACTGGCCTCAAGTACCGGCCTGCTGGAAAGCCGGATTTTACCGGCACCAACGGCAGTGGTTAGTGCCTTCTGGGGCTTACTGGTCAGTGGCGAGCTGTGGCAGCACGTTCAGGTCAGTGCCGGACGTGCCCTCCTCGGCTTGTTGATTGGCGGTGGTTTGGGCCTGCTGCTGGGTCTGTTAAATGGCTCCTCCAAAACCGCCTCGACCCTGCTGGACACCACCTTGCAGATGATCCGCAATATTCCGGCTTTGGCGCTGATTCCGCTGGTGATTCTCTGGTTCGGGATTGATGAAACAGCCAAATTATTTCTGGTTGCGATTGGCGTGTTCTTCCCGATTTACATCAACACCTATCATGGTATTCGCTCGGTCGATCCACAGCTGATTGAAATGGGCAAAAACTACGGCCTGAGCCGCTGGCAGCTGTATAAGGAAATTATCTTGCCGGGTGCAATGCCTTCAATTCTGGTCGGTCTGCGCTTTTCTTTAGGTCTGGTCTGGGTGCTGCTGATTGTCGCCGAAACCATCTCCGCCCAGTCCGGGATTGGCTATATGACCATGAACGCGCGTGAGTTTTTACAGACCGATATCGTGCTGGTCGGCATCCTGCTGTATGCCCTGCTGGGTAAACTGGCCGATGTGCTGGCCGTGGCTTTGGAACGCTATTTACTGCGCTGGCATGCCGGTTACCAGAAATAAGGAGTAAGCGAAGATGAGTAATTTAATTGCCGGCTTGCATGCCGAGCACAGCAGCCCGAAACTGCGCAGCAATCCGGATATTCAGCCGCAGGCGGTGGCAGGCGCGGAAATCCTGATTGAGCAGTTACACAAGTTTTATGGTTCGGTGAAGGTGCTGCAAGACCTAGACCTGCATATTCAGCCGGGCGAATTTCTGGCCATTGTCGGACGCAGTGGTTGTGGCAAAAGCACCCTGCTGCGTTTAATTGCCGATCTGGAAAAACCAAGCTACGGCGAAATCAAATTTAAGTCGGCACGGCATATCCGCGAAGGCATTACCTCGGATGATATCCGGGTGATGTTTCAGGACCCGCGTCTGCTACCGTGGCGCAGTATCGAGCAGAATGTGCAACTTGGTCTGGGCAAAGACCAGTACGCACATGCCAGTGCATTACTGGAAAAAGTTGGTCTGAAAGATAAAGCTGGCCTATGGCCCTCACAACTGTCTGGCGGTCAGCGACAACGTACCGCGCTGGTACGTGCCCTGTCACATCAACCGCGGATTTTATTGCTAGATGAACCCTTGGGCGCACTGGATGCCCTGACCCGTCTGGAAATGCAGAAGCTGATTGAACGGCTCTGGACCGAACAGGGCTTTACTGCCATTTTAGTCACCCATGATGTCAGTGAAGCGGTACAGCTGGCCGACCGGATTATTCTGCTCGATCGTGGTCATATTGCCAAAACCTTTCAGGTCAATTTACCGCGTCCACGACAAAAAAGTATCGCCTTTGCCGAACTGGAGCAGCAGGTGCTAGATGCAGTCTTGGCCACGTGAGGATTAATTTTGGTCTGAGCTTGCCCCGCCGCTTTACCCTTAAATTCCGGCTCAATTTAAGGGTAAAACTTCATCTCGGTTTATGAAACTTTTGTGACATAGGCCCGAATAGATGCAGGATTATTTCTATAAACTATGTCTTATATTTTGATTTAAAATAAAAGAATAAAAAATCTTTGAAATCAAGTCTTCAGTTATATTTTTTACCAGACTCAAAAAGTGTGCTTTATAGGGCTTAAATTTAACAATCCTGGGGAAATTATTAGTTAATCTACAAAATTCTGCTGCATTTATCATAATTTGCAATAGACGAGGATGCACAAAACTGATGATTTGACGTACAATTCGTGATTCCCCCTTTTCATTGTTTTTTAATTGCTAATGGAACAAAAAAAGAGTACTCAAAAACGACATCAGTTGCTGAACGCAGCACTCGACGTATTTTCCTTATACGGTTTTAATGGGGCGAGCTTAGATGAAATCGCTCAGATTGCAGAAATGCATAAGTCGAATATTTTCTATTACTATGAAAATAAAGAAGCGTTATATGTAGAAGTGCTGACCACTGTATTACAGAAATGGCTGGCGCCACTGCAAATGCTGGAAGCCGAGCTTGAACCTGAAGAAGCGATCACCAACTACTTATTGCAAAAGATTGAAGTGTCTCGCACCCAGCCAAAAGCTTCACGCCTGTTTGCGCTGGAAGTGATTCAGGGTGCCCCGCATATTCTGGAAATCCTGAAAGGTCCGCTGAAAAAACTGGTCAAGCGTAAAGCCAAAGTCATCAGCAACTGGCAGGAACAAGGCAAAATCTCCAAAGATATTGACCCTGAACTGCTGATTCTGAATATTTGGGCCCTGACCCAGAACTATGCAGACTTCGCGACGCAAATGGAAATGGTCACCGGCAAAACCCTGCGCAACCGCAGCATGCAGCAGCGCATTATCCAGCATACCGTGCATCTGATGCTTTATGGTATTGTGCCGCGTCCAGAACTGAATACCGCACCTCCCTCAGAATCAATCGACGATTGAGCATGATTTTGGCATACGACCATAGTTTGCTATGGTCGCCGAACTAAAAACCACTCTGCTGATATAACGACAATAATTTTTTCGCCCCCAGCAACAGATTTTCTTCCCAGTCCAGATGTGCCGTATCGTTGGCGCCATCGGTAATATATTTGACGGAAATCAGCCGTACATCCAGTTTTTTGCAGACCTTGGCCAGCGCATAGCCTTCCATATCCACCAGATTACAGGCCACTTTCGGTGTACCAGTTTCAAAGCTGTCACCGGTGCCACAAATACCAGCCGGTAAATGGGAAAAATGCTGCGGCAAATGAATTTCCGCCGGATGATCGTCATCCATGGGTGTCACTCCGACCTGAAAACCCAACGGCGATACATCCATATCACGCTGTACAAACTGGGTCACTTCCACCAGCTCATGCGCATTAAAATAGGAGCTGCCGGCCGTACCTAAATTTAACAGGGTTTTACAGCCAGTTTTCTGAATTACCTCAAAGGCTTTAAAGGCAGCATTAATCTTGCCAATACCACTATAATGCACCTCGATGCCAGCCTGTTCAAACAGACCTTTGGATTCACTCGGCAATGCCATAATTAAGGCCAGATCCGACATTATTGCTTCTCTACCGCAGTTGCTGGGAGCCACATTAGAAAGCAAAAGGCAGAAAAATAAAAGCTATCCCTGAAATGACAGGTCTTCCAACGACTCCACTTTTTTTCATATCTATGCAGCTTTTCAGTACTGGCTACGCGTTTCCATTTTCATTCGCTCCTGATAAAAACCCGCCAGTGCTGTGGCACCGGTCAAAAATGAGCAAGAAAAATTTTGCATAAAAACAGAACAACAAGACGAATGTGTGAGAATATGGCAATATATAGCCTTTCTTAATGTATAACGTCATTCTTTGCCCATGCAGCTCCTCCGTCTGAATGCTTTAGCGCCTGATTTTCAACTGGAAAAAACTGCCGTTACCATCGGTAATTTTGACGGCGTGCATTTGGGACATCAGGCCATGATTGCCCAGCTAAAACAGCTGGCAGCAGCCCAGCAGCTGAAAACCCTAGTGATGATTTTCGAGCCACAGCCGCTGGAATTTTTTAAAGGCTATGAGGCACCGCCGCGCATCAGCTCCTTAAGAGAAAAAGTCGAATACTTAACCGAGCTGGGTGTAGACTATATTGCAGTCGCCAAATTTGATAATTATTTCCGCAGCTTAAGCGCCGAAGCCTTTGCCGACATACTCAAATATAAACTCAATGCCCACAGTCTGGTGCTGGGTGATGACTTCCATTTTGGCAAAAACCGTCAGGGCAATAGCGAGTTTTTGCAGCAATACGGCTTTCAGGTCACCAACTTAAACACTATTCTGGCCGATGGTGAACGGGTCAGCTCGACCCGGATCCGTCAGACCTTGCAGGCCGGCAATTTAGCGCTGGCAGCCAAATTGCTGGGGCGCCCGTATAGCATTACTGGCCGGGTACAATACGGCGACCAGATTGGCCGGACCATTGATTTTCCAACCATTAATGTCCGTCTGAACCGGCATAAACCCTGCCTGAACGGGATTTATGGCGTGGAAGTGCTCTGTGAAACTGAATCCTTACAAGCCAAAGTTCAGGCAGAGAATCCGAACCAGCCGGGAATTGCCGGCTATGACCCGACCGCGCTGTTTGGCGCCGGTCATGTCGGCACCCGACCAGCCATCAAACAGGACCATCCGGAATGGCGATTAGAAGTACATTTCCCCGAGGTTTCTGCTAATCTGTATGGCCTGTTAATGCGGGTGACGTTCTTAAACTATTTACATGGCGAAAAGGACTATCCTTCGCTTGAAGCCTTAAAAGCTGGAATTGATGATGATGTGGAGAAACTGCTTGAGTTTCGCCGCAGCACCCCAAAATTCCCTTTTGAATAACTCACATTTTTACTGTAAAACGTGTCAGTCAAATGGCTGATTAAATTGGAAGACAACTTGCATGAGCGATAAGCAAACTCCTGAAAATGCAGTGGACTATAAAGCCACACTGAACCTCCCAGGTACTGACTTTGCAATGAAAGCAAACCTCGCAGTACGTGAAGCGAAATGGTTAGAAGAGTGGTATGCCGATGACATTTATCAGCAGATTCGTGCATCGCGTATCGGCAAGAAAAAATATGTGCTTCATGACGGCCCTCCGTATGCCAATGGTCAAATCCACCTTGGTCACGCGGTCAACAAGGTCCTGAAAGACATCATCATTAAAAGTCGTGTCATGGACGGTTTTGACGCGCCATATGTGCCAGGCTGGGACTGTCACGGTCTTCCAATTGAACTGAAAGTTGAAGAAAAAGTTGGCAAAGTCGGCGTCAAAGTTGATGCTTCGACCTTCCGTAAAGCCTGCCGTGAATATGCCTACACCCAGGTCGAACTACAAAAGAAAGACTTTATCCGTATGGGCGTGTTCGGCGACTGGAACAACCCATACCTGACCATGAACTTCAAGCAGGAAGCAGATATTGTCCGTTCTCTGGGTGCCATTGCCAAAGCCGGTCATATCGAGCCAGGCCTGAAGCCAGTGAACTGGTGTCTGGACTGTGGTTCAGCGCTGGCAGAAGCTGAAGTTGAATATGAAGATAAAAAATCCGATGCGATTGACGTCGGTTTTACAGTGGTTGACTTAGCTGATTTGTCTGCACGTTTGGGTGTTGACGTTAAAGACTCAACCGATATCGTGATCTGGACCACCACCCCATGGACCCTGCCAGCCAACCAAGCCGTGGCATTACATGCCGAACTTGAATATCAACTGGTCAAGGCGCGTGGTGAAGAACAGGCCGAGCAAAACTTTATTCTGGCAAAAACACTGGTAGAATCTGCGACCCAGCGTTATGGCTTCAGCTCGGTTGAAGTGCTGGCCGAGTTTGCCGGTAGCAAACTGGAAAATCTGGTGCTGCAACATCCGTTAATTACTGAGCGTCAAGTGCCGGTGATTCTGGGTGAACACGTCACCGATGCCAGCGGTACAGGTGCCGTGCATACTGCACCGGGCCACGGTGTAGACGACTATAAAGTCGGCCTGCAATACAACCTGAAAGTCGACAACCCGGTGGGCGGCAATGGCGTGTATTTACCGACTGCGCCAATTTTTGCCGGTGAACATATTTATAAAGCCAATCCGCAAATTATTGCTGCGCTGGGCGAAGCCAACAAATTGTGGGCACATCATCCAATCAAGCATAGCTATCCGCACTGCTGGCGTCATAAAACCCCGATTATCTTCCGTGCCACACCACAATGGTTTATCAGCATGGATGCCAAAGGTTTACGCCAAGGCGCCCTGAATGCAATTGAAAACGAGATCAGCTTCGTGCCAGATTGGGGTAAAAACCGGATTCAGGCAATGATCGAAGGCCGTCCGGACTGGTGTATTTCGCGTCAGCGTACCTGGGGCGTACCAATCCCGTTCTTCGTGCATAAAGACACCAACGAACTGCATCCACGTACCCCTGAACTGATCGAAGAAGTGGCTAAACTGATCGAACAGGAAGGTATTGATGGCTGGTATAACCGTGAAGCCAAAGACTTCATTGGTGATGATGCTGAACACTACAACGCCGTACGTGACACCTTAGACGTCTGGTTTGACTCGGGTACAACCCACTATGCCGTGCTGCGTGAACGTGAAGAGCTGCAAGATCCGGCCGATCTGTACCTTGAAGGTTCGGATCAGCACCGTGGCTGGTTCCAGTCTTCACTGCTGACCTCGATTGCGATCAATGAACGTGCGCCATACAAAGGCTTGTTAACGCATGGTTTCGTGGTCGATGAAAAAGGCCGCAAAATGTCGAAGTCACTCGGGAATATCATTACCCCGCAAGACATCATTAAAGACATGGGTGCAGACGGCTTACGTTTCTGGATTGCCTCTGCGGATTACCGTTATGAAATGACCGCCGGTAAAGAAATCTTTAGCCGTGCCTCAGACGGTTACCGCCGTATTCGTAACACGCTGCGTTTCTTGCTGGCCAACTTAAACGGCTTTAAACCATCGACTGATGCCCTGCCGGTGGATCAGCTGATTGCGCTGGATCAATACATCCTGCAACGTGCGTCTGAAGTACAAGAAACCATCAAGAAAGCCTATGAAGATATGAACTTCCATATCGTCACCAGCGCCTTGACCAACTTCTGTATTAATGACTTGGGTGGTTTCTACCTCGACATCATCAAAGACCGTCAGTACACCACCAAAGCGGACTCGCAAGCGCGTCATTCTGCACAAACTGCGCTGTATCACCTGGTACAGGCCTTTGTACGCTGGATGGCGCCAATCCTGAGCTTCACTGCCCAAGAAGCATGGCCACTGATTCCTGAGCAATCAGAAAAATATGTATTCACCGCTGAATGGTATGAGCTGCCGGTGGCCTCTGAAGCCAACGTGCTGGCTGAAAGCGAATGGCAGACTTTAATTGCAGTAAAATCTGCCGTGAACAAGTTTATTGAAGCGGCGCGTACTGCAAAAACCGTCGGTTCGAACCTGTCTGCCAAAGTGGAGCTGTGGGCCAATGCCGAGCTGAAAGCAGTGCTGGATAAACTGGGCGATGAACTGCGTTTTGTCCTGATTACCTCTCAGGTGATTGTGAATGAGTTTGATGCCGCACAAGGCGAAGCTTCTGATCTTGACGGTCTGAACGTGAAAGTGTCTGCGGCAGATGGCGAGAAATGTGTACGCTGCTGGCACGTCCTGCCAGATGTGAATACACATCCTGCACATCCAGGTTTATGTGGTCGTTGTATTATTAACCTCCCGACAGGCCAAGGCGAAGAGAGAAAATATGCCTAATCCACAACCGAAAAAGGGCTTATTCCAGTTCTATCCACACAATTTGTGGTGGATCGGACTGTCTATTGTGGCGATTATTCTGGATCAATGGACCAAATGGATTGCAGTCACCCATCTGAATTATGCAGATCCGGTGCCTGTGCTGCCCTTTTTAAATTGGACATTACTGCATAACTATGGCGCAGCCTTTAGTTTCTTGTCCGATGCGGGTGGCTGGCAACGCTATTTCTTCACCTCACTGGCAGGTTTGGTGTCCGTGATCTTTGTGTTCTGGCTGATGCGTATGCCAAAGAACATGCTGGTATTACCGCTGGCCATTGCCCTGATTCTGGGCGGGGCCATTGGTAACCTGATTGATCGGGTCGCTCTGGGCTATGTGGTCGACTTTATTCATGTTTACTACAACAACAGCCACTTCCCTGCCTTTAATATTGCAGATAGTGCCATTACCTTAGGCGCCATCTTGCTTCTTATTGACACGTT
The DNA here is from genome assembly GCF_051949055.1 of Acinetobacter sp. Brlt_5. NCBI lineage: Bacteria > Pseudomonadati > Pseudomonadota > Gammaproteobacteria > Moraxellales > Moraxellaceae > Acinetobacter > Acinetobacter sp. Brlt_5. The sequence goes on from NZ_JAYJLP010000011.1 coordinate 100,480, forward strand.
TTTCCTGGAAAAACACCGTATTCAACGTGCGCAGGCGCAACATGACTGAATTTATCAATCCGAACGAAGACACTCGTATTGAAGCGGGTTCTAAAGTTGAACTTCATTTTTCTGTGGCCATTGAAAGCGGTCCGGAAATTGACAATACCCGTAGCCGTGCCGAACCGGTCAGTCTGGTGATGGGCGATGGCAGCCTGTTACCGGGTTTTGAAAAAGCCCTGTTTGGCTTGCGTGCTGGTGACCGTCGTACCGTCAGCCTGCCGCCCGAAGAAGCTTTTGGTCCATGGAACCCGGAAAATGTCCAAACCTTTGACACCGTCAAGTTTGAACAGCGTCCGGTTGAAGGCCACATGATCGAGTTTGAAGACAAGGCCAAACAAAGCCTGTATGGCGTGGTCAAATCGGTCAATGATGACATCACTGAAGTCGACTTTAACCATCCACTGGCTGGCAAAGATATTACCTTTGAAGTGGAAATCTTTAAAGTCACTCCAGCGGGCCAGCAAGGCATTCAACTGAAATAAAAGTTCGCATTTTTGAAAAGCTCCTTCGGGAGCTTTTTTTATGCCATTTTCATGATGCAAATACAAACTGACTCTATTCAGGCTAACGCAATTCACGTTAATTTGATCCCTACAGCAAAAACAACACAGGATAAAATATGAATATTCAGATTATTGTCGGCAGTGTACGCGAGGGACGTACCGCTATTAAAGTCGCACACTGGGTACAGCAGGCCATTAAAAGCTATAACTTTAGTACCGTGCAAACCGAGCTGGTCGATTTAAAAGAATGGAACCTGCCACTATTTGCCGGTCCGAATCCGCCGCTAAGCGGTATTTATGACCAGCCGCGTCAACAGGAATGGGCCGACAAAATTGCCCAGGGCGATGCCTTTATTTTTATCAGCCCCGAATATAACCATGGCTATAGCCCGGCCTTAAAAAATGCGCTGGATTACTTAGGCAAAGAATGGCAAGGCAAACCGGCGGCTTATATCGGCTATGGTGCCACCAATGGATCACGCTCGATTGACCAGATCCGTCAGGTCGGCACCCAGCTGGGACTGATTGACAGCAATGCAGTGGTGGAAATCCGCGATATTTTTAGCCGTAACCGTAGCGAAAGCTTTGAACCGAATGAATTTGATGACAAGACCCTGAAACAGGTAGTTGACAAGCTGATTCAATATGTCAGCTCATAATGCCAGCAGCCCTGTAAGCATTTTCTTACAGCAGCTGTGGTGAACTGCGACTAGGGCGCAGAGCGCTTTCATTTTATAGTACCCACATACAGAGACAGGAGGTCTCTTAAATCAAAACAATAACAATAAAAGCAACAACAGCAGGATGCTGATCGGTACGACAGGAGTTATACCGGAATAATGAATCCAGAGAAGCCCGGACAGGATGTTCGGGCTTCTTTTATTTCAGTCCTTTATTTTCTGGTTGGTGTGGATGATGCGCTATTTTAAATCAATCGCTGTTGTACACCTGAGCGTACAGTACTTGTCGGGTTTTGCGGCTGGTTGGTTCTGATCGCCTGACGTATATTAAAACCATACCGGGACAGGAGGTCTCGTTGCATAAAACAATAATCATAAGCCGCATGCAGGATGCACGCACAGATATAACAGGAGTGATATCTGAGAACTGAATCTAAAAAGCCCCGACAGGACGTCGGGGCTTTTTATTATCTACGAATTCATTATTTGGCTGTCATTTTCAGCAAGCTGGCGCCTTTACCATCTTCAATCACCCATAAATGACCGTCACGCGCTTCAATCACCCCGCGAATACGCTGTTTCATGTCCAGCCGTTGTACTTCACGTACCGGTTGAGCCTGGGTATCAATCACAATAATCGCCTGCGACGACAATCCTCCGGCAATGGCCTTATTTTTCCACTGTGGAAACTGATCGCCACGGTAAAAGATTAAACTCGAAGGTGAAATAACCGGGGTCCAGTCCAGTTCTGGCGCTTTAAATTCTGGCCGGGTCGCATGATCCGGAATTGGCTGACCACTATAATGATCGCCATTGGACACGATCGGATAGCCATAATTGGCGCCTTTTTCAATCCGGTTCAGCTCATCTCCGCCTTTGGGTCCCATCTCAATTACCCACAGCTGCCCCGCCGGGTCAAATGCCATACCTAAGGGATTCCGATGCCCCAAGCTCCATACCTGTGCCGCAATCTGGCCCTGAGCACGGAACGGATTATCTGGCGCAGCGCTACCATCTGCATTTAAACGTAAGATTTTCCCTAAATTGGAATTCAGGTCCTGTGCCGGGTCAAACTTTTGTCGCTCTCCCGAACTGACCCACAAATAGCCGGCCTGATCAAATAACAGCCGGTGGGCATAATGCCCCTGCCCCGGAACTTTCGGCACTTGGACCCAGATCTGCTGTACATTTTTCAATTGTGGCTGAGCCGCATCTTTTAAATCCAGCTCGGCACGCGCCACCACCGCGCCATAACCGCCTGTGCCGGCTTCCACATAACTTAAATAGACCCAGCGATTCTGGGCAAACTGTGGATGCAGCGCGACATCACCCAAACCGCCCTGCCCGCCATAGGCAACTTTGGGGACACCTTTAACCTCAAGCAGCAGTTTATTGCTCGGGTTAAACAATTTGAGTCGTCCACGCTTTTCAGTAATTAACAAGCGGCCATCGGGCAGCTCAGCCATCGCCCACGGTTCCTGTAAGCGCGCCACCCGTTCCAGCTGATAAGACTGGCTGGTCTTGCTAGTTTCACTGCTTTGGGCGGCTTTCGCTGAATTGGCAGGCTCGGTCTGGGCATTACATCCGGTGGTTAATCCTGCGATGAGCAATGCCGCAGGCCAGGTCAAATATTGTTGTAGTTTTGCCATGACATTTCCTAAAACAGAACAGACAATATTTTGATTGTAGCCCAAAGCCAGTTTTGACCAAGAGCACTTGCGTAACCTGCCGGACTTTGTCCGTTTTGGCTTACACCGAATGAAGACAATTGAGGCTAGGAGCAAACCCAGAATTTTCGTATTCTAAATTTATCAGGAAACAGGACGTTTCCCAAACGGAAAACAACAATAATTAGTTTGCGCACCAGGATCGTGAGGTACGACAGGAGTTATACCTAAAGCACGAAATACGAAGAAACCCCGTCAGGATGATGGGGTTTCTTTTTATCTGTGGTTTTTGTTTTCTTAATGCCATAAAAAAAGCCCCCAATCTATGGAGGCTTTTTTCATTTAATACCAATTAGGCTTTGGCAATCGCCGCTTTGCCTGCTTTAATCTGTTCTGCTTCATCTTCACTCATGATTAGCGCTACAGCAATTGCGGTAATCAATACCGGTAAACCGACAGCAATAAAGTTGAAGTGTGCTGGCAGGTTCATACCGAGTAAGCCACCAATCAGGATTGGTCCAACAATCGCACCCATACGGCCAATTGCAGATGACCAGCCAATTCCGGTTGAACGTACTGCCAGTGGATAGTATTGCGCCACATAACTATACAGCAACATTTGTGAACCGATTGACGCCGCACCCGCCAAGAATACCAAGATGTACAGCAAGAACTGGTTTGACTGGAAGCCCATCAGACTCATCACAATCGCGCCCATAATCCCCAGGAACATCAACACCGGTTTCAGATGGAAACGGTCAGCCAGAATACCACCGCCGACAATACCAACCACGGCACCCACGTTCATCACCATCATGAACATCAGACTATTGTCCATTGAATAGCCTGCCGCCATCATCAGTTTAGGCAACCAGCTGCTTAAGGCGTACATGGTCAGCAAGCAGGTAAAGAACGCTAACCAGAACAATAAGGTGTTTAACGCACGGCCACGTTTGAACAGACTTACCACGTTGGCTGCTTCCGGCACATCAACCTGATGCAGTTCAAATTTGGTTTCATTGCTAATCTGCACTTCTGGGGCCAAGCGGGCCATGATTGGACGCGCCTGTTCCTGCTTGTTCTCCTTCACAATAAACATCAGCGATTCAGGCAGGAATTTCCAGATAATTGGCAACAGCAACAGTGGAATACCGGCAATAAAGAACATGATTTCCCAGCCAAAGCTTGGGGTTAACCAGGCACCCAATAATGCTGCCATCACACCACCCACTGCATAACCACTAAACATGGTGGTCACCAGCGTACTACGCATGTTCTTTGGCGCGTATTCAGAGGTTAAAGCCACCAGGTTAGGCATCACCCCACCAATCCCTAAACCGGCCAGGAAGCGCAAAATACCGAATTCTGTCGGATTAGAAGCAAAGCCACCTGCGAAGGTTAGACCACTGAATAACACAATACAGATCATGATGACTTTTTTACGGCCAATTTTGTCGGCCAGCGAGCCGAAAATCATGGCACCGAACATCATCCCTGCCAATGCAGTACTGGCCAGCATACCGGCTTGCACCGCACTTAAGCCCCACTCGTCCATTAATAAAGGCAATACCACACCATTAATGGCTAAATCATAACCATCAAATAAAATGATCAGTAGACACCATGCCACTACATTAAAATGAAATGGTTTAAATTTTGCGTGATCAATGACATCATTTACGTTAATAGTTTGATGTGTCATTCCTCACCTCCTGTGAGTCTGTGTTTCAGTGAACTTCCATAGCAACCCATAATGAAGACCCTCATTTCGAGCCTTCTTCATCCACACTTTGCTAGCGGAGTAGATGGTGCAACTTTCACACAATTTACAGAAAATAAGAATTGAACATTAGTCTACAATCCTATTAATAATTAAAGTTTTATATATTATTCTCATTAGACATAAGTTTTATTTTGCTTTATTAAGCACACAAATTTTCTGCATAAAAAAATCCCCCTCGCTTTTGCTTGGGGGATTTTGAATAATGAGCTGGCGATGACTTACTCTCACATGGGTAACCCCACACTACCATCAGCGCG
>NZ_JAYJLP010000012.1:0-97212 GCF_051949055.1 Acinetobacter sp. Brlt_5
TCTCATGTGATTGATTTCGCATTGATCAAGGATTTATCTTTATCATGCCGCAGCCTTCGATAAAATCAATGAAGCTTCAATCTTATTCTGTTACTGTTTGGTACAATACATCTGTACAATAATGCTAGTGACGCCGAAACGCGCATGCTAATATGCTCAAATCTTATTCCATACAAAAAGTAATGGATTAAGCACTTCTTTACACCTCCCCAGCTTTCAGGAGTACTGTTGGAGATGAATGCTCCCCTACCCAAAGCCCCAATTAACTGGGTTGCCGTTTTTGCTCTGGTGTTCTTGCCAATTGTCGCAATCATTGCCATCCCGTTATATGCTTACCACCATGATTTTAGCCTCGCAGCTTGGATCAGCATGTTTGTTTTACTTGGCGTTAGCAGCTTGGGTATTACAGCAGGTTATCACCGTTTATGGGCGCACCGTGCCTATGAAGCCACTTTACCTTTGAAAATCATTTTAATGATTATGGGCACCTTTGCCGTACAGAACAGTATCCTGTTCTGGGCCTCAGGTCACCGTACCCATCACCGTCATGTCGATGATGTCGATAAAGATCCGTATTCGATCAATAACGGTTTCTGGTACGCCCATTTAGGCTGGATGCTGCGTGACTATCCGGCAGCCGAACCAAACTATAAAAATGCGCCAGATTTGCTGAATGACAAACTGGTGATGTTCCAGCATAAATACTATGTACCGTTAGTGATTCTGGTACATGTTGGCATTTTGCTGCCAATTGGCTGGGCTGTTGGCGACATCTGGGGGGTTTTACTTTTAGGCGGTTTAATGCGTCTGATTCTGAGCCACCATGTGACCTTCTTTATTAACTCGCTGTGTCATATGTGGGGCAAACGTCCATATACCGACGAAAATACGGCGCGTGACAACTTCTGGCTGGCTATTGCCACCTGGGGCGAGGGTTATCATAACTATCATCATATCTTCCAGTACGATTACCGTAATGGCGTGAAATGGTGGCAATATGACCCAACCAAATGGTTAATCTGGAGCTGTTCGAAACTGGGTCTGGCAAAAAACCTGCGCCGTATTCCAAGCTTTAATATTAAAAAAGCGGAACTGGCGATGAAGTTCAAATATGCCGAGCAGGACCTGGCGGTATATGGCCACAATGTCAATGACGACATCAGCAGCGTCAAACAGCGTCTGGCACAAGAATATGAAGCCTTTACCCATACCCTAAATGACTGGGCCAAGTTAAAAGAGCAGGAAATTCAGGCCAAGAAATCGGCGGTGGCAGAAAAAATCCATCAAATGGATGACAAGCTGAAAGTTGAATTCCAGCTGGTAGAACAGCGTCTAACCCATCATCGGGAAACCCTGAACATTCTGATGCGTAACCTGAAAAAGAATCCGGTTTCACAATAATACCAAAGCCCTGCAAAAAGCCTCCTGATGGAGGCTTTTTCTATTCGGAAACACGACACTTTTCTCCAGCCAAGTTTGTTATAGTGAAGGCCTGTTCTGAATGGCTGTTCTGCAATGCAATTTAACTCGCGCTATCCTACCCTGCCTTCCCGTCTGTATCACCAGCAACAACCGCTGCCTTTAAAAGGCGCCAAAGCCGGGCATTTCAATGCAGCACTGGCCGATGAACTGCAATGGTCAAATGAAGACAAAGCACAGTGGGTCGAAATCTGTAGCGGCCAGAAAACATTTGCTGAATTTCCGGCATTGGCTATGGTTTATGCCGGGCATCAATTCGGGCAATGGGCCGGTCAGCTCGGTGATGGACGTGGTTTACTGATTGCCCAGATTGTTGACCAGCATCAGCAGACCATTGATCTGCATTTAAAAGGTGCCGGTGCCACTCCCTATTCACGGATGGGCGATGGTCGCGCGGTGTTACGCTCGGTGATTCGTGAATATCTGGCCGGTCATGCCTTAAATGCCTTGGGCGTACCTTCCAGTAATGCCGTGGGATTTACTTCATCCACCCAAGGGGTACAGCGTGAAAAACTGGAACCGGGTGCAATGATGTTACGTACCTCGGACTGTCATATTCGGCTGGGGCATTTTGAATGGATCAATCAATATCAGCCAGATTTACTGCCTGAATTTACCCAGAAATGTATCGAATGGCATTATCCGGAATGTCTGAAGGCCGAGCAGCCTGTTTTAGCTTTTGCCACGCAGGTGGTGCAGCGTACTGCAGTGATGATTGCCCAATGGCAGCTGGTTGGCTTTGCCCATGGGGTAATGAATACCGATAATTTAAATATCACCGGCTCTACCCTAGATTTTGGTCCTTACGGTTTTATGGAGCGCTTTCGCCCGAACTGGATCAACAACCATTCCGATTATCAGGGACGTTATACCTATCAGCAACAGCCGAGTATTGGGCACTGGAACTTGTGGACCTGGCTGAACAACCTGATTCCGCTTTGTCCCGCAGACGATGACCAGGAGCAATGGAAAACAGATCTGGCTCAATGTTTAACTCATTTTGAACCGACCTTCCTGGAACACTACAAGCATGGCTTAAACCAGAAAATGGGCTTACCCAGCTTCCATAAAGACAGCTTTGACTGCGCGATGGCTTTTTTAAGAATCTTGCAAAGCGAACAGCTGGACTACACCCAAAGCTTTATTCGCCTGCAACATAAAGACTATGAAGCGATTAAAGATGATTGCTTAGACCGTCGTCAGTTTGAAGCCTTCCTGACGCAATATGAGCGTATTCGTGAACATCAGGATACCGATGAACTGGATGCCGCCATGACCGCCGTCAATCCGCATTACATCCTGCGCAACCATATGGCGCAAAAAGCGATTGAACTGGCCGAGCGGGATGATTTTTCTGAAGTCGAGCGTTTATTTAGCCTGCTCAGCCAACCCTATACCCGGCAGACCGCGCTGGAAAAACCGGAAGATTTAGCGCCGCTGCCAAGCGATGTGCCTGAAGTGATGGTCAGCTGCTCGTCTTAAAGTATCCACATTAGCCTGGTAAATTGTGGATAATTTCAGCATTATCCACAAAGTGCCCTTCAACCTAAATTGCGTATGGCTTTGCATCCACTTGCGGCAAAAGTCGCTACTACCCTGCCTGAAGTCACAGTAACCCAGCCTTTTGGTGAGGGTTGTGATGTGTTTAAAGTGCAGGATAAAGTCTTTATGTTACAGTTTCATCTGCACGGACAAGCGGCCATTAATTTAAAAGTAGCGCCAGATCATGGTGCCATGCTGCGTGATATTTATCCGTATATTCGTAGCGGCTGGCATATGAATAAACAGCACTGGATTTCAGTGTATGAAGATGAAGAGCTGGATGAAGCTTTAATCGAAGATTTAGTGCTGAATTCTTATGCGTTGGTGGTGTCCAAACTCAAGAAACTGGATCGACAACGTATAGCGTTACTCAAAACTGTAGGCTCGCGTGTTTAGCTCGGGCAAAAACACAGAGATAAATCGTGCCCACAGTTTAATCCTGTCTCTCGTATGTAAAATCAGCGATTAAACTTTATATTTATCATTGAACAACTCAAAGGCTTTGCGCCACCCTGAATGTTCACTGCTGTGCTGGCTTTTTGCAATTAAATACTGCAATAGTGCTTTGATGGTGGCCACTGTATCGGAATTTAAACAGACAATAATCTGCTGTACACAGAAGTTGATCTGATGTTCCAGGCGGGAACTATCCTGGGTTTGTTCAAAATAGTGTATCGCGGGGGTGATATTGCGCTGAATTAAGCGTGCGACAAGCTCAGTATTGACGTGCATAGAAAAATTCCCAAAAGCGGGCTGCGGATTATACCGGAATTTTATTTACTTCAATTTTCAGGCTTATTAAAATTTACAAAATATTCTTGTTAAAAATTAAATTCATTTAAAAATTATAATATTAGAAATCCCCCCTTTTATCTTGGTCTTATGCTTGATCAGTCTGTGGATTTATCACCATCCTGCCCCTAAATACTGCACAACCTACTCTCATAAAAAAAGCGAATAGGCACATATCTATTCGCTTTTTCACTCCGCATGAAATTAATCTTCCGGATATTCAAAACGGTAGCCAACCCCATAGACTGCCTGAATCCACTCATGACGATTACCGGTTTCTGCCGCTTCGGAAATCTTGCGGCGCAGGTTTTTGATATGACTGTCAATCACCCGATCTGCAACATCAAAACTGTCCGGGTTAATATGGTCCAGCAACTGGGCACGGGAATAAACCTGCCCAACATGCTCTAAAAACAGTTCCAGTAAACGAAATTCGGTCGGGGTCAGGTTCAGTGCTTTTTGCTGATACCAAATGCGTTGCTGGGCTTTATCCATCCGGAATAAATCATTGGTTTCCGGTTCAGCCTTGCGGTCTAAGCGACGCAGCACTGCCTGCACACGTGCCACCAGTTCTTTCGGACTAAATGGCTTACAAATATAGTCATCTGCACCCATATTCAGGCCTAATACCCGGTCAATTTCTTCGGTACGCGCCGTAACCATAATAATGGGTAAATCAGACTGCTCACGTACTTTACGGCAAATGGTCAGCCCATCCATACGTGGCACCATCAGATCCAGAATCATCAGGCTCGGTTTACGCTGCAAAAAGCTGTTATAGGCTTCTTGTCCATCATGAAACATACTGACCTCAAACCCAGCAGCTTCAAGATAGTCGCGGACCAATTGAGCGAGTTCAACTTCATCTTCAACCAGCATGACATGTTTCATGAATATCTTTTCCTTTTATTGTTTGGTCGGAATCGGGAAAGTCAGTTTGCAGCGCAAGCCACCCAATGGCGAATGCGCAAAACTCAGCTGGCCACCCATGGCCTGCGCAATTTTAGCAGACAGCGCCAGACCTAAACCGGTACCGCCAGTGCTCCGCGTACGCGAATCATCCACCCGGTAAAAACGCTCGCCTAAACGGGCCAGCTGTTCATCGGTCAGGCCAAATGGACTGTCATCGACATAGACACTCCATTCTGTTGCCGTCTGCTCACTATGAATATGAACCTGCCCACCGGCCTCAGTATAACGAATACTGTTCGCAATCAAGTTCACCATAATTTGTTTAAAGCGGTCTATATCTAATTGTAAAGGCACAGCTTCACCTTCTAGACGCACACTTAACTCGGCCTGTTCAAACTTCGGCCGGAAATTCTCGACTTCCTGTTCAATCACCTGCCAAGGGTTGATTGGGGCCAGATAGAATTTCAGCTGCATGGCTTCGGCCTGGGCTAAATCAGCCAGGTCCTGAGTCAGTTTTTTCAGGCTGCTGACCTGACGCATCATCGCATCTAAGTGTTCCGGTGTGGCTTTACGGATACCATCCTGCATGGCCTCAATTTGGGCCTGTAACACTGCCAGCGGGGTTTTTAATTCGTGCGAGGTATCAGCCACCCACTGCCGGCGTGAGGTTTCATGCTGATCTAAAATGACTGCCAGCTGATTCAGCTCTGTAGATAAATCACCGAGTTCATCATTACGGTTTACTTTCACCTGATACTGATAATTGCCTTTGGTCAGTTCACGGGTCCCATGGAGCAGACGCTGAATCGGCTTTTTAAAATAGGTCGCCAATAACCAGGCCACCAGTAAACTGGCAATAAAGGACAGACCATAAATCAGCAGCAGATAACGCTTTTGTTCACTGAAGAAATTGATGCTGAGTGCATCATCCTGATCCAGCACCGGTTTTAACCCCAGATAACCGACCACCTGATTGTTCATTAAAATCGGGCGATACGACATTTGTCCTTCTGCCGGCTCACCGACCACAAACTGACGCTTGGCATCATATAAAGCCAGACGCGAGCTAAGACCCAAACGGTCCGGCATGGAAATAAACTGTTTTTTGCCATCCGATTGTGGCTGATTCGGACGCGGGTTCTGGGCACTGCCCTGATTAACCCGGGTGGTATTCTGCTGCGCGCTTAAAGGAAATTTCAGGCCTTCAAAGGGGCGATACTCGGAAGGCAGATTCATTTCCAGCCATTTCAATTCCTCCTGCGAGGCCTGGCGTTTTTGCGGATCTGGTTCAGCCAGCGTTGGCGCCACATTCATTAAGGTATGTTCTTCAAAATAACGCTGCTGCAAGGCAATATCGTACTGACGGCGCAACCACCAGCGCGACAGGCGGTCATAATCTTCCGGGCCGGCCTGCCCTTCAATTTGCAGGATTTGTGCCTGAATGGCATTGCCCCAATCATGATAGACGCCATACACACCGGCCAGATTATGAATCACATGATCCAGCTTCTGCATTTCGACATCGGCCACGTATTTGGTGAAATTGCGTTGCATATTCCAGTGCAGCACCCACAGGCTGACCGTGGAAATGACCAGCGCGGTCAATAGCACAGTCAAAAACAGGCGCAGGGCGATTGGAATCCGGCGTATTTTCAAAACACTCATCTCAATTTTTCTTTTATTTCACTATTGTAGCGAACAGTGTCTGAAAAAACTCTCCATTGTTTCTTCATCTTTATTATTTATTCTTGTCGCAGTTAAAGATAACTGTATCGCGGTTCTGTGTGGAGACAATAATCATGAAAACGATGACAAAAATTGCGCTTGTTTCAGTGGGTTTACTCAGTGTCGGGACACTGACAGCCTGTCAGTCAACCAATAGTACAGCAACGCCGGAACGTGAAGGTCGTATGGCTCACTCCATGCACGGCAAACATGCACGCCTAAGCCCGGAACAGCGTGAACAATGGCAGCAGCTGCGTACTGAACGCCGCCAGATGATGCAGCAGATCAAAACGGCCTGTAAAGGCAAAGCTGCCGGACAGGTGGTTCAGGTCAAAGCCGGTGAAAAAACCGTGAATGGAACCTGTTCCCTGGTGTTTACGCCGGAACGCCAGCAGCTTAAACACAGCCGTGAACATCGTCCAATGCGTGGCGATGTACGCCAGTTTAAACAGCATGGTCCTCAGACCGGTGCCTTAACCGATGCCAAACGTGCCGAACTGGTGAAACAGTATGATCAGCGCCTAGCACAGCGTCAGGCCCGTCAACAGGCTATGGCCAATGCCTGTAACGGTAAAATAGCCGGTCAGACTGTCCAGATTAAACTGGGGGATAAATCGGTCAATGGTCAATGCAGCCTGCGTTTTAAACCGAATACCGCTGTGACCATTCCGGCCAAAGTGGCTTAAGCGAAGTCAGCAAATAAAAAAGGCGCATGGTGCGCCTTTTTTATTGGACATATCTGTTTACGTTTTTGACTATTTGTCCACTTCCTATACCGATAAATCTGTTTACACTCAATACACTTAGCTATTTCAAGTTAAAAATCTTTGACTTTACAGTCACCAAGAAAAGCCATTGAAATGCTTGTACCCAATTAGAAGATGTTGCACGATTAAAACATTCAAGATGCGCCTGTGAAGGCGCGTGAACTCACTGATTTAGGATTATAACCGCTGGTTAAACCAGTATTGAGGAACCCGATATGCCACAATACAAAGCGCCACTACGTGATATGCAATTTGTTTTGCATGAATTATTAAATGCTGAAGAACATTATGCAAAACTCCCTGCATTCTCTGGAAACGTAAGCCGTGAGTTGGTTGACCAATATTTAGAAGCTGCTGCTGACTTCTGTGAAAATGAATTATCTCCTTTAAACCAGGTGGGCGACCGCGAAGGCTGTACCTGGAACGATGGTGTAGTCACCACGCCGACTGGCTTTAAAGAAGCGTATCAAAAATATATCGAACTGGGTTTCCCGTCTTTATCTGCTGAAGAACAGTACGGCGGTCAGGGTTTACCAAACTCTCTGGGCATTACCATTTCTGAAATGGTCGGTACCGCAAACTGGGCTTGGGGTATGTATCCGGGTCTGTCTCATGGTGCAGTACGTACCCTTGAGCACCACGGTTCGCAAGAACAAAAAGATACCTATCTGCCAAATCTGGTATCAGGTGTCTGGACCGGGACCATGTGTCTGACCGAATCTCATGCCGGTTCTGACCTCGGTATTATCCGCACCAAAGCAGAACCAAATGCGGATGGCAGCTATGCAATCTCTGGCGAGAAAATCTTTATCTCTGCTGGTGAGCACGACATGGCCGAGAACATCATCCATATCGTTCTGGCACGTTTACCAGGTGCACCGAAAGGCACCAAAGGTATTTCACTGTTCATCGTACCGAAATTCAACCTGAATGCTGATGGTTCAATCGGTGAGCGTAATGCTGTGCGTTGTGGCTCGATCGAACACAAAATGGGGATTCACGGTAACGCGACTTGCGTGATTAACTTTGACAACGCCAAAGGTTACTTGATTGGACCTGAAAACCGTGGTCTGAACTGTATGTTCACTTTCATGAACACGGCGCGTATCGGTACTGCAGTACAAGGTCTGTCTGCATCTGAATCTTCATTCCAGGGCGCTTTGGCGTATGCAAAAGACCGTCTGGCCATGCGTTCACTGTCTGGTCCGAAAGCGCCAGAAAAAGAAGCCGATCCGATTATTGTGCATCCAGCAGTACGTAATATGCTGTTGACCCAAAAAGCATTTGCTGAAGGTGGCCGTGCGCTGGTTTACTTATTGGCTCAATATGCAGATGTGGTTGAGCAGGCGGCTGAGGAAGAAGACCGTAAATTTGCCGACAACATCCTGTCTTTATTGACACCAATTGCCAAAGCCTTCCTGACCGAAACCGGTTCAGAAGCTGCAAAACACGGTGTACAGGTGTTTGGTGGTCACGGCTTTATTTCCGAGCACGGTATGGAGCAGATTGTACGTGATACGCGTATTTCTTGCCTGTACGAAGGTACCACTGAAATTCAGGCACTTGACCTGCTCGGCCGTAAGGTTCTGGGTACGCAAGGCGCGATGTTGAAAGACTTCACCAAGATCATTCACAAATTCGCAGAAGCCAACAAAGACAATGCCGGCATGAAAGAGTTTGTTGAACCGCTGGCCGCACTGAACAAAGAATGGGGCGACCTGACCATGCAAATTGGTATGCGTGCGATGCAAAATCCTGAAGAAGTCGGTGCTGCGGCAGTCGATTACCTCTACTTCTCTGGCTATGTGACACTGGCTTATCTATGGGCACGTATGGCACTGGTTGCACAAGAAGCCTTGGCTGCGGGTACTACCGATGTCGACTTCTATAATGCCAAAGTGACCACTGCACGCTTCTACTTCAAGAAGATCCTGCCACGTGTACGCTCACATGTTGACGTGATTGCGACTGGCCTGGATCCATTGATGGCGCTTGATGCTGAACACTTCGCCTTCTAATGCACGTGATGTGTAGTAACTTGTAATGGATGTAAAAAGGACGGCCAGCTGTTGGCGGTCCTTTTTCTCTATTTATCGCGCTATATTAACCTTTCGTCGTCTAATCAATTGAAATCTCATCGTTTAGACTGACCTGATCACTATGAATAAACAAGAAACAGGTGAAATGAACTATGCCAATTTATAACGCACCGCTTGCCGATATGAAATTCATCCTGAATGATGTCTTCCAAGCAGAACAATTCTGGCAAAATAACGAAAATCTCGCCCACCTCGATGCTGCAACCGCAGAAGCTATTCTTGAAGAAATGGCCAAATTTACCCAGAACGTTACCCTGCCCTTAAACCGCACTGGTGATGAAGAAGGTGCCCAATATAACAATGGCAGCGTAACTACACCGGCCGGTTTTAAAGAAGCATTCAAGCAATATGCCGAAGGCGGCTGGATTGGCCTGGGTGCCGATGAAGAATGGGGCGGTCAAGGCATGCCAAAAATGCTGACCGTTCTGTCAGATGAAATGATTTTTGCTACTAACCCGTCATTCATGCTGTATCCACTGCTGTCAGTTGGTGCGGGTATGGCACTGAGCAGCTATGCTTCTCAGGAACAGAAAGAAACCTATTTACCAAAAATTTATTCAGGTGAATGGTCTGGCACCATGTGTCTGACTGAACCACATGCCGGTACCGATTTGGGGATTATTAAAACCAAAGCGGAACGCAACGAAGATGGCAGCTATAACATTACCGGGACCAAAATCTTTATTACCGGTGGTGATCATGACCTGGCTGAAAACATCATTCACCTGGTACTGGCCAAAACCCCAGATGCACCTGCCGGTTCACGCGGTATTTCGCTGTTTATCGTACCGAAATTCCTGGTCAATGCCGATGGTTCACTCGGTGAACGTAACCCGGTTGGCCCAGGCTCTATCGAACACAAAATGGGGATTAAAGCCTCTGCCACGTGTGTCATGAACTTTGATGGTGCCAAAGGCTATCTGGTCGGTAAAGAAAACGAAGGCCTGGCAGCCATGTTCGTGATGATGAACTATGAACGTCTGTCAATGGGTATTCAGGGTTTAGGCGCCTCTGAATTTGCTTACCAGAATGCAGCACAATATGCGACTGACCGTTTACAGGGCCGCAGCGCTTCAGGTGTACAATCACCAAACAAACCGGCTGACAGCATTTTAGTACATGGCGATGTACGTCGTATGCTCTTGAATGTGCGTGCCAACAACGAAGCATCACGTGCCTTTGCAGTCTATGTCGGCCAACAGCTGGACATCACCAAATTCTCGACTGATGCAGACGCGGTGAAAAAAGCCAATGACCGTGTGGCGCTGCTAACGCCTATTGCCAAAGCCTATTTAACCGATACCGCCTTCCAGGCAACCCTAGATGCGCAAATGTGCTTCGGTGGTCATGGTTATATCCGTGAATGGGGCATGGAGCAATGTGTACGTGATTTACGTATTGCGCAAATTTATGAAGGTACCAATGGCGTACAGTCACAAGATTTAATTGGCCGTAAAACCATTAAATGTCAGGGTGCCTATATTGCAGAATATATTGCTGAAATCCGTGACTTTGCCAACCAGTTAGATGCCGATCTGAACTTCATTAAAGATGCGACCTTAGATGCAGCTACAGAAGTCGAATCAGTAACACAATACATTCTGAATGCGGCGTCTGAAAATGCAGAATTCCCGAATGCAGCAGCGGTCGATTATTTACACGCGGTTGGTCTGCTCAGCTTTGCCTATATGTTTGCCCGTATTGCCCAAGCGGCACAGGCCAAACAGGGTGAGTTCTATCAGAACAAACTGGCGCTGGGTCTGTACTTTGTACAACGCATTCTGCCAGAACTGGAAATGCGAATTACCCGTATCAAAGCCGGTTCTGATGTGATCATGAAATTCTCGGAAGATTATTTCACTCATCAGGCTTAAGCTTTTTATCTCTCAAAAACGCCTGCACTGTCAGGCGTTTTTTTATAGCATCCATGTTTTCCTGCTGTTTTTACACCACTTTTCCTGTAGTTGTGCACAGTTTTTGCATGAGTTTTTCTTATTCATTCAGCAGAATCAGGAGGAGCATATGACAGCACGGCATCCCAAAGTAGAAAAAATAGAAACCCTCCTCGACCGGTTGGGTAATCTGGCCGTTGAAAGTTTTCACTATATTGCCCTGTTCGTGATTGGCTGTATGGTGATCTGGTCGGCCGGCCATACTGTGGTCGATATTCTGACCGTCAAACAATATGCCACGATTGATGATATTTTACTGCTGTTCATTTATTTGGAGCTCGGTGCCATGGTGGGTATTTACTTTAAAACCAACCACATGCCAGTACGCTTCCTGATTTATATTGCCATTACCGCCCTGACCCGGCTGCTGATTTCCGATATCCAGCACGACCATAAAGCGGATATTGACCTAGTAATTATTACCGGTTCGATTCTGATTCTAGCCTTTGCGATTCTGGTGGTACGTTTTGCCTCCTGGAATTATCCATCGGTAATTCGGGATAAACACAGTGAAAAACCGTTGCCACAAGGCAAGACCCCACGCCCGGAAGATGATGAACTGGCCTAAACACCAAAATCACATCCATCATTCAAATCTGAAGAACAAAAAGCGCGCCTGGATACCACTACGGCGCGCTGATTTTTGAGTGAAGATTCACCGGATTCTCAGTTTGGCTCAAATACTTTTCTTCACCGCTTGAACGCTTCAGATGATCTAACGGTTTGGCACCAAAATATAACGACCATTTTCATAAATCCAGTAGCTGCCATTTGGCGGAGCCGGCAAACCTAAACGGCGCCAGTCGGTAATGATGGTCTGCGTGCTGCTTTCAATCCGGGCTACATTCGGGTCACCATTGACCCAGCTATAACTTTGCGAATTCTGGTAAATGGTGGTGGGCGCCTGATATTGAATACTAATGCCCGGACGTACCGGTTGATGGTCCCAATGCGGACGTGGTGGATAATATTGTGGCGGCCTGTGCTGCGGATAAGACGGGCGATGCTGTGGATAATGCTGCGCATGCGATTTTCGCTCCACACCCTGATAACTGGCCCAGCGATTGGTATCGGCCAGCGATAATGTCGAGATGGCAGACAATCCAATGCCTAACCATAAACCTGCTTGTATTCTTTTCACTACCCGACTCCCAAACATCAGCCTATTGATTTTACTATAAAACAGGATTAAGGATAAAAAATGAACATGCATGCTTTATACAAGTTTTTTAGATGAATGGCGGTAGATCGGCCGTATTTCTCAGTGAAAATAATGGCCTACTTTTATGCTACACTCGCTTTTTTTCATACTAGGTTCATGCTTGTGTCTGATTTAAGTTTTGATCGTCTTTATGAATATTTCTGCAAAGTACCCAGTGTTCAAAAAAACTTGATCGATGCCTATGGCACAGATGGTGCTCAGGCATGGTGGTTTAAATTTCAGATTAATGTAGCACACCCACTGGCCTGGCAAACCGTACAGGAACTGGGTCATGTGCTGAACTATATTTCCAAGAATGAACGTTTGCCAACGCAGTTTTTACCGGTATCGCCACCACCTTATATGAATGGTGAAGCCAAAGATTTCCTGTCTTGGGTGATCCAGTGTAATCATGCCGATTTCCCGCCCGATGTGGTCTGCGACTGGCTGGAAGCGCGTTTGCCGAATCCGGTTGAAGATGAAAGCCAGTGGAAAATTAAAACCGACCTGAGCGAGCTGGATGAGCTGTCTGATAAAGATCTGGATGAACTGGTACCACCGAATCCGGGGCAAAACTAAGCGTTAAACCTTAGTACTGACCTCTCCCTGACTCTCTCCTAGAAGGTTAAGGAAAAGCGTATATCCCTAACCTTCTCTTACGAGGAGGAGAAAAAGCTATTGTTCCTAACTCCCCTTGTAAGAAAAAGGAAATTGCTCCTGTAGTGGTTTAATAAAGTTGGACACCAAATTAGGTGATAATAGATTCACCAATGAGGTGCTTATGAAACCAAGACGTACATTTACTCCAGAGTTTAAAGTTGAAGCTGCTAGCCTTGTACTCGATCAGGGCTATTCTATCTTACAGGCTTGCCGCGCTTTAGATGTTGGTCAAACTGCTATGAGACGCTGGGTTGACCAGCTTCAACTCGAACGTAGCGGACAAACTCCAGTAGTAAATGCTTTAACTCCTGAACAGCGCAAGATACAAGAACTTGAAGCCCGTATTTATCAGCTCGAACAGGAGAAGATGATTCTAAAAAAGGCTACAGCTCTCTTAATGTCAGACGAGTTCAAACATATGCGCTGATAGACCAGTTAAGAAAGTTACGTCCTGTTGAGTTGGTCTGTCGTGCCTTTGGTATTCTGCGTTCAAGTTACTATCACTATCGTGCTCAACGTGATCTCTGCCGTCCAAGCAGAGTTAAGTTGAAGGTGTTGATTTCCAGTATCTTTAAGCAAAGCCGTGGTTCTTTAGGAAGCCGTGGCATCAGATACGTCTTACAAAGCCAAGGCATCAAGGTGGGTCGATACCTAATACGTAAACTTATGCGCAGTCTAGGATTGATTTCAAAACAGCGCAGAAAGCATAGATATCAAGGTAGTAAAGGCGATGATATCCATACAGACAATGTACTAAATAGACAGTTTAATCCTACGTGGCCAAATCGTGTATGGACGAGTGACATCACTTATATTTGGATAGGTAAAAGCTGGGCATATTTAGCGGTTGTACTCGATCTTTACGCACGCAGGGTGATTGGATGGTCTATGTCAGATCAAGCCTGTCAGCATTTAGTGACTAATGCTTTAGAAGATGCTTGGCGATCCAGAGGTAGACCTACAGGCGTAATATTTCATACCGATCAAGGCAGTCAGTATAAAAGTTATCTGTTCAGATATAGGCTTCAGCAATATGCAATGGTGCAGAGTATGAGCCGCAGAGGGAATTGTTGGGATAATGCACCTACAGAGAGACTCTTTAGAAGTCTTAAAACGGAATGGATCCCAAAACTTGGTTACCATTCCATTCAAGAAGCCAAAGCAGACATTGGTTTTTATTTAATGCAGTACTACAACCGCATCCGACCACATCATTTTAATCAAGGGATCAGCCCTTATGAGGCTGAACAAAAACTTAAAACTGTGTCCAATATTTGTTGACCACTACATCCTCCTTAACCCTCTCTACAAGGTGGAAGAAAACTCATTCTTCCAGCTCTCTTATAAGCAGAAGCCACGGCTCCCAAACAGAAGCTTGGAATGAGGGAGGTTAGAACGTCGACCAGCCACTCCATTCCATCAAACGATACAGTCCATATTTCAGCGTCGATTCATCGGCATACTGGGCATAATCCACACTCATCTGACGGCCATTTAAGTTTGACCAGGCGGTATCAAAATACTGCTGAGCATCTTGAAACACCTGAGCTTGAGCCGGGCCTAACACGCGTAAATTGGTTTCCAGATTATAATTTTTTAAATTCCGTGCGGTGAAATTGGCCGAACCTAAAATCATCTCCTGTTGCTGGGCATTGCGCTTGATCAGCATTTTGCTATGACATTGCTCGCCTTGGGTATTACACCAGCGCAGTGGAATGCCGGCCTGATGTAATTCTGCTGCCACTGGCCGGTTCGGTACGCCATTCTTTTCCAGACCAAACGCATCTTTATTGGCATCGAGCAGCACCCGCAATTTCACCCCACGCTCATGGGCTGCAAGCAGGCTTTTGATAATCTGGCGCTCGGACAGATAGAACATCACCAGATCGACCTGTTCATTGGCTTTGGCGCTATTAATCAGGTTTAAAGTCGCATCATAAATGGCTTTTTCAGTCAGCACCTGCACCTGCGGTTCAGTAGCAGCGGCCTGAAACTCACCGACAATCACCCCGGGAATATTGCTGCCGGACATGAGCGCCACCGACTGCTCGGTTTTCAGAATATCTACCGCGGTATTGCCTTTGACCACCAGCGCCACATTGGAGTGATGGGAACTGGCATCATGCGGATTCATTGAGGTCACCAGAGCTTCCCAGCCGTCCGGGGTATCAACCACAATGGTTTTACGGTGGTTGGCCTTAAAATTCAGCAGCTCGGAATAACTGCGCAGGGTGATTTTGCCCTCGCCAAACGGATTGGCCAGCCAGCCAGCCTTCGGATTATTGCGGATGCCCTGACAGCAGATGTACCAGAATCCGGACCACATCGGATTGGAAGCACGTAGCGGGGTTAAATTGGTTTCAATCACATCAATCCCGGCCTGACGCAGTTGCCGATAATGCTCTGGCGCAAGCCCGCCATAAACCGAATTAATCGGATCGGTAATCAGCCTGATTTCAATATCCGGCTGGGTACGGCGTTTTTGAATCAGTGCATCGGTCAATTGCTGACTGAGCGGTTGATGCTGGGCCTGTGATGCCCCGGTTTGCGGATTAAACAGGAACATATCCAGCACAATTAAGCTTTGTGCTTCATCAATCAGGCGCAGCATTTCATTAAAAATCTGATGATCATAATGCTGCTGGCCCTGTGCATCCAGATAGGTCTGATCGGCCAGAAATTTGACTTCGGCATGACGTAGCGGTCCCGCATAATTCAAACCATCCGGTAAGGGCTTATAGGTGTGATACAGTGCCGAGGATAAATAGCTTAACGCCAGCAGTCCCATCATCACGCCCAGATAACGCCGTGGTGACCAGTTCAGTTTATTGTGAATTCGTTGAAAGATACGCATAAGAAAAAACCTAACCCAATCAACTCAGGCTAGGTTTTCTTCAGGCTTTTTTCAAGAGGATTTCCGTGACATCCTCTTGATTTTGGCAATAAATTTAAGTTCTGCTTAGAAGTTATATTCTAAACCAACGGTAAAATTACGGCCCACTTGCGGAATATTGGACAGGAATGAGGTGTGTGAATAAACCTGATCATCCAGCAGGTTATTGGCTTTAAAGAACACGCGGTAGTCCTGGTTATTCGCCATGGCACCTGCATACGCCAGACCGACATTGACCATGTTATAGCCTTGGGTTTCCTGTTCATAGCTGGCAATCTGGTCCTGTTTGAAGACATGATAGTACTCTGCCAGACCTGACCAGCCATCAGCAAAATCGGCTTCTACTTTGGTACCTAAACGGCCTGCTGGTACACGCGGTGCGTTTTCACCATCAATTTTGCCACGCACATAGTCACCAAACAGGCTGACTTTATAAGCATCGTTAATGGCATAGCCTAACTGCGCTTCTGTACCGTAGAAACGGGCTTTGTCTTGTTTATAATCAACTAGACGGAATGTTCCTTCGCTGTCGGTTGTTGAGCCATAAATATAGTTATCAAACCAGTTGTGATAAACATGCACATGATAGTCGAGTTTCTCACCTTCATAATGCAGACCTAACTCAAGGTTATTTGACTTTTCAACATCCAGATCCTCATTTCCACGCTCATAGGTATTGGTGGCAAAGTGAATACCGTCCGCATATAACTCTTGTGCCAGTGGTAAACGTTGCTGATGTGAGCCAACCACAGAAAGCTTATAGTTTGGAGCAAATTCCCAATTGGCTGCTGCTGAACCTGACACACCGGTATCTGAATAGTCTTTTTGAGTTGAATCTACATCAATTTTTTGATGTTCTACACGTGCACCCAATTCCACATGCACATCACCAAACTGCTTATGTTCTAAACCAAACAGGCTATATTTTTCCGTTTTAGTATCTGGCATTAAGACTGATTCATGAAAATGATCATCATGTGGAACCATCTCACCGGATAAATCAATATTTTGTTGACTATATTGGGTACCAAAGACCCCTTCCCAACCGGCGACTGGTTTATGTACCAATTCTAAACGGGCATCATAACCTTTATTTTTAAAGTTACTGATGACTTCATTTTCTTCCAGCTCGTCATGTTCATAATCGGTATAGCTGGCATGGGCACGTAACTTGTCAAAGCCGGCAAATGGCTGGTCCAGCTCAGCACGGACGTCATAACGGTGTGATTCCAGATCGACCCATGGACCACCATGATGCGCATGGTCATCACCATGATCATCGTGAGGAGGACATTCAATTATATTCGGATTGTCATGATCTGGCCCACAACCATGATATTCATGACTATGCCCTGGTAAACCGTATTTGTCCTGACGGTTACTATAAGACACCCCGACAAAACCACGGTCATGAATCCATGAGCCGCCAATATTCATGGTTTGCCCTTCTGCAAAGGTATTGTCTACACGACGGGCTTTATCAAAATGTGTTTCCTGTTCTTCTTCAGCATCATGTCCATGATCTTCATGGCCAGCTTCATCATTATGATGTTCTACCCAGTAATCTGGCGTAATATAGTTATTCGCTTTACGTTTGGAGCCTTCAACACGTAAGGCAAAGTTGTCACCAATTGCCGCTGTTACCCCCGCACTGGCCAGCTTCTCATCGCTACCCGAGTTATAGCGCACGCCGACGGTGCCCTCTAAGCCATCTGCTGGCATTTGGGTTGGAATTTTCTGATCGGTTACATTGACCAAGCCACCCACGGTACCGGCACCATAGAGTAAAGTCGATGGACCACGAATCACTTCAACCTGTTTTGCTAGAATTGGATCTACCGTAACCGTATGGTCTGGAGATAAAGTCGATACATCGGCAGTTTCAGATGCGTGTTGTAAGACTTTGACACGCGGACCATCTTGACCACGAATCACGGGGCGGCTTGAACCTGTGCCGTACTGATTTGAATATACACCCAGTTCATCAGCCAGTGCATCACCAATGGTTGTTGGGCGTTCAGCCAATACTTTCTGTTCTACCACCTGATCTGCTACAGCAAAGTCCGCTGCAGTCTGAACCAGAGGATGGGCTTTTAGCTGAATGGTTTCAAGTTGCTGCGCATTGGATAGATTCGCCTCATCTGCAAAAACCGCAGGGGCCACAACAGCAAAAATAGACAGTGTTATTAAATTCTTATGGAAGGACATGACTCAGGCTCAGAGTAACAAACTTGAATAATGTTATAATATAACATTTCAACTGTTTTGCAATAAAAAACATAAAATTCATCTTTGCTTGGTTAAGCTATAGGGCCTCACGAATTTTTCCGTTTTTATTGTCTACGCCTGTATGCCCTTTACCTTATCTCATGCGGTTTTAGCACCACCCATTGCCCAGCTGACAGGTTATCGTCTTCCCGTTGCAGCCCTTGCCATTGGCTGTATGCTGCCCGATTTAAGCCGATTATTTACCACCGATCAGGGCGGCTTGAATCATTTATGGAGTTCAATTGTTCATCCAAATTTATGGCTGGGTCTGGCTTTTTGTGCGGCATGGTATCTGATTTATCGTCCGGTGCTGTATCGGGCGCTAGGCATACAACATGAGCTCAATCTGGATTCGTTCAAGTCGGCCCTTGGTTTTTTACTTGCGGTAATCCTCGGGCTATTGCTGGGCAATGCCACCCATTTAATTTGGGATGGTTTAACTCACGTCGACTTTCGCACTTTTGCCTTTCATGACCTTTTAAGCCAGCCGGTGTCCTGGTTTTCCCAGACCTATCCACTGCATTTTATCTTGCAGATTGGCAGTTCGCTTCTGGCCCTGCCGTTTTTGCTGTGGATGTGCTGGCGTTATTATCAGCGCTATCGTCAGCATTGGCCAGTGAGCCGACGGGTCAAACAAGCGGCAGCGATCCTGATTGGTCTGGCTATTTTGCTAGGTGCTTATTCGGTCTGGGATTATGCCCGCTATTTCAGTGATGAACTGTGGTATAGCCATCGTTATTATTTTCTGGGCCGGGCTTTTAATGAGTTTAGTCAGGGTGCACTCATAACTTTAACCC
Organism: Acinetobacter sp. Brlt_5; assembly: GCF_051949055.1. Lineage (NCBI taxonomy): Bacteria > Pseudomonadati > Pseudomonadota > Gammaproteobacteria > Moraxellales > Moraxellaceae > Acinetobacter > Acinetobacter sp. Brlt_5. Next base: position 19,088 of record NZ_JAYJLP010000012.1, read on the forward strand.
TAGGTTGTATTTTATTTTTAGCATTGGATAAAAATTAATGGCCTAACTTTAAAATCTAGGCCATTCTTTACAGTTATTTCGTCAAGATTGCTTCTTTTCTAAAGATAAACCCAACAATCAGTAAAATAATAAAGTAGTGAATATAAACAGGTAGAACAAAAAATAAGTAATACTCTGTTAAACCACAAATCAGATAATAAACCACATAAATAATACCTAAAAGAGCATATCCTCTTAACTCAAAATTAGAAAAGTAGCGTAGGAATTTCTTAATAAAGAATAGTAAAATTGATCCATAAATAAGCACCAGACCCAATAACCCTAAGATGCCATGTGCAGCCAATTCATGAAAAAAAATATTATGCATATGTTGAAAGCATGTCGGTAGCTGACCACTTTCTTTTAGCTCACAATTATGCGCCTCAATTCCATAGCCACCAACTCCAATAATTTGGTTATTTTCAAAAATTTCTAAAGACTCTTTCCATAGGAAAATTCTGACACCACTACTTGTTTTATAATTATTCTCAGCCAATTGAACCGTATCCGCAGAAAACTGCTGTAATCTATTTTTGATAGGAGAGTTATCCCACACTATATTTATTAAAATAAATGAGAGACTTAAGCTAAGCATTAGTATAACTTTCTTTATCTTATATTTATAAAAATGCAAAGTATAAGCAATTAATACAAGCGGTAATCCAATCCAAGTTCCTCGTGTACCATGCAAAATCAAAACAAAAATTAACAACAAGCATAAAACTAAATAAAAGTAACTAACAACCCCTTCCTTAAGAAAAGAATAAAACAAAGCAAAAAAAGCTAATGATATAAAAGTTATATCAAAAATAATAATAGGATTAAAAAATTGACTTAATAAACCTCTATTAAAATCCAAAATAAAACTATTATAGAAAGTATAAATAAATATAAAGCTGATAAAGAAAATTAAAGGTTCAAAAATATACTTTTCCCCTTGATTGAAAAAGACAATAAGGTAAGGAAGGAAAAGAAGAGGGATAACCCAAAAATATTGATTTGCTATTTTTGTATAGGTTTCTATCAATCTAACAGGAATTTCATCAAATCGTCCCAACAGCCAATAACTTAAAGTAAGAAAAATAAAACCAGATAAACAAAAAACCAATATATGTAAATCTATCTTAATTTTCTGATACTTAGTTGAAAGAAACCCCAAGATAAGGATAAGAACCGAATAGTAGTAAACATCAGCCCCTTTATCGAATACAGCTTGAATTAATAACGCACAAAATATCAATAGAATAAGATAGAAAGACTTATTCCTTAAAACCAACTCCACATCTACCCCAGATCAAAATTCTAAAAATTATTCATTATTATTTCATATCCTGCTTTTTTTTCTAAGATTCAACTTTAAAAAATCAGTGGTTTATGTTTTTTCATAGTGAAGTTCTTGTGACAAAACCTGCAAAGAGGCATAATCCAACATTTACTTCAAGCGGTACGCTGTTTACGTATGCGCTGTCATTAACCCATATAGTTGGATTTTTTACGCTATGATGCGAACTCATTACTGCGGTTCTTTAACCGAAGCTCAAATCGACCAAACCGTAACCTTGTGTGGTTGGGTACATCGTCGCCGTGACCACGGTGGGGTGATCTTCCTGGATATGCGTGACCGTGATGGTCTGGTACAAGTGGTTATCGACCCGGATACCCCAGAAGCATTTGCCACAGCAGATAAAGCTCGTTCTGAATTCGTATTAAAAATTACAGGCCGTGTACGCCGCCGTTATGCGGGTACTGAAAATGCCAATATGGTCAGTGGCCAGATTGAAGTATTGGGCAAAGAAATTGAAGTGCTGGCTCAATCTGAAACGCCGCCATTCCCACTGAATGATGAAAACACCAATATTTCTGAAGAAATCCGTCTGAAATACCGCTTCCTGGACATCCGTCGTCCAGAAATGTTAGAGCGCTTACGTTTCCGTTCTAAACTGACCAACTTGATTCGTAACTACTTCGAAGACAACGGTTTCCTAGACGTTGAAACTCCAATTTTGACTCGTGCAACGCCTGAAGGTGCACGTGACTACCTGGTTCCAAGTCGTGTGTCTAACGGTAGCTTCTACGCACTGCCACAATCACCACAGCTGTTCAAACAGTTATTGATGGTAGGTGGTATTGACCGTTATTACCAAATCGCCAAATGTTTCCGTGACGAAGACTTACGTGCGGACCGTCAGCCAGAATTTACCCAGATCGACGTTGAAACATCGTTCATGAGCGATGATGACATCATGGATCTGATGGAACGTTTGACCGTGAAGATGTTCAAAGAGCTTCTAAACGTTGAATTCGACAAATTCCCGCGTATGACCTATGCCGATGCGATGCGTGACTATGCATCCGACAAACCGGACCTGCGTATTCCGTTAAAACTGATTGATGTTGCAGATTTAATGCAAGACGTTGAGTTCAAGGTATTCGCTGGCCCTGCCAAAGATCCGAAAGGCCGTATTGTGGCACTTCGCGTTCCAGGTGCAGGTTCACTGCCACGTAGTGCAATTGATGAATACACCAAATTCGTGGGCATCTACGGTGCCAAAGGTCTGGCTTACATCAAAGTCAACGAACTTGAAAAAGGTATCGAAGGCCTGCAATCGCCAATCGTGAAATTCATCGAGCCAATCGTGCTGGATCTCTTAAAACGCGTTGGTGCTGAAAATGGCGACATTGTCTTCTTTGGTGCAGATAAAGCCAAAGTTGTAAATGACGCAATGGGCGCGCTTCGTGTCAAGATCGGTCACGACATGAATCTTTCAACGTGCGAATGGGCTCCGCTTTGGGTAGTTGACTTCCCAATGTTCGAAGAAACTGACGATGGCAAATGGACCTCTGTGCATCACCCATTCACGCTGCCAAAATCAAGCGTTGAAGAAGTGAAAAACAACCCAGGTGCTGCGCTGTCTGTCGCTTACGATATGGTATTGAACGGCACTGAAATCGGTGGTGGTTCACTGCGTATTCACAACCTGGAAATGCAAAAAGCCATCTTTGAAGCTTTAGGTATTGGTGAAGAAGAAGCTGAAGAGAAATTCAGCTTCTTACTGAATGCTTTACGTTACGGTGCACCTCCACACGGTGGTCTAGCATTCGGTCTGGACCGTTTAGTGATGCTGATGACCGGCGGTGCGTCTATTCGTGATGTGATTGCATTCCCGAAAACCAAGACTGCTGAATGTCCATTGACTCAAGCACCAGCACCAGTTGAAGCGACTCAACTGCGTGATTTGGGTATTCGCTTACGTGAAAAACCAAAAGCGGAATCTCAAGAATAATAGCTTGTCATTCTAAAGAAGCCCTGCACTTGCGGGGCTTTTTTATTACATTGAGATCACTGCCGAGCAATGGCATAATAACTGCAGTTTTCATTCTTAGGTGATTCAGCGATGGCAATGCGTCCTGCAGTACGTAACCGCGGCATCATGCTCATTGTCTTTTCGATTGTACAATGGCTGTTCATGCGTTATATCTTGGCGAACAACCTGTTTGCGCTTGATACCAATGACCGTATTGTGTATTTCAGCCTGAGTAGTATTATCGGCGCCTTGCTGATTTTTGTCGGACTGATTTATATGGTCTTAAAAGGCAATGCAGATCGACCATAATTGTGCGGACTCTTGCTTGATTCATGTATTCCCTTCTTAAAAATTTCTCCAAACTCCCCCTGCGTTTGATTCAGGTCACTGCCCGATCTGTGGGCTGGTTACTGTATGTGAGCAATTCCTCTGCTCGACGCGTGACCGAAATTAATTTAAAGTCGGCTTATCCGGAGTTATCTGAATCGGAACGGAATCAGCTCACACGGCGCAGTCTGAAAAGCCAATGTATGACCTATGCTGAATCGGTCAAAATTTGGGGTTCTGCACCGGAGTTTGCCCTTGAGCAGATCAAGGTCGTGCATGGGGAAGATATTTTTTTAGACGCCCTGCAAAACCCGAATGGGACCTTGGCAGTGGTGCCGCATTTTGGTACCTGGGAATTGATGAATGCCTGGGTGAATTTACATACGGCACCGGTCATTATGTATAAACCGAGCAAAAATCCGGATGTAGACCGGTTTATGCTGGAAGCACGGCAGCGTCTTAATGCCACACTGGTACCCACCGATGAAACAGGCGTACGTGCCTTATTTAAGCATTTAAAACAAGGTGGATTTGCCGCAATTTTACCAGATCATGTGCCTAAAGAGTCGGGTGGCATTTATTCACCTTTCTTTGGTCAGAATGCACTTTCCTCTACCCTGCTCTCAAAACTGGCAGCCAAGACCCAGTGTTCAGTGATTGGTTTAAGCTGTTTACGCCGTGAAGATTTAAGTGGCTTTGAGCTGCATGTACAGACCTTATCAGCAGAGATTAATGCGAAAGATTTGCAGCTTTCAGTCGATACGCTGAATAAAGAAATGGAGCGTATGATTAATGCCGCTCCAGAACAGTATTTGTGGGGGTATAAGAGGTTTAGGAAGATTGAGGGTGGCAGGAATTTATATAATATGCTTTAGCTCAATACTAACTTTTAATAAAATTTTGACCTCACCATTCATTCTCAATGAAATTTTTTATATACAAATTTTCGACCACTTATTTAAAATTTTAGTTTTTCCCACGCTATCATTTAAAATAAACAATTCTCGAGAAAAACAAACCTTTTACTTGCTTAATTAAGCGTATCAGTTCTCTTTTAATTTTATTTATAAACTTCACCTTAATTTTTGGTGCCTCAAATTGAACTCGGCCCTCTTCCAAAGAACTCTCAAAAGTTATCTCCTTATTTTTTACTTTATCTTGGATACATAAAGCTGGGCTTAGTTGGTAAACTTTAATGCCATTATCATAAATAGGGTTATAAAATAGCACCCAATCAATAGGCAAAATATTTTTCTTCATTTTTATTTCAGTAAGTAAACAATCAATAGCTTTTAAAGATAAAATATATCCCGCTCCGCCAAAATGAAAGTGCTTTAATTGATATAAACTTCTATTATGTATATTACCTGCAGAATCACCTAAAAAAATTTTAGTAAGAAATGTCTCTAATTTAATAACATCTATATTTTTAGGAATCCAATTACTACAATTTAGAAATAAATTTGCATTTCCCCCTAAATATATATCATCTTCAAATATTGCTACATATTTCAAACCTAGCTCTTTGGCATGCAACCAAACTGCTATATGACTCATCGCACATGCTAATTCTGCAGCACTAATATTATCTGAGCAACATTCTGGAAAATATTTTTCTTTTAAATCATAAGCTTTCTCTGGTGTTATCGCATCAAAAAATTCAAAATCAATACCTTGTTCATTAAAAACCTGTGTAATGTGATGTCTACGCTCTAATGCTGAAGAGAGACTAATAACAAAATTTTTCAAAATCAATACCAAAAAAAACTTGCCAATTATGATGTCATTATAACAAAAATATTATTGGAAATTCACAACTTATCCTGCCATTTTAGCAGTTTTGAATAAACCTCTATATTAATAAAATCCTACATATTCTATTAGCCCTTATGCTGCCCTACCAAAATATGGAAGAGCTGAGCGTGACTTATGAGCCTTATATTTAGGACAAAAGCAACTTGGACATGAAGTAAAATTTATGACCAAAAGCTCAAATACTCATCCAGATGCACTGACATTCGCTCCTTCAAAAAAACTAGAAGCGCAAGTTGAAGGCTGGGCAGACATTATTCATTTTCATTTTTTATTTGAAGGTGATATTCAAACTTCTTATGTATGTACAACACATAATCAGCAATTAACACCAAAAACATTCCCGCAAAATACTATTTTCTTAAGAAAAAGACACGCTGAGCGTAGTGGTGCCCAAGCCTTTGTCTATAATGGATTATTTTGGGATGATTACGGACAACCTAACTTAGGCAAACCTAAAAACTATATCCACTTTTTAGCCAATGCAAAATATCGTGACAAAAATCTGAAAGATAGTGTTGAAATTGCACGTAAAGCCAATAAACCCTTACACATACTTGGAAGCAATCGTCTCAGCCTAAAATGGAAACGCAATGGTAAATATCAACCTTACTTTTATACAGGGAAAGATCTTAGCTTCCATGGCATGATTGGCGGTGAAGAAAAAAATGCAGTTCTTCGTAATTCGCAGGCTTTAATATTTCCAGTTCTAATTCATGAAGCTTTTGGACTAGCAATGATTGAAAGTCTATACTTAGGCTGTCCTGTTATTGGTAGCCATCACGGTTCTGTACCCGAACTTATTATTCCTGAAGTTGACCTCAGTACTTCAAGCAAAACTCAAATGATTGAAGCTTTAAAAAATATTGATCAATTCAGTCGAAAAGCTTGTCATGAATATGCAAGAGACCAATTTAACCATCTCGTAATGAGTAAAGAATACATATCCTATTATGAACAAGTTTTAAATGGCTATCCTTTACATGAGCAACCACCATATTGTTCAGGCCATTTAGATAATGCCCTCAGTTTAGAAGAATAGTTCCTCTGTTCTTCTAAACACACGCGTTATTGTTGCCATTCAAGATTTTGGCATTCATTCATTAAATAAGGTAGATGCTGATTTAATACTTTTCCTTTTATCACCTGCGCATATTTTTCTAAATAACCCTGTGCCATTTTTTCAGCATTAAAGTTATCTATAACATGTTGCTGACAATATAAAGGATCAAATTTTTGTGTATTAATCGCATCAATTAAAAGGTCAGCATTATTTGACAATACACCACACTCAAATGGAACCAATTCTGGAATAGCACCATAAGGAGTAGAAAATACTGGGCACCCAAAATACATACTCTCAATAATTGCCAAACCAAAAGGTTCATGCCAACGCACAGGGAATATTAATCCTTTAGAACCATTTAATAATGAAAGCTTTTCTTGACCACCGACCATTCCATGAAATTTAATTTGCGGCGAAAATGTTAAACGCAAACCACGTTTAAAGTTAAAACGATCGCCTCCTAGCACATGTAACTGCTGTTTCGCTTTTTTTGCAATATGAATTGCACCTTTGACATTTTTCAAACGCCAAGCTGCTTTACCCAAAAAGTGATAGTAATTCCGCTCTCGCTTCCAGTCGACTTCACCATAATTCGACCAATCCAGACCATTTAACACATAAGAGTCTGAGTTGTGTCTTTGCGCATGATCACGAGAAACAAAAATGGTGTTTTGATTCAAACGCTCTTCAAGCTGAGCATTTCCATGCTCAGTCACTACATAGGGCACCTCTAAACCGGTAACGTTGGGCTGGAACTGGAAATGAACCACATCAATATCATCTGGAATCTGTACAGAAATCGGTCGATCAGGATCCATTTCAATTACTTTCGCAAAACTACAGTGTGAACCTTTCGGCACAAGGAATATGACCTGATGCCCCTGCTCAACCAGTTGTTTTGCCAAATCCCAAATTACACGTTCTGTCCCGCCATAGGCATACACTGGTATAGAAGACATATTGGCAATTAAAATCTTCATTTTTTATTGCTCTCTTTATTCATTTGCCACAGCATCAAATACTTATCTAAAGTATAGCCCATGGATGCCATTGCTAGCAGATAACCATACGCCCCGCCCAAAAAGTCACCACGGATGATATATTCTCGTATAAAAGAGAAAATGCCACGCAATACAGCTGCAAATAAACCTATTTTTTTACCATGCTTAAATTTATCCGATGCCCAATCATGACTATAGCGAATATTTTTCACTAGGAAATGGTGTAAATCATCATTGGTTAAATGCTCTAAATAACCATTTAATTTTACAGCAGGCACATTCTTCTGATCTAAAGATTCATGAACTTCCAAAGATGAGTATTGAAAAGACTTATTGGCATATAACCGTGCTAACAAGTCTGCATACCAAAAACGTTTTTGCACTTCAACACCACAGAACTGATTAACACGCGCCAAGCTAAAAACTTTATCCGTTTGAAGTGGATGCTTTAGCACCTCAACAATCGACTCCCGAAGGGCCTGATCAAGTCGCTCATCTGGATCCAGAACAAGTACATAGTCCTGAGTAGCATAACTTTGTGCTATCTGGCGCTGAATACCAAATCCTTTCCACTCACAGTTAACATACCATTTTACCCCGAATCGCTTGGCAATCTCTTCGGTATGATCTGTACTGCCAGAATCAAGAATAATAATCTCATCAACAAGGTCATGCACTGTCGCTAAACATGCAGCTAAATGTTTCGACTCATTCTTTGCAATCATCACCAATGAAACAGTCGATTTTTTCTCAGATTGGTCAACTGGCTGAAGCTTTTTAATATTTTCTAGTGACTGATTAAAAGTTGCCAAAGCATGATTATTCTTCAAATCATATAAAATTGCATATTTATTAAAGGTATACTGTGTAAATAACAGAGAGTAAATGAATCCATACTGACCCATTAAGAAGCGGCCATCAATCAGGTATTGTTTAATAAACGCCCAGAACGTATGAAAAAACACCCCCCAAATACCAACTGTTTTCCCTCGTTGCTCACGATCGACAGCCCATGCTTTCGCATAATCTAAACGCTTTTCTAGCCAAAATTTAGGTGTAGGTGCGGTTTGATGCAAAAGAAAACCTTGCAGCTTCTCTGTTTTAGCCCCATTTAAAACAACTGACTCATGAACAAGATTATTGTCATACTGATAGCCTTTTGGAAATAAGCGCCAATGCGCCTTCACTGGCCAATAAGCATTATCAATTTGATGACCAAATATGCAATCCAAACGCTTAATTCCAAAGACCGTATCTAAAGGCGGCTGTTGAATTGCTTTTAAAATATTCTGCTGTAGCTGCTCTGTAACCACTTCATCTGCATCCAAAGCAAGAATCCATTCACCTGTAGCATAAGACTGTGCAAGTTGACGCTGTTTTCCAAACCCTGGCCAATTTAGATTTTCAAACCATTGTCCCCCAGCGTCTTCCACCAGTTGTCGGCTATGATCTGTGCTTCCAGAATCCAGTACAATTAACTCATCAATCCAGCCTTTTAATGCGGGTAACGATAATTCTAAGTTTTTTGCTTCGTTCTTAACAATCATGACCACACTTAAACGATATGGTCGTGCTGTATGATTTAATGCAGGATGTTGCTTCACTTACTGCCAAGCCTCTTTAATCCAATCCGACGGCAACACATAGCGATACCATTTCCCTCCACCACCATGAATTGCATCTGGTGGATTAATTTCCCCATGGAAAATAATAATTTTGGCACCTTCCGGTTTCACCGGCGGCTTAAAATAGGCCATCGGAATCTTTTGCAGACAATGATATTTATAGCTTTTACACCAGCTCTCTGGCCAGTAGCTTAATTTTTTCTCCTGATCAACATACCAGGATAAATAAGCCTGTTCATTACGGAACTTCTGACGGATCTCATCAAAATGCTCACGGAAATACGGCAATAATCCCGGAAAAGCACCAAGTTTAAAACGATAGACCGAACTGTTGCCGGTAATTCGCCATGGACGTTTCCAGTCATGAATAATCAGAAAATCACCCGGATGGGTAAAAAATGCATCGATATTGTCGACAATGACCACATCTAAATCCAGAAATAGCGCATTGCCTGTCAAGCCATATAAATCTGGCTCAAACGTCGACAGCTTGTTCCAGCCACGCTCAGGCGCCCCTTCTGGCAAAGCTAAAGGCGGGATCGGGAAACATTCCACTTCCGGATTAATACCTTCAGTACGGTCAGTCAGGCAGACCATTTTAAAGTCGACTGTGGTATGGCGTTTGACCATATTGTACAAACGGTTAACGTATTCCGAACCGTATTTGGTTCCCCATTTCATGCACAGAACAACATTCTGTTCCTGCATTAAAGAAGATTGAGAGTTCATCTCTGTTTCATGTAAAGCCATGCCGCATGATCCACCTGAGCAATGGCGCCATCATATCACAGAGTTACAAATTAGCAGAATGGCTGCAAAGAAAAGCCACTGCAAAATAACTGTCAGAAAAACGTCATCGAACTTGCACATTCAAGATGCAGATTAGAACTCATCACAGAACAACAATAGATTATGAAAATTAGTATTGTCGGTACCGGCTATGTTGGCCTTTCCAATGCCATGATTTTTGCGCAGCAGCATGAAGTAGTGGCGCTCGATATCATTCCTGAAAAAGTCGAACTGCTGAATTATGGCATTTCTCCCCTGCAAGACCCTGAAATTAGCGACTTCCTGAAAAATAAAGACCTGAATTTTAAAGCCACCCTGCATCAGGCCGATGCCTATCAGGATGCTGATTATGTGATTATCGCCACCCCGACCGATTACGATCCGCAGACCAATTATTTTAATACCGACAGTGTCGAAAGCGTGATAAAAGATGTGCTGTCGATTAATCCCTGCGCCACCATGATCATCAAATCCACCGTTCCGGTCGGATTTACTGAAAAAATCAAACAGAAATATCGCAGCGGCAACATCATTTTTTCACCGGAGTTTTTACGTGAAGGCAAAGCCCTACACGACAACCTGTATCCCTCACGGATTATTGTCGGTGAACAGTCAGAGCGTGCCCGACTCTTTGCCGACATGCTACTCGAAGGTGCCATCAAAAAAGACTGCCCGGTGCTCTTTACCGGTTCCACCGAAGCCGAAGCCATCAAACTATTTGCCAACACCTATCTGGCTATGCGCGTGGCCTATTTCAATGAGCTGGACACCTATGCACAGCTATTTCAGCTGGATACCCGACAGATTATTGATGGCGTCTGTCTGGATCAGCGGATTGGCAAATATTATAACAACCCATCCTTTGGCTATGGCGGCTACTGCCTACCCAAGGACACCAAGCAGCTGCTGGCCAACTATCACAATGTACCGAGCAATTTAATTCAGGCCATTGTCGATGCCAATGCCACCCGTAAAGATTTTATTGCCCAGTCCGTCCTGCAACGCAACCCGAAAGTGGTCGGTATTTACCGTCTGGTCATGAAAAGTGGTTCAGACAACTTCAGGGCATCGGCCATTCAGGGGGTGATGAAACGCATCAAAGGCCGTGGCGTGGAAGTGGTGATTTACGAGCCGACCTTGCAGGAAGATGAATTCTTTCACTCCAAAGTTATGCAGGATCTGGATGAATTTAAACAATATAGCGATGTGATTGTTGCCAATCGCCAGTCCGATGAGCTGGCAGAGGTGCTGGAGAAAGTCTATAGCCGCGATATTTTTGGTATGGATGATTAAGAACATTTTCCCAGCCTATAAAAAAGGACTCATCTGAGTCCTTTTTTACAGTTTGCACTTATTTTACGTAAGTTAACCAGTGTGCATATTTCGGGTCTTTGCCCTGCACTGCATCAAAGTAGGCTTTCTGGATTTGCGTGGTGATTGGACCACGAACACCTTCACCAATCTGACGGTCATCGTATTCACGAATCGGGGTGACCTCTGCAGCCGTACCCGTAAAGAAGGCTTCATCGGCAATATAGAATTCGTCACGTGTAATACGGCGCTCAACCACGTCATAACCCAAGTCTTTAGCAATGGTAATAATCGATTGACGAGTAATACCGTCTAATGCGCCACCAGCGATGTCTGGAGTGTGAATTACGCCATCACGTACCAAGAATACGTTCTCGCCTGAACCTTGGCATACATAACCTTGTGGATCCAGCAGCATCGCTTCGTCATAACCTGAATGCGCCACTTCTTGGTGTGCCAGAATCGACAGCGTATAGTTACCAGACGCTTTGGCTTTACACATGGTCACGTTTGGATGATGGTGGGTAAATGATGAAGTTTTTACACGAATACCCTTCGCCATTGCCTCTTCACCCAAGTAAGCACCCCAGCTCCACGCTGCAACCACGGCATGAATGGTGTTGTCTGTTGCCGCAATACCGAGTTTTTCAGAACCAATAAAGATGATTGGACGTAAATAGCAAGATGCCAGTTTATTTTCACGCACCACATCAATTTGTGCCTGCTCTAAAGTTGCCTGATCAAACGGCACTTTCATTTGATAAATTTTTGCAGAATTTAACAAACGCTTTGTGTGCTCTTTTAGACGGAAAATAGCCGTTCCATTCGGGGTTTCATAGGCACGGACACCTTCAAACACACCCATGCTGTAATGCAGGGTATGGGTCAACACGTGAGTTTTGGCCTCACGCCAGTCAACCAGTTGTCCATCTTGCCAAATAAAACCATCACGATCAGCCAAATTCATGCCATAAACTCCAATTTTTCACAATTATTCACTCTCCAGCGCAAATGCTGCAGCTGGATCAATCAGTCTTTGCCATAACTTGCAAACGGTCATTCGGGTATCGTGCCAGTCGCTTGCAGACACTTGCATGGATTGATTTGCAAGGGCTAAGCGGTGGCTCTCTGCGCGTTCACGGAGATAAGCTTGAATCAGAGCAGTCGCATCGTTGCTGGATAAGCAACCTGTCTTTGCGGCATCCTCAAGGATTCGTACATTGTCGGAGTAATGGGCGAGATCTTTATTCGTCCCACTCCACGCTAACACCGCATACTGTGCCATAAATTCGATATCAACGATACCACCTGCATCCTGTTTTAAATGAAAAATTCCATCTTTTTTTTGCTCATTTGATGAACCGAGATGGTCTTTCATCTTCTGGCGCATTTTCAGTACTTCGGCACGCACATGCGCCTGTTCACGCGGCTGGGTCAAAATCCGGCAGCGTAGCTGCTCAAACTTGTCCCGAAGGCAGCGTTCACCGGCAATACTGCGCGCGCGCACCAATGCCTGATGCTCCCACAGCCAGGCACTTTTTAGCTGATAATGCTCAAATGCTTTCAGGCTGGTGACCAATAGTCCCGCTTCCCCAGACGGACGTAACCGGGTATCGACTTCATAAACGCGGCCATCTAAAGTTTGGGTGGTCATCAATGACACAAACTTTTGCCCCACCCGCATCGCAAACTCAAAACCGCTGATGGGTTTAAGCCCGTCGGTATCGGCCTGTTCATCCATATAATGAATAAAGACCAGATCCAGATCTGAGCCATAACCGAGTTCAATCCCGCCTACCTTGCCATAACCAATCACGGTAAAAGCCATCTGATCCAGCGTACAGCGCTGACCTTCAGCATCCAGCGGGAAACCATGTTTTTTCGCGGTAATCTGATAAGCCAGATGCAAGGCAGCATTGACTGACACTTCAGCAATATCGGTGAGCGCATCAGAAACTTTCATCAGCGGACTTTCGGCCAGCACATCACTGGCTGCCACTGCCAGTACATTGGATTTTTTAAACAGGCGCAGTACCCGCATCTGGTCTTCGACCTGATCGACCTCAATCCGCAGCAATTGCTGACGCAAGGAATCTTCCAGATCCTGACGTTTCGGCAATTCAAAATCCATCGACAGAAACTCATCCAGCAGCACCGGATAATGGGTCAGCTCTTCACAAATCCATGGACTGACGGTGGCCATTTTTACCAGACGTTGCAATGCGCCTTTGCTTTCAATCAGCATCACCAGATACACGGTACGGCGCATTACCGATTCCACCAACGGCATCAACCGTACCAGCGCAACTTGCGGCATATCTGACTGCAACACTGCTTCGACCAGATGCGGCCAGAAGGTTTTCAGACGCTGTACCGCTTTGGCCGGTAATTTTTTCAGCGCATGTCCATACCAGAATTCATGCACCAGATTTTTGGCCTGATCATCCAGCACTTCATTCAGGCGCTGTTCCAGCTGGCTAAAACTTTCGACCAGCGGATCAGGTTCTTTTTCTTTAATTAAATGCTCAAACTGATAGATGACCTTGGCGCGTTTTTCATCTAGAAAAGCCATAAAATCTGGCCAGCTCGCAAAACCTAAAGTGCTGATCAAACGCTGACGCAATTCTGGCTCGGTCGGTAAGGACTGGGTTTGCTGGTCATTCAGCGCCTGAATCGCATGTTCAACCCGGCGCAGAAATAAATAGGCATCTTCCAGCTCGGCCACGGCTTTGCTGTCCAGCAATTCAGCTTCATCCAGATGATTCAGGCTGACCAGACATTGCCGGTCTTGTAGCTCCAGCTTGGACCCGCCATAAATCAGTTGAAACACCTGCACAATAAACTCGACTTCACGAATCCCGCCAGCGCCGAGTTTAATATCATCTTCCAGATGACGGCGCTGCACTTCGCGCTCAATCATGGCCTTCATTTCACGCATGGCTTCAAAGGCGGTGTAATCGACATATTTGCGGAACACGAACGGCCGGGTCATCTCCAGCAGTTCATCCCCTTCTTTGCCTCCGGTGACAATGCGTGCCTTGATCCAGGCATAGCGTTCCCATTCACGGCCGTGCTGGCTTAAATATTTTTCCAGCGCCACATGGCTAATCGCTAGGGCCGAACCATCGCCCCAGGGACGCAGGCGCATATCGACCCGGAACACAAAGCCATCGGCGGTGATATGGTCGAGCAGATAAATCAGTTTCTGTCCCCATAAAATACAGAACTGCTGCACATCAATGCATTTACGGCCGTTGGTTTCGCCCTGCTCATCGAAGGCAAAAATCAGGTCAATATCGCTGGATAAATTCAGTTCCTGCGCGCCATGTTTACCCATGGCAATCACAATCAGGTCCTGCACCTTGCCGTTATAGCCTACCGGCTCGCCATGCTTGGCCACCAAGGGCATCCGGGCAAAATCTTTGGCCGCCGTTACACAGGCATCGGCGAAATCGGACAGTTCACGGGTCAGGGTGACCACATCGGTTAACTGGTTGGCATCTTGCCAGATCCAGCGAAACATCAGCCGGGCACGTAAAATCCGCAGACTACGCATCCACTCGGCTTCATCCTGAATATCCTGCAAGGTCGTTTGCACGGTGTGCTGAATCTGCTGGGTGCTTAAAGGGGTTAAAAACCGGTCAACTGCATAATCTTGTTCTAAGAGGGGTTGGTGCTTGGCCAATACCTGTTCTGCATATTGGCTGGCACCTAAGGTTTTGCGCAATTGTTCCGTATTCATTCACACACCCAAAGCTGACTGTTTTTTCTAGTTATATCAGGAGTCTGGCTAGAGGGGAAAAGAAAATTGCGTTTTCTACATTTTTACTTTTTCGAACTGTATATCCTCCGGCATTAAAGCCTGATGCGCGCTGGTGGCCTGCGGCAAGGTCACAATAAAGGTGGTTCCTTCGCCTTCATTGGATTCCACCACAATTTCGCCTTTGTTCAGGTCGACAAAACGTTTACACAATACTAAGCCCAGACCAGTACCTTTTTCACCGGCTGTACCTTTGCTACTGGCCGTGACCGCTGCCTGGAACAGCTGTTCCATTTGCGACTGGCTCATGCCCAGACCAGTATCCTGAATATAGATATGCACGCCATCATCTGCCTGTTCGGCGCGTAAAGTCACCTTGCCGGTACCATCCGTCGGGGTGAATTTCAGCGCATTCGACACCAGGTTCTGGATAACTGAGGTAATCATATTAATGTCGGCATAGACTTTAATATCATCATCAATCTGGTTAATCAGCTGAATATTCTTTTTCACCGCCAGACTGTTCAGCACATCGCAGACAATTTTCGACGACTGTTGCAGCTTAAAGTTAATTGGATGATAGATAAAGCGGCCGCCTTCTGCCATAGCCCAGTTCAACAAGCTTTCCAGCAGGTTATAGGTCGATTGCGCAGTATCATATAAATAGTCGGCAATATTTTGCACACTGGAATCATCCAGCGTTTCGCGTTCTTGCGCCAGAACTTCGGAAAAACCGAGCAGGCCATGAAACGGCGCTCTCAAGTCATGCGCAATAATCTGGAAAAACTTGGTTTTACTAAAATTCAGCGCGGCCTGCTGCTCATACATTTCTTTTAGTTCAGCATGCTCGGCTTTTAACTCCAGATAATTCACCAGGTTGGTGGCCAGATCACTGAGAATTTCAATCGCCTGTAGCGAAAAAGGCTGCTCGTTCTGGTCGAAAAACAGGATTTGTCCAATCGAACGACCATCGGACATTTTCAGATCAAAGGCCATAAAGCGTTTTGCTTCTACGCCTAAAGAACCAATACGCTCAACCAGTTGTATATAGTGAGGATGCTCGGTATGAATGCAGTCCTGACCATCAAACAGTTCGACAATCTGGATATGATCGGGTGCAATAAAGGCTTTAAAACAGTCCTGATGAGCATACCATAAATAGGGTTCGCCCTCGAAGGCCAGTGCGGAACGCTCTACCCCTAAAATTTTACGGGCAGATGATAAAAAACGCTCAATCTGATTGGTGGCAGTAAATACCCCCAATAACAGAGACAACCTGCATGCACTCAGCTGTTCAGTTTCTGAACCTATTTCAAGCAACTGCAACTTCATATCTGCCTCATCCGAGATCCATTCTTATAGAATATTTAGGCCATTTTTAAAGCCGATTGCTCAGCCCGGTTAACAAACTTTAACAGAGAATATAACACCAAACCCAAAAGAATAAACCAAGCTCCTTCATTAATTTGTAACCTGAAAAAATTTTAACAAAAGGTATATTTTTATTACATTTATTAAATAAATTCACTACTTTTGTTTATCTCTTTTTAAACAGCAAACTACTTTAACTGATTTTGGTTAAAAATAAATTGGCACATTTTTATACACTTTTTTTTTTCAGTGTGGTAATAGGTATGATTTCTTTAAACTCATCGGATTTTTAAGAGAATTTCCGGGTTAATTTTCACCGGATGATGGGATCAGCACGTTACTTTAGTTTTACATATTCTGTTCATGTTTTTGGGCGATAATATATCCGCCTGATCAGTGAATCTTCATTACATGATCAACCTGTCTTATTGGTATCAAAAAAATCAGGTTGATCATTCAAATCTGATTAACAGATGTGCTGAATGGAATGATCGAGTTTGAAGGAAAAAAGACGGCTTTTTAAGTGTTTTTCTTCCCCAAACAGGCAAGCGTGAATTCAAATCAGGCACAAATATCACGAATTAAAATGCATCATTTTTCAGCGAAATGTCGTTATCACGGATATTACGTTGACTGAAAAGGCTTGAGGGTCGATACTCTCAAGGTTTTACTTAAGCAAACCGGTTCGCAGGGGCTGATTCATCACTTTCACCCCCTCAAAACTCAATCAACGCAAGGGGCTATATATGGCTGGTGGAAAGTCAACCATCATTTACACACTGACTGACGAGGCGCCATTACTGGCGACTTATTCGCTGCTGCCGATTATTGAGACCTTTACTAAGCCGGCCGGCGTAGAGATCGTTAAAAGTGACATCTCCGTGGCCGCACGCGTGCTCGCAGAATTTTCTGACTACCTCACCGACGAGCAAAAGGTCACTGACAACCTCGCAGAGCTAGGTCGTCTTACACAAGATCCAGATACGAACATCATCAAACTTCCAAACATCAGTGCTTCTGTTGCTCAGTTGACTGCATGTATCAAAGAACTTCAGTCTAAAGGCTATGCGGTTCCTGATTACCCTGAAAACCCGACCACTGAGGAAGAAAAGGCAATCAAGACCCGTTATGGCAAATGCCTGGGCTCTGCAGTAAACCCGGTATTACGTGAAGGTAACTCTGACCGTCGCGCACCAACTGCAGTAAAGAACTACGCGAAGAAAAACCCGCACTCAATGAGCGAGTGGAAACAGTGGTCACAAACTCACGTTTCTCACATGGACGAAGGCGACTTCTACCATGGCGAAAAGTCCATGACTTTAGACCGCGCGCGTAACGTGAAAATGGAACTGATCACCAAGTCAGGTGAAACCATTGTTCTGAAGCCAAAAGTTGCGCTGCAAGACGGTGAAATCATCGACTCGATGTTCATGAGCAAAAAAGCGCTTTGCGACTTCTATGAAAAAGAATTGGATGACTGTAAAGAAGCCGGCATCCTGTTCTCTTTACACGTAAAAGCGACCATGATGAAAGTTTCACACCCGATCGTATTCGGTCACTGTGTGAAAATTTACTACAAAGATGCTTTCGAAAAACATGGCAAACTGTTCGACGAGTTAGGCATTAATGTCAATAATGGTATGGCCGGTCTTTACGAGAAGATCGAAACCCTGCCAACTTCTTTACGTGAAGAAATCATCGAAGACCTGCACGCGTGTCAAGAACACCGTCCTGCACTGGCGATGGTGGATTCTGCAAAAGGCATCACTAACTTCCACTCTCCGAACGACGTAATTGTTGACGCATCTATGCCAGCAATGATCCGTTCTGGCGGTAAAATGTGGGGTGCTGACGGCAAGCCTTACGACTGTAAAGCAGTAATGCCAGAATCGACTTTCGCGCGTATTTACCAGGAAATGATCAACTTCTGTAAATGGAATGGTAACTTCGACCCACGTACCATGGGTACTGTGCCTAACGTTGGTCTGATGGCGCAAAAAGCGGAAGAATACGGTTCACACGACAAGACTTTCGAAATTCCTGAAGCGGGTGTTGCCAACATCACGGATCTGGAAACAGGTGAAGTGTTGATGTCTCAAAACGTGGAAGAAGGCGACATCTGGCGTATGTGTCAGGTGAAAGACGCACCAATCCGCGACTGGGTGAAACTGGCTGTTACACGTGCACGTAACTCTGGTATGCCAGCCATCTTCTGGTTAGACCCGTACCGTCCACACGAAAATGAACTGATCAAGAAAGTACAAAAATACCTGAAAGATCACGATACAGACGGTTTAGACATCCAGATCATGTCACAAGTCCGTGCAATGCGTTATACGCTTGAGCGCGTTGCTCGTGGCCTGGATACCATTTCTGTAACTGGTAACATCTTACGTGACTACCTGACTGACCTGTTCCCGATTATGGAACTGGGTACATCTGCGAAGATGCTGTCAATCGTGCCGTTAATGGCTGGTGGCGGTATGTACGAAACAGGTGCCGGTGGTTCTGCACCAAAACACGTACAACAGCTAGTTGAAGAAAACCACTTACGTTGGGATTCTTTAGGTGAGTTCCTGGCATTGGCTGTTTCTCTGGAAGAAATGGGCATTAAAGAAAACAATGCACGTGCGAAACTGCTTGCAAAAACACTGGATGCTGCGACTGGTAAATTGCTTGACAATGATAAGTCTCCATCACGTCGTACTGGCGAGTTAGACAACCGTGGCAGCCACTTCTACCTGGCTAAATTCTGGGCTGAAGAGCTTGTAGCGCAAGACGAAGATACAGAATTGAAAGCGAAATTTGCACCGATCGCTCAATCTCTTGCTGAAAATGAAGAGAAAATCGTAAGCGAATTGAATGCAGTTCAAGGCCAATCTGTAGATATCGGTGGTTACTATGCAGTTGATCCTGCGAAAGTAAATGCTGTAATGCGTCCAAGTGTTACATTGAACCAAATCATTGAATCACTAAACGCTTAATCAGGCTGTACTAGCTTTAAAGCTTGTAAAGTGAATAAAACCGGTGCTTAGGCGCCGGTTTTTTGATATTTAATACCATTAGATTAACAAGCGATCAGGGATGAATTTAACCATTCAGTGATGCCGTAAAAGGTGGAGCTGCTTACTTATATCTTGATAGGTATCTTGATTATTCATCCTTTCTATTCCACGACATCCAATCATTTTTTTAGAATAATCTGATTCTTCTTATTTTTCAGGCAATAAAAAAACCCCAAGTCTGAATATGCTTGGGGTTCTTTAGAATCTGTGGTCCCGAGGGTCGGACTCGAACCGACACGTCATCTCTGACAGCGGATTTTGAGTCCGCCGCGTCTACCAATTTCACCACCTCGGGAAGGTGTTGATGCGTATAATAAACTGTTTCACCCGCTTGTCAACGCTCGCCTCCCATATTTGTTTAAAAATAAATCAACCCGATTTTTTTTGTCTTATAATTAGGCAATTTCAGCGATAAAACCAAAAAACGCATATACTACGCCCAATCCTGTTATTGTTTTGCGCATTTATTTAACCATGCAACTTTCTGATTTTAATTTCGATCTCCCTGATGAACTGATTGCCCGTTACCCGCTGGAACAGCGCAGCGCCTCACGCCTGCTGCATGTCAATGCCGAAGGTCAGTATCAAGATCATCAATTTACCGATCTTGTCGATTTACTTGAAGCTGGTGATGTGCTGGTCTTAAATGACACCAAAGTCATGAAAGCCCGCCTGAAAGGTAAACGTGCTACCGGTGGCGCTGTGGAAGTGCTGGTTGAACGCATGCAAGATCAGTTTATTGCGCATTGTCATATTAAAGCCAGCAATTCACCAAAAGCTGGTGCTGAACTCTTCATTGGTCCAGATGAAGTGAAAGTCACGGTACAAGGCCGGCATGAGAACCTGTTTATTGTCGAGTTTTCCCAGCCCATTCTAGAGGTGCTGGATCGCTACGGTGCCCTGCCTATTCCACCGTACTTTAACCGTGAAGCAGAAGCGATTGATACCGAACGCTATCAAACCGTATTTAATGATCCGACCAAACTGGCCAGTGTTGCCGCCCCGACTGCCAGCCTGCATTTTGATGCCAAACTGCTGGCCAAGCTTGAAGCCAAAGGCATTCAAAAAACCTTTGTAACCTTGCACGTCGGTGCTGGAACCTTCCTGCCGGTACGCACCACTGATATTGAAAACCATATCATGCACAGCGAATGGTGTGATGTACCAGCCGCCGCTGTGGAGATGATCCAGCAGGCCAAAGCACGTGGCAATAAAGTCATTTCAGTTGGCACCACGGCCACCCGTGCAGTCGAAAGTGCAGCACAGGCACACGGCGGCACACTGGTGGCCTGGACCGGTGATACTCAGATTTTCATTTATCCGAGCTATAAATTTAAAGTGGTGGATCGCCTGATCACCAACTTCCACTTGCCTGAATCAACCCTGCTGATGCTGGTGTCGGCCCTATCGAGTCGTGAAAATATCATGCGTGCGTATCAACATGCAGTCGCGCAGCGTTACCGCTTCTTCAGTTATGGCGATGCCATGCTGATTGATCAGGCCCACAGCTAGAGCACTGCCCCATGCCAATCGAGAATATTCAGCACAGCATCCATATTCGCCGCAAGAAGAATCAGCTGGTGTGGAATAATCTCGCCCGGCTCTGGGAGATTGGTGCCCAGGCCAAATCTCAGCAGGAACTGCTCGACCGGCTGCATCCCTGGAATGCCCCGATCAGCCTGCGTTTTGAAAACAAGCTGCCAATTTTGCTTGGCATCATCGGCCTGATACTGATCCTGCTGTTTTGGCTGGCCCCGGCGCACTGGGCCTTGCAGCTGTGTCTGCTGCTGGGAGGCCTTTTGATCTTTGGTGCGTTTCTCTGTTATGAATCCAGCCGCCCAATCACCAATGCCATTCAGGAACTGGAGCAACAGGCACTGGCGCTCAAGTATCAGTTGGCCTTTAACAGCATTCCCCGGCATGAACAGATCATCTTCCAGCCGGTCCGTTTTATTGCGCAAATCAAACAGCTGTTTCCGCTGTTCCAGCAAGGCAATCTCAGCAATGACATTCGCCGCTATGCTCTGACCCACTGGCAGGATGAACAGGGCCAGACCTATCAGGTGATGCTGTTTGAATATCGCTATGTCTCTGAAATTCAGGTCCAAGACCAGAATGGCAACAAAATGCGGCTCAAAGAAATTGAAAAATTCCTGTGGGGTGCCATTGTCTTTGGGGTCGAGTTACAGGGACTGGCGCTCAGCTCGCAGCGCAAAAGCTTTGCCTACCCCTATACCCAGCCGTGGCATACCAGTGATATTCAGATTAACCGGCAGTTAAACATCTATGGCACCGATACCCACCAGATGGCCCGGCAGCTGACTCCGGCGGTGGTGCTGAAACTGGCCAATTTCCTGAACGCGCAGCCCGGCGATCTGCTGTTTCATCCTGAACAGAAAATCCTGTGCTATGTAGGTAGCCAGAACCTGTTTCAGGCCAGCAGCAACTATAAAACCATTCAGGATATTTCGGCTTTACGTGGACATCTGCGTACATTTAAATTACCGTATCTAGAACAATTACAACGCCATTTGCTGCAGCTTTTATAAATTTGGACGTGGGGAGATTTCTATGGGATTGATGATTTTTCTGGCTATTATTCTGGCCGTGCTGATTATCGGGATTCTGATTCGCAACAATATTGTGCGTTATCACAATGCCAGTATTCGTGCCTGGGCCGATGTCACCAGTTACGAACGCCAGAAAGTCAAAATTCTGGAACAGCTGATTCCAGTGGTGGAGCAATATTCCAGTTTTGAACAGGGCACGCTGGCCAAAGTGACTGAACTGCGCCAGAACGTGTTAAACCTGAAACTGGACAGTACCGACAGCGCCCAGCTGCAACATATTGAGCGTTTGAGTAAAGAGCTGCTGCACAACCTAAACGTGGTGGTCGAGAACTATCCTGAGCTGAAAGCCAATGACATCTATTTAAAAATGATGCACGAAATTGAAGAACAGAATGAAAATGTCGGTGCTGCGATTACCATTTTTAACCGCAATGTCGAGCTGTTTAATAACCAGATTCAAATTTTCCCAAACAACATCATTAACACCTTAACTTTGGGCAAAAAAGCCATTCGCCCGTTCCGTGATCCAAGCATGCAGCAAGGCTTTGAGTATCGCCCGAATTTTTAAAACCAAGATGACCTCTTGATTAAATGTCAAACCGCCTGTCATGATTACAGCGAGATTTCTCCCACGCAGATGACATCCGGTTGACAATTGGCTGTGCTTTGTCACAATCAGAACACTGAGCAAAATATCAATAACAGCTCAGGCATTACCTCAGCATGATTAAAAAATAAAAAAGTTAGTTTCGACCATGTTAGAACACCTGCAGAGCTTTCAAGCGGCGCTCATTCACGAGTTTTTTCAACTCTATGAGCAGTATGAACAGGACCATATTTATGCCTGCGCCCTGGTGCTGAATGAATATCTGGGTTTTGAATATCTGGCCATTTCCACCCGGCGCAGCCTGTTTAGCGAGCAGGAAGATCCGGCCCAGTATCTGTCAGACCATCACAAATGGTCGGCCCAGAAATGGCGCTATCGCAGCCAGCCACATCAGCAGCATTTGAATCAGTTTAAACGCCTGTTCACAGACTATTTCCAGCAGCGCCATATCTTTGGGCATCCACTGGCCCAGCAGCGTGACTCCGAGCAACAGAACCATCTACAGGTTTTACTAAATGTGTTTCAGCAAGCCCGACACGCCTTGTCGAATGCCTATGGATTGGACCTGAGTTCAATGGTGTTTTTTATGCAGGTGGCCAAACAGCCACAAATGACAGCGGACTCTGCACGGCTGCTGAATACGCAGAGCCCCTTACTGGCAGAATTTCTGGCCCATCAACAGCGCCCTGCTCTGCTGGATGCTTCATCCCATCCACCAGCGATAAAATTACAGCAGATTGATAAAGACCTGCTGATTGATCTGGCGCAGCTGCTGGAAATTGAACCTTATGATTACCTGGAAATAGCCCACGCCGCCTATTTGCTGACGCTAGAACCGGGCTTTATTGACAGCAATCTGTATATCCAGCGTCTGATTCACTCGATTGCTGCCATGGACAGTAATGAACAGGGCCTGTTTGCCCTCCCGAAAGATGAAATCCAGCAACGGATTCAGCAGTTTTATGCCATGTAATTGCCATGATTTTCCTCCACAATATTTGCCCAAGAAAACGCATCAAAACTAGCAATTCACGGCAGAATCTAGGAAAATGATGAACTTTTAGCGCAAACAATCAGCGAACTGTTTTTTCGCCTTGATTTGGAACCTGTATGAAGTTTGAAAAATTAGGCCAATCGGGTCGCGCCCGTCGTGGTCGTTTAACTCTTGAACATGGTGTGGTGGAAACCCCTGTGTTTATGCCTGTCGGAACCTATGGCACCGTTAAGGGTATGCTCCCGCGTGATATTGAAGACATTCAAGCACAAATTATTTTAGGCAACACCTTCCATCTGTATTTGCGTCCGGGTCTGGATGTCATTAAAGAACATGGTGGCCTGCACGAATTCATGAAATGGGACAAGCCGATTCTGACCGATTCTGGCGGTTTCCAGGTCTTTAGTCTGGGTGCCATGCGCAAGATTAAAGAAGAAGGCGTTACTTTCCGTTCACCAATTGACGGCTCCAAAGTATTCCTTTCTCCAGAAATTTCCATGGAAATCCAGAAGGTTCTGAACTCAGACATCGTCATGATTTTTGATGAATGTACGCCGTATCCAGCGACCCATGAAGAAGCACAGAAATCTTTACAGCTGTCGTTACGCTGGGCCAAACGCTGTAAAGAACATCATCACAATGTCCTTGAAAATAAAAATGCCCTGTTCGGGATTATTCAGGGCGGGATGTATGAAGATTTACGTGATGAGTCTTTAAATGGTCTGCTAGACGTCGGTTTTGATGGTTATGCCATTGGCGGTCTGTCAGTCGGTGAACCAAAAGAAGAAATGATCAAGGTACTGGATTATCTGCCGAACAAAATGCCGGAAGATAAACCACGTTACCTGATGGGTGTCGGCAAACCGGAAGATATCGTGGAAGGGATTCGCCGCGGTGTCGATATGTTTGACTGCGTAATGCCAACCCGGAATGCCCGTAATGGTCATTATTTCGTGACCGATGGTCTGGTACGGATTCGTAACAGTAAATACCGTCATGACCAGAGCCCGCTCGATCCGCACTGTGACTGCTATACCTGCAAGAACTTTACCCGCGCCTACCTGTTCCATCTGGAAAAATGCGGCGAGATGCTCGGTTCAATGCTCGGTACCATCCATAACCTGCGCTATTACCAACGCTTTACCCAAGATATCCGTAATGCCTTGGACAATGGCACTTTTGATGACTTTGTACAGGACTTTTACGCCCGTCGCGGTCTGGATGTGCCGCCTTGTCCACAAGATTAATCTTTTCAGTATTTGCGCTGAAGAAAAAGACAGGGTAAATTGCAGAACAAGTCAATTTATTATCAATGTTATTGATTCCAGTTTTTAGTTTAGGAAAATGAAATGAGCCTTTTTATTTCTACTGCTCACGCAGCAGGTGAAGCTGCACAACAACCAAGCATGGTTGCTAACCTTTTGATGATTGCAGTATTTATTGCAATTTTCTACTTCCTGATTTGGCGCCCGCAATCAAAACGTGCCAAAGAACACCGCGCCCTGATCGACAGCCTGGGCGTAGGCAGCGAAGTGGTGTTTGCTGGTGGCCTGATGGGCAAAATCACCAAACTTGAAGGTGATTTTGCAGTGGTTGAACTGAACCGCGGCGTAGAAGTAAAAATTCAGCGTGCCAGTGTGATTTCAGTTCTGCCTGAAGGCACATTAAACAACCTTTAATCAAAAATTAGTCGTGCGCCCGCACGACTTTTTCATTTTAAGAAGAAAATTAAATGCGTTACCCAGCATGGAAATATCTACTCATCCTTGTGGTTCTGGTGGTGAGTACATTATATGCCCTGCCAAGTTTGTATCCAGATGAACCTGCGGTTCAGATTTCTGGGGCCAAAGCCGGTACCCAAATTGACCAAAGCATCGTACAAAAAGCAGAGCAAATTCTAAAATCAGAAAATATTGCCAGCCATGACAACAGCTTTACCAATAACGCAGCCCTGTTGCGTCTGGACTCAAGCGAAGCACAGCTTAAAGCCAAAGATGCATTACGTCAGGGCTTGGGTGATGATTATGTCGTGGCCCTCAACCTAGCGCCAACCACTCCTGAATGGCTACAGAAAATTGGCGCCAAGCCAATGAAACTGGGTCTGGACTTGCGTGGTGGTGTTCACTTCCTGCTGGAAGTGGATATGGACAAGGCCATCAGCCAGCGCATGGAAACCTCTGCGACTGACCTGCGTCGCCAACTGCGCGACAACAAGCTGAAATTCAACAGCCTGTCTTTGAATAACAACACCATTACCGTGCAGTTCGCCAACAATGACGACCGCTCAGCCGTAATGGACTTCTTGCGCCGTAACGGCAACGAGTTTAACCAGCAGGCACTGGCCACCACAGATGGTGCCATGTTGCGCCTGACCTATACCGACACGCGCAAGCAGGAAATTGAATCCTATGCCGTGAACCAGAACTTGACCACGCTGCGTAACCGTATTAACGAGTTAGGTGTGGCCGAAGCACTGGTCCAAACCCAAGGCAGCAACCGTATTGTGGTGGAATTGCCGGGTGTACAGGATACCGCTGAAGCCAAGCGTGTTCTGGGTCGTACTGCGAACCTGGAATTCCGTCTGGTCTCTGATCTGAATGATCAGCATATTGACCCGTATACCGGTCAGCTCAGCAGCCAGACCTTACCACCGGGCACTGAAGCCTTTGCCTTTGAATCGCTCGACAGTGGCCGTCAGTTGCTGCTGAACCGTAGCCGTATTTTAACCGGTGAGCGCGTACAGAATGCATCGAGTGGCTTTAGTCAGGATACTGGCGGTGCCGAGGTAAATATTACCCTCGACTCTGCAGGCGGTAAGCTGATGGCAGACGCGACCCGTAATGCAGTCGGTAAACGTATGGCGGTTCTGTTCATTGAGAACAAGCAGCGCATCAGCTATGTAACTGATCCGGAAACCGGCATCCAGACTGAAGTGCGTACCCCATATACAGAATCAGTCGTGATTAACGCCGCAACCATTCAGGCGGTATTAGGTTCACAGTTCCGGATTACCGGTCTGGATTCACCGCAAGAAGCGGCTGAACTGGCACTGATGTTACGTGCCGGTGCCCTGGCTGCGCCAATGTACTTCGTTGAAGAACGTGTGATTGGTCCTAGTCTGGGTCAGGAAAATATCGACAAGGGCGTAACCTCGACCCAGATCGGTTTTATTCTGGTTGCGATCTGGATGGTGGTGTTCTTCCGTCTGTTTGGTGTGATTGCCAACTTCGCGCTGGTATTTAACCTGGCGATGATCCTGACAGTGATGTCATGGATTGGTGCTTCTTTAACCTTGCCAGGTATTGCCGGTATCGTGATTACCATTGGTATGGCGGTCGATGCCAACGTCCTGATCTGTGAGCGGATACGGGAAGAGATCAAATGGGGGGCCTCACCAAAACAGGCCATCGTAGCCGGTTATGACCGGGCCTATAACACCATTTTCGACTCGAACTTAACCACCTTCCTGGTGGCGTTCATTCTGTTCGCGATTGGTACCGGTCCGATTAAAGGCTTCGCCGTGACCCTAATGATTGGTATTGTCTGCTCGATGTTTACGGCCATTACCGTAACCCGTGCGATTGTACAGATCATTTATGGCAAACGCCGTAACCTGAAAAAGTTGAGCATTTAAGGAGATCGATGATGACTGAGAATACTCAACTGAATCCGAAAAAATACGGCCGGCCGGATGATGAGTGCGTCATTCCGTTTATGAAGATTGCGTTGCCGGCGGCATTGCTTTCGATCATTTTAACCGTGGCCAGCATCTTCTTTATTGCCACCAAAGGCTTAAATCTGGGTCTGGACTTTACCGGCGGTATTGCCGCAGAGCTGAATTACAGCAATCCAGTGAAAGCCAGCGATGTCTCTTCTGCCCTGACACAGGCCGGTTTCCGTGATCCGGTGGTACAGACCCTGGGTTCTGAACGTGACCTGATGGTGCGTATGCCGGTGCAGGACGAGATTGAAGTCGAAGACCTGACCCAGACCATTACCGCCGCGGCACAATTGCCGGGCAACAGCGCTGATGTAACCAAGGTTGATGTGGTCGGCGGTCAGGTCGGTAACGAGCTGTATGTACGTTCTGCAGGTGCCGTAGCACTGGCACTGATCCTGATGCTGATTTATGTCACCATCCGCTTCGAGTTCAAACTGGCGATGGGTGCGGTGTTATCCCTGTTCCACGATATTATCGTGACTGTGGGTATTTTTGCGATGATGCAATGGCCGTTTGACCTGACCGTATTGGCAGCCATGCTGGCAATTATCGGCTTCTCGCTTAACGATAACATTGTAGTTTCGGACCGTATTCGGGAAAACTTCCGTAAAATTCGGGGCGCTTCGCCGCTGGAAGTGGTCAATATTGCCTTAACCGAAACCTTACGTCGTACCATCCACACCTCGATGACGCTGTTACTGGTGGTGGTGGCGATGATGCTGATGGGTGGTGATGGCCTGAAATGGTTCTCGATTGCCATGTTTGTCGGTGTCTTTGTCGGAACCTATTCTTCGATTTATATTGGTACCGCCTTTGCACTGTGGCGTGGTCTGAACCGTCAAGACTTTATTGTGCAGGTGAAGCCGGAATTTGAAGAGGAAGAAATTCCTTAATTCTTTTCCTTTCTGTACCCATAAAAGCCCATCTCCGGATGGGCTTTTTTAATGGCGAATCAGTTGCAACTTAGGAAACTGAAATCCCTTACAGGAACGTTCAGAACGCCAGGCCACGGTCAGCATACAACCACCAATCTTCAGATGCTGATAGGCAAACGTGCCCAAGCTCTCATGATGACAAAACCCATCCTGCTGATGCGGATGAACCCCGCTATTCAGCTGGTTCAGACTCATGCGAATACCCAGCCCTGACGCTTTCAGGACGGCTTCCTTGGTGGTCCAGACCTTAAACCAGTAATCTGTCTCCTGGCCATAAGCCTGCCACAATTCCCATTCAGCCGGATGAAACATGTGCCTGGCCAGACTTTCAAAGCGCACCTTGCGATCCAGATCCTCAACATCCACCCCAACATCTTGCAGCTGCTCGCTATAGGCCAGCGCATAATGCTGACGGCTGTGGCTATGATTCAAGGCCAACTGCGGATACGCAGGTAAAAACGGCTTGCCATACGCAGTACGGGCAAAATCATCCGAGCAGATTGGCGCGTTTAAATAGGCCGATAGGCGCTGGTTACGAAAAGCATAAATGGCCTGCTTTTGCTGCTGGATGTGCGCTTTACGCTCCAGCGCCGGCTGCTGCGGTGCAATCTGTGCCAGATGGGCCAATTCTAGAATGATCTGTGCGCTCATGTGTGGACGCATTCCCTGCCTAAACAAAAACCAGCGATCAAGATCACTGGTTTTTTCAAAGATAAGAAAGAAAGTTTAATTGCCCTGCACCAGACGACGTGCGCTGATAATCCCCGGCTGCTGCTCCAAACGTGCCAGCAGACGTGACAATTGCGCCAGACCTTTGACTTCAATTAACAGCTTCATATTGGCAATACCATCATTTTCGGAAATGGTATTCACCTGACGAATATTAATCTGATCGGAGAAAATCACCTGAGTCAGATCTTTCAGCAGACCACGGCGATCATAGGCTTCCACCACAATCTGCACGCTTTGACCACGGGTTGGCTGCATTTCCCAGTCGGCTTCCACCGCACGTTCTGGCTCCTGGCTGATCATGCGTACATAATCCGGACAGGCCACCTTATGGATACTCACGCCGCGATTCAGGGTGATATAGCCGGCAATGGATTCACCATGCACCGGCTGACAGCACTGGGCAATATGCAGCTCGACGTTATCCAGACCATCAATCAGAATACCATGCGCCGACAAAGTATGGCTGGCTCGCGGATTCAGGGTTGGTTTTAATACCAGTTCCGGTTCATCCTGATCCAGATGCATATGCCGGTTAACCTGGTTAATCAGCGCATGCAGGCTGATTTCACCATTGACCAGACCAATCAGAATGTCTTCACCGAGTTTGACATTAAAGTGATTGCAGTAATCATTCAAGTCGATACTTTTCGGGTGAATCGCCAGACGCGACAATTCCTTATTCAGAATATCACGGCCAATTTCCAGATTCTTGCTGCGGTCCTGCTGTCTGAACCAGTGGCGTAACTTGTCACGCGCCCGCGCAGTCTTGATATAACCGAGTGAGTTCACCAGCCAGTCGCGGTTTGGTTCACGGTCTTTCTTGGTCAGAATTTCGACCTGTTCACCGGTTTTTAAGGTATAGGTCAGCGGCACATAACGCTGATTGACCCGCGCGGCATAACACTTGTTACCGACTTCGGTATGTACATGGTAGGCAAAGTCCAGCACGGTCGAGCCACGCGGTAATTCTTTAATATCCCCATCGCGGCTAAACACATAAATCTTTTCAAAATCTTCAAACTCTTGCAGCTGCTCGAAGTTTTCAGTTTCATCATCGGACTTATGCGCACTGGCGTCGTTACGTTCCTGATAATGCTCCAGCACCGCACGCAAAGAATGCAAACGATGATTGAAGGAATGATCGGTGGTTTTGCTGCCTTCTTTATAGTTAAAGTGCGAACACACGCCAAGTTCCGCCTCTTCATGCATTTCCATGGTACGGATTTGCACTTCCAGCGACTTGTTTTCAGCAATCACTGCAGTATGCAGCGAGCGATAACCATTGGCTTTCGGATTGGTAATGTAGTCATCAAACTGATGCGGAATATGCCGCCACAGCTGATGTACGATACCGAGTGAGTGATAACATTCCGGAATGGTTTTGACCAGTACCCGCACTGCACGAATGTCATAAAGCTGGTCGAAACTCAGGTCTTTGCTCTTCATTTTCCGATAAATCGAATAAATGTGTTTAACCCGGCCGGTAATTTCCGACTCAATGCCATGCGCCGCCAGCTCGCTCTTGAGCTTATCAATCACAAACTGGATATATTGCTCACGTTCTAGCCGCTTTTCATTCAGTAAAGACGCAATTTCTTTATACCGGTCCGGCGCCAGATAACGGAAAGCCAGATCTTCCAGCTCCCATTTTAACTGGGCAATACCCAGACGGTGCGCCAGCGGCGAGTAAATGGTCAGAATTTCACGCGCCACCCGTTCCTGACGTTCTTTGGACGCAGTGGTCAGTTCACGTAAGGCATAGGTACGTTCAGCCAGCTTGATCAGCACCACACGCACATCTTCAGTGACCGAAATCAGCATTTTGTAGATACCGGTCAGATGCTCGCGCTGGTTGTTATTGAAGTGATCTTCCAGCCGTTTATTCTTTTCAATCAGCTCGGACAGCTTACCCATCGACAGGGTGCCTTTGACCAGGGTATGTACGCTGTCACCGAAATGCTCACGCACCTCTTCCAGGGTCATCACCCCTTCACGCACACTGCGGTACAGCATGGCAGCCGACAAAGTATCTTCATCGACATGCAAATGCGCCAGAATATCGGCCATTTCAATTCCGGTATACAAGGTATTGGACCGGTGCTTGACTGTCGTTTCCAGCTCTTTTTGTAACGTATAGGTGGCAACTTCTTCGAGTTTTGCTAATGCTGCCCCATCTAAGATGTCACGAACCCGGTCCAGCCATTCTGCCAGATCCTGTCGTGCTTGCTCGGCATGTTCTACAGTCGTTTCCTCAGACAATTCGTTTAATCGTCCAGGAAGTTGTTCACGTACTGTGACCATACCCTACTCCTACCTCTATATACTTCATTTTCTATAAATCGTTTATTGATTTTTCTTGCTCAAATAAGGCAATCGATTCTACATGACCGGTATGGCTAAACATATCCATCACCCCGGCTTTGCTTAAACGATAGCCCTGTTGCACCAGCATCCCCGCATCCCTTGCAAGTGTAGCCGGATTACATGACACATAAACGATTCTTGCCGCACCAAATTTGGGCACATAATGCATGACTTCCTCGGCACCGGAGCGCGGAGGGTCAATCAATAATGCATCAAATCCTTGATTTGCCCAAGAATGATGCGAAAAATCTTTTGTTAAATCTTGTGAAAAGAATTTCACCTGAGTTAACCCGTTCAGCTGGGCATTTTCCGCACCACGATGCACCATTTCATCTGAACCTTCCACGCCAACCACCGTACCGTTTTCGCCGACACAGCGCGCCAAAGGTAAAGAGAAATTGCCTAATCCACAAAACAGATCCAGCACACGCTCACCTGCCTGCAACTGAAGCAAATCACATGCCAGCTTGACCATTTGCGGATTCACGGTGGAATTTACCTGGGTAAAATCCAGCGGATGGAAAGCAAATTTCAGCTCAAATTCCGGCAGTGCATAATGCAGACGCATGGCCTGATCAGGTTGATCTACACGTTGCACACTGTCTGGTCCCGCAGGCTGCAGATACAGTTGCCATTGTTTCTGTAACGCAAATTTGAGCAGTTGGTTGACATCTGACTCAGATAATTTTTCCGTATGCCGGACCAACAGGGCAATTTCCGTGTCACCCATTGCCAATTCTACATGACCAATGTCGGCTTTGCCTTTTAGACTTTGGAGTAGTTGTTTCAGGCGGGTGATTGAACCGAGTTCACGGTCCAGAATCAGACAGCGGTCAATTGAGGTCAGCCGGTTGCTCTGGCGTTCCCGGAAACCGACCACCAGTTTGTCTTTATTCGGGAAATAACGCACCCCGATCCGGGCACGGCGGCGATAATCCTCCCGGGTTGAACGTAACGGTGTCAGCCATTCATCCGGTTGAATGCCGGCAAAATGCTGCAGGTGCGACTTGAGTACATCCTGTTTTAAACGAATCTGCTCATCCAGCTGGATATGCTGCATATTGCAGCCGCCACAGACACCAAAATACGGACACGGCGGCTCGACCCGCATCTCGGCAGGTGCAGATAACAGTTCGATACAGTCGGCTTCTTCTAACCGTTTGGTGACATGATGAATCCGTGCTTTGACTGTTTCACCCGGCAAGGCACCCTGAATAAACACCTTCTTGCCGTGTTTATCCTGCGGATGTTCAGGCTGTGAACCATAGTGTGCAATCCCGCGCCCTTCATGGGACAGCGACTCAACCTGAAAGGTATGGATCAGGGGTTGAGCTGGACGAGCGGATGGACGATGTTTCATGAGCACCTAAAGTGTGGAAGATGGGAAGTCTGCAGCAGTAAAGTATGTGGCTTGTGCATTCTGGCGCCAGGCTGCGAGGAACTCGCCATGCTGTGGCAGGCTGGATAAATACTGGATGGTGGTCTGAACCCACAGGCGATGATCATCCAGCTGCAACTGCCCTTTCAGCAAGAGCCAGCGCAGATAGATCAGCCAGGTATTCAGCACATCACCTTCACAATAGCTGGTGAGTTTGAGCCATTCACCGGCGCGGATATATT
This sequence comes from Acinetobacter sp. Brlt_5, assembly GCF_051949055.1. Classification (NCBI taxonomy): domain Bacteria; kingdom Pseudomonadati; phylum Pseudomonadota; class Gammaproteobacteria; order Moraxellales; family Moraxellaceae; genus Acinetobacter; species Acinetobacter sp. Brlt_5. The sequence continues at coordinate 52,102 of NZ_JAYJLP010000012.1, forward strand.
CCGGCACATGATAACCGGCTTCACCGCGTTTACCCGGAAAACCCAGCAGATGCGCCATATCATCCAGTTTCTGGAAATTCCGGCCATTAAACATGGCCATCACATCCATCAAGTCAATATGCCGCTGATGATAGCGGTTCTGGTAGTTATTATAGCGCTTTTGCGTGTCAATTTCGCCCTGATCAAACAGACTTGGCGCAGACAGGCCATGATACATGGCACGATATAAAATCACCGGCAAATCAAACTGCGAACCGTTCCAGCTCACCAGAGTCGGATGACGCTTGTCAAAAATCGACAGAAATTTTTTCAGGATTTCGGCTTCGGTATACTGTTCCCGGCTAAAAGAAAACAGGGTCATTAAGCCGGTTTCATCAATCCACAGACCGGAAATACAGACAATTTCATGCAGCGGCAAACGCTGAAAATCCATGCCCGATTCCTGACGGCGCAGCTTCATCAGCGCCTGCTCCAGATCTGCCTCAGGCAAATCCAGACCATACAGATGCGCCCCCGACTTCAGGTCGGTCCATGTTTCAATATCAAATACCAACACAGGTAGACGCATAATTTTCTCTACAGCTTGACGGCGGTTTATTCAGGATCTTGAACGGAAAATAAACCGGTCGATAAATAACGGTCACCCCGGTCGCAGATAATGCAGACAATCACCGCATCCGGGTTTTCTTCTGCCAGTTTCAGTGAAGCCCAGACCGCACCACCCGATGACGTTCCGGCACTGATACCTTCTTTTTGCGCCAGTTTACGCATGGTCCGCTCGGCTTCAATTTGCGGAATATCAATAATCCGGTCGACACGACTGCGGTCAAAAATGGTCGGTAAATATTCTTCCGGCCAGCGGCGAATACCGGCAATGCTGGAACCATCTGAAGGCTGTAACCCAACAATCTGAATATCCGGATTCATTTCTTTCAGGTATTTGGATACCCCCATAATGGTGCCAGTGGTCCCCATCGAGCTGACAAAGTGGGTAATTTTACCGCCAGTTTGCTGCCAGATTTCCGGCCCGGTGGTCAGGTAATGCGCTTCGACATTGTCCGGGTTGCCAAACTGGTTCAGTACCAGACCTTTACCTTCGGCCTGCATTTGCAGGGCCAGGTCACGTGCTCCTTCCATGCCCTGTTCTTTGGTCACTTCAATCAGTTCGGCGCCATAGGCACGCATGGCATCTTTACGTTCCTGACTCATGTTATTCGGCATGATCAGTTTCATCTGATAACCACGCATGGCAGCCACCATGGCCAGTGCAATCCCCGTATTTCCGCTGGTGGCTTCAATCAAGGTATCACCCGGTTTGATCTGACCGCGCTTTTCCGCCTGCATAATCATGTTATACGCTGGGCGGTCTTTGACTGAACCTGCCGGATTGTTGCCTTCCAATTTGGCCAACACCGTGGCTTGGGTATGACTTGCAAGACGCTGCAAGCGTACCAATGGTGTTTTGCCCACATAATGATCTAATAGAAATTCATCGGCTTGGAAATCAGGGGTGGTATTACTCATTATTTGCACCTTTCTCTAGGTGCGCATATTGTATGAAAAAAACCACCCGCCTGCACTCTTTTCACCAGCTTTTTCGTGAAAGTGCTTAAAGCACAGTCAGTTTTAAAATAAAGCGTGCTAAACTGCTCGGCAGAACGAATAAACTGCTTTAACCATGTCAAATATCAATAAAAAGTTATTTAAGCGCCTACATTTAAATCATGCTTATGGGCAACTGATTGCCCTGATATTTGTGCCCATTATGGTGCTGGCGGCGGTCGGTGCAGGGCTGGTTCTGACCGAAACCTCGAATGCAGCGCGCGCCCAGCAAAAGCAGATGGCGATTGCGATTTTAACCCGCTATGAAATGCCATCTGAAGTGGCCTTACAGCAGCTCAACACCTTTCCTTGGCAATATGAACAGGCACGCAGCTATATGCAGGACCTGCTCAATGAAAAGCATTTACTTCGGACTGCCATTATTGATTCCCAAGGTCGTAGCCGCCTGAGTATGGGCTATCAGGATCAGGCCGGCTGGCCCAGTTTTCCGCGCGATGCCGCCTTCTTTGGCCCCATTCAGCATAAAGACAGCCATGTCTATGGTTTACGTATTGATGAAAGCCAGAGCCAGTATGCCTGGCTGCTAATCGAACTAGACAATCAACCCCTGGAAATTGCCCGTTATCGGGTCATGACCGTGCTGATTACCACCGGCCTGCTGACCCTGATGCTTCTGTTGCTGTGTCTAAATTTCTATTCGCGCCGCTGGATTGCGCCAATGTACGAAATCCGTATGCAACTGCAACGCCTGAATGCCGACACGCTAGATCAGCACATGGTAATTAACAGTACCGGCGAGCTGCGTTTATTGCAGCGTGATATTGCCAATGTGGTCAAGCGTCTGCATTTCAGCTTTCTGGAACTAAAAGAACATACCGAACAGACCGAAGATGACTTGCGCCGCACCCTAGATACCTTGGAAGTCCAGAACATTACTTACCGTCAGGCACGTGACCAGGCGATTTCAGCCAACCAGTCCAAATCGGTCTTCCTGGCCAATATCAGCCATGAATTACGTACTCCGCTGAACAGTATTGATGGCTTTATCCACCTGTTACTACGTCAGGGCAATCTCAGCAATGAACAGAACCTGTATCTGCAAACTATTCGCAAATCCTCGGCGCATCTGCTGGCACTGATTAACGATGTACTGGATTTCTCAAAAATTGATGCCGGCAAACTGGAACTGGAAACCGCACCTTTTGATCTGGAAGAAGCCATTTATGATGTGATGGACATGCTGTCACCACTAGCGGCTCAAAAGCAGATTGCAATGGCCTTTTATTATGCTGACAACGTGCCAAAGCATGTGATTGGCGATGCCCTGCGCTTTAAACAGGTGCTGACCAACCTGATTTCCAATGCCATTAAATTCACCCCGGATGGTGAAATTATTGTACGCGCGCGCATTGAACATGAAGACATCGGTCAGAGCATGATTCACTTTAGCGTGCAGGACAGCGGTATTGGTTTAAGCGGCACCGACCGGAAAAAACTGTTTGAATCCTTCTCGCAAGGCGATGCTTCTGTGACCCGTCAGTTTGGCGGTACCGGTCTGGGGCTGGCCATTTCCAAGCAGCTGGTACATTTAATGCAGGGCCAGATTGGCTTTGAAGACAACCAGGAACGCGCACCGACTGAAAAAGGCTCGACCTTCTGGTTTACTGCCGTGTTCAGCATTGATGAAGATGAAATTATTGTGCATCCACGCTTTGCCAACAAGCATGTGGTGTCTTATCTGGCGCATCCGGCAACCGCCAATGTGCTGCGTCACTATCTGGAAAACTATCAGGTCCAGCATACTGAAACCACTTCGATTCTGGACTTATTCAGCCGACTCAATCACCTGTCTACACCGGAAGAAGACACCTGGTTAATTGTCGATCATAGCGGTGACACCGAAGCCTTACTGAAAGAAATTCGCAGCCGCTATCAGGGCAATCTGGCCATTTACGGCTACCAGATGGCGCTTGATCCAAGCATGCTGAATGAATATCGCACCCGCCCGCTGTATCAGCCTTTAAGCCGTGGCGCGCTGATTCAGTTACTGAACAATGAAAATCCGTTTGAAGATACAGGCACCGAAGTCTTTGATGGACAGGGGCTGCATGTGCTGGCGGTAGATGACCACTTGCCAAACCTGATTGTTTTAGAAGCCTTGTTAGGTGAACTGAATGTCACCACCACCAAAGCGCTGAGCGGTCAGGAAGCCCTGAATATCCTGCAAGAGCGGATTGAACAGGATGCCAAACCGTTTGATCTGGTGTTTATGGATATTCAGATGCCGGTGATGTCCGGGATTGATACCACCCGCGCCATCCGCTCGCTGGAGTCCACCCTCGACAAGCATAAACGCCTGCCAATTATCGCCCTGACCGCGCATGCGCTGGCCGATGAAAAACAGAACCTGCTGAAAGTCGGCATGGATGATTACGTCACCAAGCCAATCCAGATTGAACAGATCATCCAGATTCTGACCCACTGGACCACTGAAAACTTTAACAAGGTGCCGGCAGTGGAAAAAGCCGTGGTGATTGAAGCGCTTGATCCGCTGGTTCTTGACTGGCAGCAAAGCCTGATGCTGGCCGCCAACAAGGAAGATCTGGCACTGGATCTGCTGCGTATGCTGCTCGACAGCTTTGCCACCGAACTGCATGAAATGCAGCAGCTAATTGAACTGGAAGATTTCCCGCAACTGGAGCATGTGCTGCATCGCCTGTATGGCGCCACCCGTTATGTCGGCACCCCAAGCCTGCAGGAAGCCACCGGTTCTTTTGAGCAGTTTGTTTCGACCTTACGTAAAGAACGCCGTAAAGCCGATGATGCCTTTATTCAGGAAGTGCTAAGACGCTTTGATGAATTACAAGCCGTGCTTGCTCAGGTTGAACATGCCGCCGAGCAGATTCTAAACAAGCACACGCAGTAGTCTGACTCGACTAAAGTCAGGGTCTTGAAAGATGGATGTGACTGCCCTGTCATGTATCATGCGTATCTGCATGCTATGCTCAACAGAGGAAAAATAAGAGTTTAGACCATGACCATACAGGTAGAAAAAAATAACGGCATTGCCATTGTGCGACTGAATCGCCCGGAAAAACGCAATGCCATGAGCTTTGCATTATTAAAACAGCTGGTCAAAACTGCCAGGCAGCTAAAAAAAGACCGTAGCTTGCGCTGCGTCATTCTGACTGGTGAAGCCGAAGTGTTTAGTGCCGGTATTGATCTGGCCGATTTAAACAATCCGCAAAATCGTGCCTTTGCCGCCTGGGAATTACTCAAACCCGGCCAGAGCCTGTTTCAAAAAGCCTTTCTGATCTGGCAGGAATTGCCCGTCCCTGTGATTGCTGCGATTGAAGGTTACTGTTTTGGAGCCGGGATGCAACTGGCACTGGCAGCAGATATTCGTATTGCCCATCCTAAAACCCAGATGTCAATTATGGAAAGCCGCTGGGGGCTGGTACCGGATATGGGTCTGAGCCGCTCTTTAAAAGGCCTGATTGGCCTGGACCTGGCCAAAGAACTGACCCTCACCGCCCGTATTTTTGAAGCGCAATATGCCAAAGAAATTGGCTTAGTCACCCACTTAAGTGACACCCCACTGGATCATGCCCAGATTCTGGCGCAGGAACTGGCGCAGCGTTCTCCGGATGCGCTCGCTGCGGCCAAACAGGTGCTAGATGCCATGGAACATAATCCACAAAAATCCTTACGTCTGGAAAAAATCTGGCAGCTGAAATTACTGCTTGGCAAAAACAGTCAACTGGCGCGTAAAAAAGACAAGCAACCTGACACCAGTTTTTTACCGCGTCAATTTAACTAAGCACAGAGCATCAAGATCGGGAAGAGAAGCATGAGTTTTGATCGCAATACGCCCATCGCCTTTCTGGGTATGGGCTTAATGGGCACACGCATGGCAGCACGTCTGATTCATGCCGGTTTTCGGGTCGCGGTCTGGAACCGCACTGCTGCTGCCTGTGAGGAACTGCTGGACATGGGTGCTGAAGCACTGGCCCTAGAAAAGATTGGTCAATATCCGGTAATTTTAAGCTGCCTGGCTGATGACAATGCAGTCCAAGCCGTTTTTGAGCAGATTCAGCCGCATTTACAGGCCAAGCAAGTGATTGTGGATTTCTCCAGCCTGTCTGTGGATAAAACCCTGACACTGGCTGAACAGGCAGCCCGTCAGCAGATGAAGTGGATTGATTCACCAGTGTCGGGCGGCACAGCGGGCGCAGAACAAGGCACCCTGGTTATCTTTGCCGGCGGTGATGCCGCCACCATTGAAAAACTGACCCTGATTTATAATGTGCTCTCACAGCGCGTGACCCGTATGGGCGCCAGTGGCACCGGACAGGCCACCAAAATCTGTAATCAGCTGATTGTCGCGGCCAACAGTACCCTGATTGCCGAAGCTGTCGCGCTTGCAGCTCAAGCTGGGGTAGACACCACTTTACTGGCACCCGCACTGGCCGGTGGATTTGCTGACTCCAAACCGTTTCAGATTCTAACCCCGCGCATGGCCAGTCATAGCTTTGAACCGGTGCAGTGGAAAGTCCAGACCCTGTCCAAAGACCTGAACAATGCCCTGACCCTGGCTGCGCATTATCAGCTGAATATTCCGGTGGCACAGCAGGCTTTGCAACAACTGCAAGCGCATCAGGCCAAAGGCTTTGCGGAAGCAGATTTATCCACGGTCATTCAACAGGTGGAACAGACCACTTAATTTCACCCTTTGCACAGGGAATGCAGGACATTGTTTATGACGAAACTTGCCGTAAATCTTTCTATGATTTTTACTGAAGTGCCGCTACTTGAGCGCTTTGCACTGGCCAGACAACACGGCTTCCAGCATGTTGAAATCCAGTTTCCGTATGAACTGAGCATTGCGCAGATTCAAAGCCAGCTAACCTTGCATGAACTGACGCTGTGCCTGATTAATGTTCCGGCCGGAGATTTAATGCAAGGCGGCAACGGGCTGGCCGGTGTGCCGGGCAAGGAAATCGAGTTTCGTCATGCCGTTGAACAGGCCATTGAATACGCGGTTGCACTCAAAGTGCCAAGTGTCAATATTCTGGCTGGTAAACAGCCCCAGGATGCCGATCTGCTGCCTTGCCTCAGAACACTGGCCGAGAACCTGAAAATGGCCAGCCATATGCTTAGCAGCCAGCAGATCCAGCCGGTAATGGAAATGATTAATGGCACCGACATGCCGCGCTTTTTAGTACAGAACATTGCCCAGGCCCAAGAGATGCTTGAAGCGGTGCAACATCCGGCGCTAAAAATGCAGTATGACTGCTATCACATGGCCATGATGGGTGAAAACGTACTGGAAGGACTGATCGAGAATATCCAACAGATTGGCCATATCCAGTTTGCCGACTGCCCGGGTCGTCATGAACCGGATACCGGCGATATTGCCTTTGCGGAAGTGTTTGACTGGCTCAAACACAGTAACTATGCAGGCTATGTGGCGGCGGAATATCGACCGAGCAAAGATTCAGCAAATTCCTTTGCGTGGAAAAACAAATACTTTGCCGAATATCAATAATTCGGCACTGTCATAGATTTGAAATTTAGGCTCAAAGCCGCTATATTAGACAATGAATAATTGTCAGGAAATTATACCCTTTATGAATTTAGAACCATCGCCCGGCGCTTCTAATTCTCACGATCTCGCAATGACTTCCCCAAACAATGACGTACACGCTTGCCTGCAAGTTGTGCGCGATGCCCTTGAAGATGTAAAAGCCAAAGAAATTGTTGAGCTTGATGTTAGCAGCATCAGCAATGTTGCAGATGCTATTGTGATTGCTAGCGGCACCTCAACCCGTCATGTTAAATCTCTTGCTGATAACGTTGCTGAAGAAGCACGTAAAGCAGGCTTCCGCCCGATTGGTATGGAAGGTGAACGCGATGCTGAATGGATCTTGATTGATCTGGGTATCGTGGTGGTACATGTCATGCTTCCAACTGCCCGTAAGTTCTACGACCTAGAAAGCTTATGGCGTACAGCACCTGAATCTGTAAACTAAGATTTCCCAAAAAGCGACCTGAAGGTCGCTTTTTTATTGGGTCAAAATAAGAGCTGGTCACAGCTGAATCCAGACACCGACTGATTTTTCCACTTCCCAATAGCTGAACTTAAACCTCTCGGCAGTGCTTCTCGATCTCCCCCCAACCCAAAGATTGAATCGTATGTAATAAAAGATTCTATTTAGTCACAGATATTAAAAAATCCCCCTCAATCGAGGGGGATTTTGAACGCGGGCATCGGACGTCTTAGTGACCCGTACCGTTAATCGCTTTGGTCATGTCTTCAACCACTTTCTTGGCATCACCGAAGACCATCATAGTCTTGTCGTTATAGAACAGGTCATTGTCCAGACCTGCATAACCAGTCGCCATTGAGCGCTTGATCACCATAATGGTACGTGCTTTATGTGCTTCCAGAATTGGCATACCGTAAATTGGCGAGTTTGGATCGTCTTTGGCTGCCGGGTTGACTACGTCGTTGGCACCTATCACCAATACCACATCCGTTGCCGGGAAGTCCGAGTTAATCTCGTCCATTTCCAGAATGTCTTCATACGGCACGTCGGCTTCAGCAAGCAAGACGTTCATGTGACCTGGCATACGACCCGCCACCGGGTGAATCGCAAAACGCACCGTTACACCCTGCTCTTTCAGCAAGTTAGCCAGTTCTTTCACCGCATTTTGCGCACGGCCTTGTGCCATACCATAACCCGGCACAATCACCACGCTGTCCGCATTGGACATTAAGAAGCCAGCATCATCTGCAGAACCTGAACGGTAGTTACGCTGTACCTGCTCACCCGCACCTGCGGTAGGCGCTGCCGCCCCACCCATCGCACCACCAAACAAAACGTTGATGATTGAACGGTTCATGGCTTTACACATGATGTACGACAGAATTGCACCTGATGAACCAACCAGTGAACCCGCCACAATCAGCATGTTGTTTTCCAAGGTAAAACCAATCCCTGCTGCCGCCCAGCCCGAGAAGGAGTTGAGCAGTGATACCACCACCGGCATGTCGCCACCACCGACTGGGGCAATCCAGACCCAGCCAAAGGCTAAAGCCAGTGCGGTCATGGCCCAGAACGAGGTCATGCTACCGCTTAAGAAGAAGTGAATCCCAAAGCCCAGCATGGCAATGAAAATCAGTGCCTGAACCGGTTTAACCCAGCCACCCGAAATGGTCTTGGCCCATTTTTTCGCTGCCAGTTTACCGTAAGCAAATACCGATGCAGTAAAGGTAATCGCACCAACAAAACAGCCCACGAACAATTCAAACAAATGCACTTTGCTCATTTCATGGAAGCTGACGCCATTGGCTGCCAACAGCTCTGGACCCAGTTCAACCAGCTTGTTGTTATGAATAATCGCTGCAATTGCAATTAACACCGCTGCCAGACCGACCAGTGAGTGCATCAGTGCTACGGTTTCTGGCATTTGCGTCATCGGTACGGTACGCGCACGGGCAATCCCGACAATGGCACCCAGAATCATCGCCCCCACAATCATCCAGATAACCGGATGATCCGCCACAAAGAAGGTAGTCAATACGGCAATCGCCATGGCGATCATGCCGTAACGATTACCAGCAATCGCCGTTTTTGGCCCAGACAGGCCTCGTAAAGTTAAAATAAAGAGGACAGCCCCAATCAGGTAGAACCAATCCGCATAGTCTCGAATAAATTCCATCAATTAGCCCTCTTTTTTCTTTTGTTTTGGTTTAAACATTTCCAGCATACGCGCAGTCACTGCGAAGCCACCGAAAATATTAATACTGGCCAGGAATACTGCAATCGCACCAAGTACGCTCACCACGTTAATGCTCTGGAACTGCACATTGGCATCCACACCTAACACAGGCAAGCCGACCGTTTGAATCATCGCCCCCACGATAATGATCGAAGACAGCGCATTGGTTACCGCCATCAGTGGCGTATGCAATGCAGGTGTAACCCCCCAAACCACGTAGTAACCTACGAAAATGGCCAGGACAAAAATTGTAATTGTTTCAACCATGACTGTTCTCCTTAACCTCGTTTCAACAGCACTTGGCCGCCATGCGTAACCAGTAGGGCTTTTTGAATTTCATCGTCCTGACTGATGGCAAAATTCTTTTCACTATCAAAAAGGGTTTCCACAAAATTCAGCACATTACGTGCATAGAGTGCTGATGCTTCAGTAGAGACCGTCGACGGAATATTTGGAATACCGAGAATTTTCACGCCATTTTCAGTGACAACGGTTTCACCACATTGAGAGCCTTCAACGTTACCGCCCGTTTCTACCGCCATATCCAGAATGACTGAACCCGGTTTCATCTTGGCCACAGTTTCTGCCTTGATTAAACGTGGTGCATCACGACCTGGTAACAACGCTGTGGTAATCACGATGTCAGCATTGGAAACAGCTTTATCGACAATAATGGCCTGATCTTTGATGTACTGTTCGCCCGGCATCCAGCCATAGCCATTTTTGGCAGCATCAGCGGCTTTTTGCTGTTCTTCTTCAGACATCGGCACGTCTAGCCATTTCCCGCCCAGAGATTCAACCTGATCTTTGGCAGTTGGACGCAGGTCAGTGGCTTCTACCACCGCACCCAGACGTTTTGCGGTCGCAATCGCTTGCAAGCCGGCAACACCAACCCCCATGATCACGACGCGGGCAGGTTTGACTGTCCCTGCTGCGGTCATCAGCATCGGGAACATACGCTGGTATTCAGCTGCAGCCAGCAATACCGATTTATAACCGGCCAGGTTGGCTTGTGAGGACAGCACATCCATGTTTTGCGCACGGGACAGGGTCCGTGGCAATAATTCCAGGGCAAATGCAGACACCTGCTGTGCAGCAAATTGGTCAAGTTCAGTATTGCGGTATGGGTCAAACATTGCCACCACGGTAGAGTTAGGAGCAAGTTTTTGAATTTCTTCACCTTTCGGCGCGCGAACTTTCAAAATCATTTGACTGCCGGTATAGGCATCATCTGTAATTTTGGCACCCACGTGCTCATAGGCGCTATCGATATAGGCAGCTTTTAAGCCTGCACCACGTTCAATAACCACGCTATGACCCGCGTTGATCAACTTCTTTACTGTCTCTGGCGTTGCAGCGACACGATTTTCACCGACGACAGTTTCGGTTGGGATTCCGATCTGCATGAGCGTTCCTCAAGCTAATTTTTCTTAAGTAAACATCGCCGAAACGATGCTTCCCCTCAGGTTATGTCCTTGTTGAATTTTTGGATTCTAATTGAACTTTTTTAAATTACCACCCAATATTTATTTAATAAATACCCATATTTTGAACTGATGATTCATAAAAAGAAGGGTGGCAGATATAATTGATCAGTTTGGCTTTCTATTCTTCATGGCGACGCTCTGGAAATAAGGTGTATAAATTTTCAGCACAGCTCCTGACTTTTTACAGCGAATTGCGTCCTGTTTTGTTTTTTCTTTCCTTAAAATTGATTGTTTTGACAAATCTTATCGTGTAGTGCCGGCTTACAACAGGCTGATAAATACCAATAATGAACGGCTTTTTCGCAGCAAAAAATGAATATCCAGTTCATGATTGACTAAAATGACATCTTAATCACAGAAGAATCCGGGAGAAATTGGTCAAAACTGCCCAATGTTCGGGCAGAAAAGTAAATCCTTCGTCAAATGCATCAATTGGCTAAATGATTTCCTGCCTGATGATCTGGCCTTAACCCATACATCTGGCTGTGAAAATGCGATAAAAAATTAAAAGTTTTTTTATTGATCATTTTGCCTGATGATGAATAAAGCAGCGCAACTGCTTAAATTTGCGTATTTTGCACTATTTTTGTGCAACAATTACCTATAAGGAATCAACAGGTATTTAACTTAAAAAATCACCTTAAAATTTTCATAAAATGAGAATAAAGCCTATCTTTACACATTCATTTCTTCGAGCAGACAGCTTATACTCAACCTATGAAAATCTGGTGACACCTACCCTATTGATTAAATTGCTCTGAATATGTCCATTTCCTTGACCAGAACGCAGTTAGGTTCACTGTTTGCACTGTGCGCGGCCTTTTTATTTAGCACCAAGGCTATTTTTATCAAGCAGGCTTATGCGCTTTCACCCTTAGTGGATGCCACCACCTTAATGACCCTACGGATGGCCAGCGCACTGCCGTTTTTCCTGCTGATCTGCTGGTTTAACCGGCATCGCAATACCCAGATTCAGCTGCGCGAATGGATACTGCTCGTGGCTGCCGGGCTGCTCGGCTATTATTTTGCCAGCTGGCTCGACTTTCTGGGGCTCATGTTTATTAGCGCCTCACTGGAACGGATTATCCTGTTTCTGTATCCCACCTTAACCGTTCTAGCCAGCAGCCTGATCTACAAGCAGCGCTTAAGCCTGAAAACGATACTGGCCTTGCTGCTCAGTTATGGTGGAACGGTACTGGTGATGTTACAAGAACAGCAAAACATGCCAGATGGCCATTCCTTCTGGCTTGGTGCCAGTCTGGTATTTGCCAGTGCGGTGGCTTTTGCCGCCTATTTGCTGGTGACGCCGCGGCTGATCCAGAAATTTGGCAGCTGGAATTTTACTGGCCTGGCGCTAAGTGTGGCCTGTTTCGGCACCCTGCTGCATTATCTGCTGGCCGTACCGGAGCCGCTGCAACGGCTGAGTCAGTTACCGGGCAGCGTCTATGCCTATGGCATTGGACTGGGCATTCTGGTCACGGTGTTGCCAACCATTTTATTAATGCAAAGTATCGAACGCCTGGGAGCGGCCCATTCGGCCATGATCGCCTCTATCGGCCCGATTCTGACCATTGTGCTGGCCACCCTGTTTTTAGATGAATATTTAAATGCCTGGCAATGGCTGGGTTGCGCCCTCAATATCATTGGGGTAATGATGATTAGCCTGTCCAAGAAAAAGCTGATGGCCTGATCCATGATCAGTCAGCTCAGCCTGTTCCGGACTGCTACGCATGTATCTCGCACGTGCAAAAAGAATGTTGCAAATGGTGATCTTTGGCCGTCATGCTGAATATTACCGAAGATGCGATTGAATGAATTAACCTGAACTGGACCTTGTATGAATACCTCTCCCGATATTAGTCAGGATAAAACCCTGCTCTGGCTTATGGCGCTGGCTTGTGGTCTATGTGCAGGGGCCAACTATTATTGCCAGCCGCTGATTAACTCAATTCATACTTACTTTCAGGTACCGGAATCCCAAGTCGCGCTCACGGTGACGTTTGCCCAGGTGTCCTATGCGCTGGGGCTGTTATTTATTGTGCCGGTTGGCGATACCGTCAATAAAACCAAATTCATTCCGCTGCTGATGTTTCTGGCCGCGTTTGGCCTGTTTCTATGTGCCTTTTCAGTGAATCTGCCAATGCTCTGGATTGGCACCATCATGACCGGGCTATTTTCAGTGGCCGCACAGATTCTGATTCCGTTTGCCACCATGTCGGTCAAGCCGGAGAAAATGGGCGAAGTGGTCGGACTACTGATGAGTGGTTTACTGGTCGGGATTTTACTGTCGACCAGTCTGGCCGGACTGTTATCCAATTTATATGGCTGGCAGCTGATTTATATCATCAGTGGCGTGTTGATGATGGGACTGGCGATTATTCTGAAAAAACGCTTGCCGCATATTCCGACGGTGCGTATGGCCTATGGCAAAATCCTGCATTCGATGCTGCAACTGATCCGCCAGGAAAAACGGCTGGTCTATCGCGCCCTGATTGGTGCCAGTGCCTTTGCCGCCATGAGCGTGCTGTTTTCCACCATTGCGGTGTTACTTGGCTCCTCTTTTGGGCTGCCCGATGTCGCAGTCGGTTTAGTCACTTTAATTGGGGTATTCGGCGCACTCTCCACCAAAAAAATTGGCAAAATTGCCGACCGCGGCCATGGCAAGCTGATCACCTGGACCGGACTCGCTTTATTGGCGGTCAGCTGGAGCTTCCTGTATTTCGGCGCCCAGTATTTATGGAGCTATATCATTGGTTTTGGCCTAATTAACTTAGGTCTGGCCAGTGTACATACCAGTAACCAGAACGTGATTTTCCATTTACGCCCCGATGCCAAATCGCGCCTGAACGCAGTCTATATGACCAGCTATTTTATTGGCGGCGCCTGCGGTTCTGCACTGGGCATTTACGCCTGGCATCATGGCGGCTGGAGCATGAGCTGTCTGGTTGGTTTAACCCTGGTGCTCTGCTCGGCCTGTTTTGCCTGGTTAGATCAGCAACATCTGCGCCGCCAGCAACTGGCTTAAAACTGTATAAATCGTGCAGGCAGGTTTAAGACACCTGCACCATCGGATAATGCGGCTGGGCCGAATCAATACTGGCCGGATATTCCAGCAGAATCTGAATAAAGGATGGAATTAAGGCAGCAAAAATACTGGTTGCCCCAGCCAGAATGTCACGGTTTAGCAGGCTGTTATAGTTGGCACCGCCACTGGCAAACTGGTGACGTAGACTGTCAAAGCGTTTAAATACCGCCATCAGCAAAGCGACTGACTGTTTATTTTGCAAGGTCTGTTGCAGATCAATCTGCTCTTGTGCGGCACGCTGCTGCCATTCATCGCGCGTGAGCTGTAAATGCTGATAGGCCCAGAATTCCGGATGGGTATAGGGATGTGCCAACAGGGCCTGAATCTGCTGCTGGTATTTTTCCCATAACACATAATCAATTTTTCGGGTTTCATCCTGCTGGTACAGAAGCTGAAAAAACTGCTGTAACTGCGCAGCGGGTGGACTGGCCGCATCTTCACGGTAAATGGCCTGAAAGGCAATCCATAAACTCATAAATTTAAAATCCAGCTCCTGATCCAGACTCAGGGCTTTTTTAAACCAGCTCAGGCTACGCTGTATTTTCAGATTAAAATGCACCGAATTTTCATTCTTTTTACTGCGGTAAATTTCCTCAACCACCAGCATCTTTGTTATCCTTTTTCTTGTCTTACTGCATCAATGTAATGGTTTTTTTATTTTCTCTCAACCTTTTGATCCTTCAATTTATTTATTACCCGTCTATTTTCCAGCAAAAATAAATCCGAGTATTTTCCTTTTATTTAAATAAAATAAATAAAAAATATGGGAGCTTAAAATATATTTAAAACACATTTTATCTAGCAGCTACTTAAAATAAAGAAATGTAAAGTTATATATAAAATCGCGAAAAATGTAATTACACAAAAGATTACATTCTTAAAAATCTTATGTAGGACAGCCAATTAAAAATGCCGGCTTAAAATCACCGCTTACAACTAAATAAGATGTAACAGAGCCAGGGTTTTTCATGAGATGTTTCATGTTAAAAAGAAGCTATCTGTTTTTCTCAGATGATTTCAGCGCGCTAGCGATAGCGTCGATATCTATAAAAGAGGTGTTCAAATGCAAAATCAAAACAATGGTTTAAACCAACAGCAACAGCAGCCTCAACAGCAAGGCAATCAGCAGCAACAAGACCGTCTGCAGCAACAGCAACCTCAACAACAGCAAAATAACCAGCAACAAGGCAATCAGCAACGCCAGCAAGATCAACAGCAGCAACAAGACCGTCTGCAGCAACAGCAACCTCAACAACAGCAAAATAACCAGCAACAGCGCCAGCAAAATGATCAGCAACAGGATCAGCTGCGCCAACAACAGCAACAGCCTGGCCAGCAACAAAACCGCCAGCAGCAACAGCAACAACCGCAGCAATATGGTCAACAACGCCATAACCAGAATGCGCAGCAGCAAAACAATCTCTTAGATGATGAAGATATGTAAAACCATTTTTTGTTTTTCACTTATTTTTATTATAAATAATCGAAGGAGATGATCATGGTCAACAATGCAAATGATCCACATGGGTACTG
Organism: Acinetobacter sp. Brlt_5; assembly: GCF_051949055.1. Taxonomy (NCBI): domain Bacteria; kingdom Pseudomonadati; phylum Pseudomonadota; class Gammaproteobacteria; order Moraxellales; family Moraxellaceae; genus Acinetobacter; species Acinetobacter sp. Brlt_5. The sequence goes on from NZ_JAYJLP010000012.1 coordinate 67,555, forward strand.
GCGTGACAACCATGCAGACCGTCCTTACTACAATGATTTTAAAAGAGATATCCCAGATATTGATTATGATCGGGACTTATCTTCTGCTTATGACCTCGGTACACGTGCCCGCAGTGAATATGGCACAGATCGCGACTTTGAAAGTTCTGAAGGCGACCTGAAACAGCGCTGGGAAGAGTTTAAAGCAGATTCTCGCTTAAAATGGGAACAGGCCAAGCACGCGATTAAAGATGCCTGGGATAGAAACTAGATTGCCCTCAGTCTGGTTCTAATACGGTTCAGAGTTATAGGTCATTATGACCTATAACTTTTTTATATCTGTGGGTTTTATCTCTGCAGATTTTCTATTTTGGGTTGTCTATTTGATTTATATATTGGCAGAGTAAAACTTGAAGTGCGACATAAACCACCTAATTAATTTAAAGGGTTTATGGAGTATATAAAATTGTCATACCATCATCTTAACTTTGAAGATCGTACTGCATTAATGCTTGAGTCAAGAAAAGAAGGCTTTTCACCCAGAAAATTTGCTGAACTTATTAAAAGACATCCTAGTACGATCAAGTCTGAACTAATACAGCTTACACCATTAGAGAAGTTTGCTCAGCTTGTTGATTATCATAAGGCTTTTGAAACTGTCGCACCTCATGTTTGAATTCGCCATTCCTATTATTTTTGCTTGACTACTTCAATAATACTCTGACTAATTGCCCGCGACAGCTGTTCCAGTTTTTTCCTTTTGGTGCCATTAAATACACAGCGATAATGATGCAGTTTATTCTGATACGAAATACAGTAAAAAAATGTTCCGACCGGTTTTTCCTTAGTTTCAGAGCCACCACGTTTTAATAAACCGGTACAGCCAACAAAAATATCAGAATCAATGATCTGTTTGGCTTTTAAAACCAGCTGTTCTGTCACTTCGGCAGATTCAAGAGAGTATTTTTCCAGGAATTTCTTTGAAATTTTTAAAATACTGACTTTTAAATTGGCGTCATAACAGACCAAGCTACCATTTAAAATATCGCCTGAATTTTTATTTAATGAAAAACGATAGGCCAGATAACCTGCCGAAGCACTTTCAATAAAGGTGACTTTTAATTTCTTTTTGGCAAGTAACTGGCAGCATTTATTCATTTATACCCATCCTGAATATAATTATTCCTTCCGATTTAAACATAGCTCTTTTTCAGTGCTTTTTTCTGAAAAGTAACATTTCATTTATTTTTTAAAACTAAAAATATAACCCTCTGATTTTTATACCTATAGATTAATTCCCTATATACATACTTTACATGAAGTCACACAACTCAGGCTTAAGTTTCCAGCCAACTAGATTACTGTTTTCTAGGGTTAAATCATGGAGCAAAATAATGCCAACGGTCGTCAAACAAAGATTATTACACATACTCAATGATGTGCCTGAAACCTATTTTGATCTGGTGTCCTTTTATTTAGATGCCGATATTACTCCCACCGCCAAACAACAAAAAGCCCTGTTCAGTTTAAAACATGAAATTGAAACCCTGCCGTTGGCCCTACCCGATTTCCCTAGCCAGCTGGATCAGCTGGAGCACTGGATGATCCAGCATGAACAGCAAGCCCAGCTCGAATTTGAATATTATTTAAAGCGCCGCGCCTGGGGACAGCCACGCGAATATTTTCACTGCCTGTCCGATGCTTATGAGTTTCTGATCAAGATTGCCCCGACCCAGCGTGCGCAGGCAGCCTGGCTCTACAGTTTTAGCCAGCACTGGGATGACCGGCGCTATACCGAGCTGATTCAGCTGTATCTGCAAGCTCTGGCCTATGGTCACACGCAGCAGCATCAGCTGTATCAGTTCAATGCACTGCTTGAAACCCTGCAGCTAGATAACTTTGTACTCGGTCTGGACGATGGCTATTTTCATCAGGCTGCAATTCAGCTGGCACTGGCGTACTGCCCTACCGATTTCATGCCTTTGACCTTAGGGTTTCATATTGGCAAACACCTGTGCTCGCTGCATCAGCTGATCATTGCGCATGAACTAAAAGAACTCGGTATTCACACCCGCTGTTTTCAGCCACAGCAGCGTTCAACATCACGGCATACGCCCGTGCTACATGCCATTGCCAGTCTGGCCCCGGACGAAAAACAGCAGGCTCAATATCTGCGCCTGATTCAGCTGGGCTATGCCTTAAGCCAGCAAGGCATGAACGAAGAAAAAATCCTGCAGCGGCTGCATCTGCACGACATTATCCAGAAAATTTTCCAGCATAAAGCCCTGATGGGCAAATTCATTCATGACAATAAATGTATTTTTACCAACCGCAGCATCAACCAATGGCTGGAAACCGTCGAAGGCGTGGATGGTTTTATCCAGCAGCTGCTGGAAACCGACTGGATCCGTTTAGGTCAGGACCCGGAGCAGAGTAAATTCTGGCGTCTGATTCATCAGCAGGAAAGCCAGATGTTCGGGCTGTTTAACCGTACCGAACAGCAGTTTATTTATGACTGGATTCTGGGAGATGCCGCAGTACAGCATCCTGCCCCATCTGCGCTGCAAAGCACGTCGGACCATTTTAAAACCAGCGACCACTTTAATTATATGGCCGAGCTGGAGCTGGAAGAAATTCAGCTCAAATACGCCCAGGCCTCATCTTTTGACGACAAAATCCGGCAGCTATTGCCTTATTTGGCCCCGCATAAATCTGCCAGCGATGCCGGACGCTGGTGTACCCAGCAATACAGCCAGGCCCTTTTCCCGGCGCTGTCGCAGGCGCTCGACCCAATGCATCATAAAAGTTAATTACGGAGAACAGCAACAATGAAAAAAGATCAACAACCGAGTGAAATGGCCGGCGCAGATGCGGCAAACCGACAGAACAGTAATGATAAATCCGTCCAGTTGGACCCGTATCGCAGTGATGCGACACAACAGGCGCTCACCACCAATCAGGGCGTTAAAATTGCCGATAATCAGAACAGCCTCAGAGCCGGTATTCGCGGGGCCACGCTGCTCGAAGATTTTATTTTTCATGAAAAAATGACCCACTTTGACCATGAACGGATTCCGGAGCGTATTGTGCATGCGCGTGGCACCGGTGCGCATGGTTATTTTGAAGCCTATCCGGGTAATGAAAAATATACCAAAGCCCATTTTCTGACCACCCCAGAACATAAAACGCCAGTCTTTGTGCGTTTCTCGACCGTACAAGGGCCGCGCGGCTCGGCAGATACGGTGCGCGATATTCGCGGCTTTGCCATCAAGTTCTATACCCAGGAAGGCATTTATGACATGGTCTGCAACAATGCCCCGGTATTCTTTATTCAGGATGGCATGAAATTCCCAGATTTTGTGCATGCCTTAAAACCGGAACCGGATACCGAAATTCCGACCGGTGCCAGTGCGCACGACACCTTCTGGGACTTTGTTTCGCTGGTGCCAGAAAGCTCACATGCGGTGATCTGGGCCATTTCCGACCGTGGTATTCCAAAAAACTTCCGTAGTATGCAGGGCTTTGGCGTACATACCTACCGCTTTATTAATGCCGAAAACAAATCGGTGTTTGTGAAATTCCACTGGACCCCGAAACAGGGTATGGCCGCCTTGGTCTGGGATGAAGCACAGAAAATTGCCGGGAAAGACCCGGATTATCATCGCCGCGATTTGTATCAGGCCATCGAGAACGGTTTCTATCCGGAATGGGAACTGGGTGTGCAGATTGTGGAGCAGGAAGATGAAATGAGCTTTGACTTCGACCTGCTCGATCCGACCAAGCTGATTCCAGAAGAACTGGTGCCGGTCATTCCGATTGGCCGGATGGTGCTCAACCGCAATATTGACAATTTCTTTGATGAAACCGAACAGGTCGCCTTCTGTCCGGCGCATATTGTGCCGGGAATCGACTTCACCAATGACCCACTGCTGCAGGCGCGGATTTTCTCCTATACCGATACCCAGCTCAGCCGTTTAGGGGGTCCGAACTTCCATCAGCTGCCGATTAACCAGGCGGTGTGTCCGTTTCATAATAACCAGCGCGATGGCATCCATCAGAGCCGGGTTCATCGCGGTCAGGCGGCGTATCAGCCCAACTCGATTGACAATGACTGGCCACGAGAAACCCCACCCGCAGCCAAAGGTGGCGGTTTTGAAAGCTATCAGGAACGCATTGACGGGCATAAAATCCGTCAGCGCAGTCCATCCTTTAGCGATCACTTTTCGCAGGTGCGTCTGTATTTCAAAAGCCTGAGCCTGCCTGAACAGAAACACGTGGTCGATGCCTATGTCTTTGAGCTGAGTAAAGTGCAGCGCAAACCTATCCGTGAGCGTGTGGTGCACAATATGCTGGCCAATATTGATGCCAATCTGGCCAAAATGGTCGCCGATAAACTCGGCATTGCACTAGATGAAAGCCAGCTGCCGCCTGATCTACCCGAGGAAAAAACCTCAGCCAAGTTATCCATGACGGCATTTTTACCGCCGAATATTGAAGGCCGTAAAATCGCGGTACTGGTGCATCCTCATGCCGCCACCGACAATATTGAGCCGATTCATCAATGGGCCTTAAAAGAAAATGTGATGCTGGATTTTCTGACGCCCACCCCTGCCCCAACCACCACCATTGAAGATGACATGATTCCATCTGATGGGATGCAGCAGGCCGAACCTTCAGTGCTGTATGATGCAGTGATTGTGCTGGATGGCAACAATCTGGATGCCTTTAAGCGCGATGGGGTGGCCTGCCATTATGTGATTGAAGCCTATAAGCATTTAAAACCGGTGGTACTGTTAGGCGATAAAGCCGAGCTGCTGGAGCATCTGCGATTGCCGGCAGATGAAGGCGTATTTAGCGATGCCAGTTTCCAGAATGTGGCGGAAGGCTTTAAAGAAGCGATTCGTCACAACCGGGTCTGGGCACGTGAAGCCATTGCAGAATCTATTCCGGCTTAATTGTCCTGTACTCATACAAGCTGAATCAACAAAAGGGAAGCCAATGGCTTCCCTTTTGTTTGAATAGATGGATGAGATTCAGATTAAAACTTGATGTACATAGTGCTTTCCTCTCACCTTAATCTGCAATCTGCGCCGTTTGATACCGCTCCAGCTCCTTGTCACTCGAGATCTGTGGAGGGGCTGCAATATCCAGCGGTTCTAAGCTCATTAAGGGCACTTTGATCTTCTTTCCCTTTGGGGTCTTCGGCTGATCTTCATCAACGGTAATTTTCTGAATAAACGTCGCCAACCAGAGTATAAACTCTTCTTTATTGCTGCTTTTCGGCACAATGCTCAAGTCCAGTTTCAGCTCGTTGGCATATAAAGGGTTGACCATCAGCTCATTAAAGTCGATGCAATTGACCAATAATTTAAGACGTGTTTTTTTGATTTCAGCACGCAGCTCAATCATTAACATATTTAAATCATTGATAATATCTCCTCTAAAGTCCTTATTTCGCTCGACATTTCTATAGATTATTTCAGAAAGTTTAATATACTGGGGCATACGATCATCCATTTATTATTCTGAATATAGTGATATTGAAGGATTTTACGTAATTTTATGTAGTATTTAATAGATATTTTGCAAGAAAAGCGCGTCTTGTTACATTCGAATTACATATTTTTTTAAACAAATCAAAGGATAACTATAATTTGCGAACTGATTGTCAATTTTTCCAGTGAATTAATTTTATTATTTTTATTTTGCTTAAGAGGATTATATATGTATTTTGATTATATATTCTAATTGAATTTAAAGATCATTTTCGGGAGTATTCATTTAATTTATAAAATAACTTAAACTTAATATCAATAATTATAATTTATATTTTAACAATATAACAGTTAAAATAGCAGCAAGCTAAAATATGGATATTCACCCTCCCACCTTCGGACAGCCAACAACAATCTTTTTTCGTCAGCCGGATTTTGTGCTACTATCTCGCCCCTGCACGCCCGGTGGATGTGAGTAAAACCCTCTGCCTTGTGCTGCCCGATCTGTGCGAATAGCGCCTCAGTTTTGTTTCCCGTCGTTGCAAGGTTTGCTGTTGAATGTCAAATGTAAATACGCTTGAAAATATCCAACTGCCAAGAATTTCCGTGGCCCCCATGATGGACTGGACCACCCGGGATTATCGTTTCTTTGCGCGTCTGTTTAATCCAAACGTGATTTTATACACAGAAATGGTCACCACCGGCGCCATTATTCATGGCGATGCCAAACGCCATCTGGAGTTTAATCAGGAAGAACATCCAATTGTGCTGCAACTCGGCGGCTCCAATCCTCAAGATCTGGCCACCTGTAGCAAAATGGCGCAAGACTGGGGCTATGATGAAGTTAACCTGAATGTCGGCTGCCCAAGCGACCGCGTGCAGAACAATAAAATTGGCGCCTGCCTGATGGCCGAGCCTGATCTGGTGGCAGAATGTATCGCAGCAATGCGTCATGCGGTGGATATTCCAGTGACGGTTAAACACCGGATCGGGATTGATGACATGCATTCGTATGAAGAAATGCTGCATTTTGTCGATACCGTTGCCAAAACCGGCTGCAATAATTTTATCGTGCATGCCCGGATTGCACTGTTACAAGGCCTATCACCCAAAGAAAACCGTGAAGTGCCGCCTTTACGCTATGAAGATGTTTACCGTTTAAAGCAGGATCGCCCGGAGCTGATCATTGAAATTAACGGCGGCATTAAAACCCTGGCAGAAACACAGGCACATTTACAGCATGTCGATGGGGTGATGATTGGCCGCGAAGCCTATCACAATCCGTATTTACTGGCCGAGCTGGGACATTTCTGGAATCTGCCCCTCCCGGACCGTTTCGAGATTATGCAGCAGATGATGCCATATATCGCACAGCGCGTGGCTGAAGGGGCACCGCTGTCGATTATCACCCGTCATATTCTGGGCCTGTTCCAGAACTTACCGGGCGCACGCAAATGGCGTCAGGCGCTAAGTGGTGGTAATGCCAAAACCTTAAAAGATGTAGAAGTGGCTATTCAGAATATTCAGGCCGCGATGCAGCGTACTGAAAACTATCTGCAGGAACACGCTGTTCAGCCTTAAAAGATCAACAAAAAGTCCTCAATTGAGGGCTTTTTTTAGAATCAGATCGTAACCGGATTATGCCTGTTTGGCTTTTAGCTGATCGAGTTTTTTCAGAACTTCGGCCACGGCCACCATCGCAAAACTGGAAGTAACCACTACCGCCGAACCATAGCCACCACAGCGCAGCCCGGCACTGGCACAGACATCAGCACTGGAAAACGGATTATCAATTGAATAGACACAGGTAATCCCGAACTTCTCTTTCGGCTTTTTACAGATGCCTTTGCTACGCAACTGGGCACGTAGTTTGGCCAGCATCGGGTCCTGTTCGGTTTTAGATAAATCAGCCACACGAATTTTCAGCGGATCTAGTTTACCGCCGGCACCGCCGGACACAATCAGCGGCACTTTATTAAAGCGGCAATACAGCATCAGCGCCAGCTTGGCTTTGACATCATCAATACAGTCCAGCACCACATCCGGGGTATGCGCCAGCAGGTCTTTGACATTGTCCGGGGTCAGGTAATCATCAATCAGGTTAATCTTGATGCGTGGATTAATGGCACGGCAACGCTCGGCCATAATTTCAATTTTTTCATGGCCCAAAGTGCTGCTCATGGCCGGTAATTGCCGGTTGATGTTGGAGGCGGCCACCACATCCATATCCACCAGGGTTAGCTCACCAATACCGGTTCGCGCCAGAGCTTCAACCGCCCAGGAACCGACCCCGCCGATACCAATCACCATGACATGACTGTTGGCATAATACTGAAAGCTGTCCTCACCATAAATTTTGGCAACACCGGTAAAACGGCGGTCATATTCATCATCTTGGAGCAGTTCAGTCATTGCACAATCAAATCTTATACAGGAGGGCTTATTTTAACGGTTTTTTCACATGGCGTGTGAGATTGGAGGATTTTTGCACGGCGCAACATCAGCGAGAGATTTAAATTTTAGGCCAGATGTAAAGCCTGTAACGAATTCTGCCAGATCATCTCAGCCAGTGCTGTCTGCTCCATCTGCAGGCTTTGCGCCAGCCCTTCAAGTACATAAGGCAAATTGGCCGGCGTATTGCGGGTGCGCTGCTCGGTCGAGGACTGGCAGCACAGCGGTGTCATATCCGGACAATCGGTTTCAAGCACCAGATGTTCTGGGCCTAATTCCTGCACCACCCGATGCAGTTTCTTGGCATTCGGATTGGTAATTTGTCCGGTCACGCCAATTTTAAAACCCAGTTTGATAAAGGCTTTGGCTTCTTCAACACCGCCACTAAAGGCATGGGCAATTCCGCCATAGCTAAAATTCTGCTGTTTTAGCAGCGCCAGCACATCGGCATGGGATTTACGAATATGTAGCAATACCGGACGCTGAAACTGGTGTGCCAGCTCCAGCTGGGCGGTAAAATACTTTTGCTGTTTCTGATACAGCTCGGGCTGTTTATGCTGCTTTAAAAAGGTATCCAGGCCAATTTCACCAACCGCAACACACTCCTGTTTACGCAATAACTGTTCTACATCCAGCAGATGTTGCGGCTGATGCTGCTCGATATAAAACGGATGTAATCCCGGTGCCAGATGGCTTCGCGGCGCCTGGCTTAAACGGTTCAGCCATTGATGGGTATTCAGTAACTGCTGAAAACGCGACTGCACAAAGCCAATTAAAATCAGCTGTTCGACACCCGCCTGCTTCGCCTGATAGGCCAGTTGCTCCCGATCGGCATCAAAATCCGCCACATCAAAGTGGGTATGGGTATCAAACAGTGCCAATGCCATTAGATGGTTTTCGCGTCAGCGCTGGACGCAGCTGCTGTAGTGGCTTCGCTGGCTGGCGCTTCGGGTGCCGGCAAATACGGTTTTTTCAATACCTGCTGTAGCTCTGTATAAGGAATCATCAGCCGTGGCAAACCGACCACATACGGACCAATTTCATATTCAGCATATTGCAGAATCAGGCCCTGCTGCCCCAGATAGAAATTATCCGACAGCTTGAATTTCCAGGCCTGCTCGTACTCGGCAACATTATTGGCCAGTTTGCTGTCTACCACCCATTGCTTAAAGGCTTCATAGGCGGCAGCTTCCAAAGCGGCTCGTTGCTGCGGCTGCAAGATGTCAGCCAGTTTGACCTGCTTTTTCTGCTCCAGATCAAAATTAAAATAGGTTTGCGCAGTAGCGCCATGTGCACCGCCCAGATAGCTGCTGCTATTTACTACCACGGTGGCCAGCGGCCCTTCCGAGTTTAAAATTTTTGGTTTAATCATCAGGCTAATCTGATGATTGGCACTCAGCGCCTTGATTTCCTGATCCAGACTTAAGAAGGCCGCAATAAAGGGCTGCACCTGCTGTTCCAGTTTCTGTTTTGGCGTTGGAATTTGCGTCAGTGCCTGTGCCGAGGAAGCTGGCTCTGCCGCAGAGGCTGGTGCTTCAACATTCAGAGGTTTATCTGCCGGAGCAATTTCTAGGGTCTGGTTCAGTTCTTTAAGAATGTACTGATCAATCTGCTCATCAACAAAAGGCTGGTTACTCTGCAAACGCTCAACAGAAAGCTCCGGGCAGTTTTTACCTTCACATTCCGGCAAGTTCAGCTGCAGCTTTTCCGGCTCGCCAATCAGTTTTAGCGCCTGCTGTTCAACTTCTGCAGCCTGCGCCTGCTGTTCCTGTTTCGGTTCATTATTTTTGGGCTGACATGCGGTCAATGCCATGGACACGGCCAAGACACTCATCACCCATGCTGTTTTTTGCTTTAACATTGAATAACCTTTATTGCCTTTTGTGCATCCCAGATTCAAAGCGGATGTTCTGATTATTAAAACATGCGCGAATAAATTTCAGCTTTTACAACTTGTTGAGTTTGTGCTTTCGTTAAGTAAATATCAAGCTGTGTTCCATCTTTCACAATTTCATGGGTACGATAATGCAGCCCCATGCCTTCATGATCAAAGAACCAGTCGGCCTGTCCCCAATATAAGGTTTTCGGTGCGGTATTTTGCACCTCTGTACTCTGTTCTTTCAGCCATTGCCGATAGGCCTGCTGCACGATTGCATGCATCGCGGTTTGCTGCTCGGGCTGAATAATATCCAGTGCGGTTAAAGCCTGCTGCTGTTGACGATCGGCCACGAAAAAATAATAACGCTCTTTAACTTTTACTGTTTCCTGATGGCTATCCACCCCAATCTGCAATAATACATACTGGTTGCGCTGATAGGCCAGCCGGGTATACAGCGCCAGTTCATAGGCCGGATTTTTGGCAAACTCGGCCTGCCAGGCATCAGATTTTTTCACATAGGCATTCACCGCCTGCTGCAGGCTCATGTCCTGTTTCAGCCCGATCTGGTCCTGAATCACCTTGGCCTGACTTTTGGCAATCCACTGGTTCAGCCATGGATCCTGTGTCTGAATGGTTTGAATATCCAGATCAATACAGTTTTTCTTTTCACAAAATGGCAAAGCAATCTCTGCCGGCTGCTGCTTAATCTGCAGGAATGGCAGCACCTCAGCCTTTTCCTGCTGGAAGATATTTTTTTCAGGACGTGCATCTTCAGCCGATTCGTTTTTCTGGGAAGATGAGTCGCAGCCACCCAAAGACAGTGCCAGCACGGCACAAGCGATAAAACTGATTTTTGTTTGCATTGTTGATCTCTCTTCCTGAAATTTTCCCCATCCTAGAAAAACAGCTTCACGAAGAAGCTGTTTTAACGGCGATAACCCTTTAGTGTTCGCGGGTGTTACGGAACACGATGTCCGGATAACGCTCCTGCATCAACTGCAAGTTGACCCGGCTTGGCGCCAGATAGGTCAAGTGACCGCCACCATCCACCGATAACTGGTCATGGGCTTTTTTCTTGAACTCGTTGAATTTCTTCTCATCTTCACAAGACACCCAGCGTACCGTATTGATGCTGACCGGCTCATAAATACAATCGACCTTGTATTCTTCTTTCAGACGATAGGCCACTACTTCAAACTGCAGCACACCGACCGCACCCACGATCAGGTCATTGCTGTTTTGCGGCATAAATACCTGGGTCGCACCTTCTTCCGACAGCTCTTTTAAGCCTTTTTGCAGCTGCTTCGATTTTAGCGGATCTTTTAAACGTACACGGCGGAACATTTCCGGTGCGAAGTGCGGAATACCGGTAAACTGCAGGTTTTCACCTGAGGTGAAGGTATCACCAATCTGGATGGTACCGTGGTTGTGCAGACCAATAATATCGCCCGGCCATGCTTCTTCCAGGTGCTGACGGTCACCAGCCAGGAAGGTTAAAGCATCGGAAATACGCACGTCTTTACCAATACGCACATGCTTCATCTTCAGGCCTTTTTCATATTTGCCTGAGCAGATCCGCATAAAGGCAATCCGGTCACGGTGTTTCGGGTCCATATTGGCTTGGATTTTAAAGACAAAGCCCGTGAAACCTTCTTCAGTCGCTTCGACCACACGGTCCTGAGTCGGATGCGCTTTTGGTGGTGGTGCATAGTCGCTAAAAGCATTCAGGACATGGTCAACCCCGAAGTTACCCAGTGCAGTTCCAAACAGTACCGGGGTTTGACGACCCGCCAGGAACTCTGCACGATCTAACGGTTCATTGGCCATTTGCACCAGTTCTAAAGATTCTTCAAATGCCGCCCAGGCCAGTTCACCGACTTTTTCACGCAGGTCAGCATGGTCATAGCCATCACGCACTTCAATTTCAGGAATGGTTGAACCAAAACCGGCTTTATACACGTAAAATTTTTCTTCCAGCAGGTTAAACACGCCAGCAAAATCACGCCCGGTGCCCAGCGGCCAGGTAATCGGTACACATTTAATTTTCAGGACGTTTTCAATTTCATCCAGCAGCTCTAAAGGCTCACGGATTTCACGGTCCATTTTGTTGACGAAAGAGATAATTGGCGTGTCACGCATACGACACACCTCCATCAGTTTGATGGTCCGGTCTTCGACACCTTTGGCCCCGTCAATCACCATAAGTGCCGAGTCTACCGCGGTTAAGGTCCGGTAGGTATCTTCCGAGAAGTCTTCGTGCCCCGGGGTATCGAGCAGGTTGATCATCTTGTCTTTATACGGGAACTGCATGATCGAGGTGGTAATCGAAATCCCACGCTCTTTTTCCATTTCCATCCAGTCCGAGGTCGCCGCCCGATCCGATTTACGACTTTTCACCATCCCCGCCACCTGAATCGCCTGCCCCCATAACAGCAGTTTTTCTGTCATGGTGGTTTTACCGGCATCGGGGTGGGAAATAATCGCAAAGGTCCTGCGCGCCGCGACTTCTTTCGCGAGTTGATCTTTAAACATAAGGGAAATCTTCAATATATACACAGTTTGCGACACACATTTTCATGTAAATCCAAGCCGTGAAGGGATAACTTAAAATTGGCGCAATTGTAGCAGATTTCAGCCAACAATCATTAGAGCACTTGGGCCGGAATCGGTTTAAATTTTAAGTGGAAAATAAAAGTATCTGGAGATCGCGACTTTGCGATAAAAACAAACAATCCCCGCATCTGTTTCACTTTAAAATACTTAGCCTTTTCACCGCAGAACAGAACTCACCATATTTCTTTATCATTTGGAAAAATCAGGAAAAATCAGCATCCTCTCTGCGGATATTTTTGCTTTAAATATCTCATTAAAGCCAATTAAATAATAATTACCATCAATAGAGAGTGATATTCAATATCATTTACGGCAGGCTATTTATTCCCCACACTGCATGCACTTTTTTTCAGGGTCCATCCAGAGCGTGTTATGAAATCTTCTCTTTTTTTGCTGTCTTCAATCGGCTTGATGACAGCGCAAGCCTTAGCCTGAAAACGCAAGTAGAGCAAGCCTCCACCGCCAGCAAAGGTATGGCACCACTGAAAGATATTCCTCAAATTGTGAATGAGGTTCCGCAACAAGTCTTAAAAGAACAGAATGTGACCTCCCTGCAAGGCGCATTGCAGAATGTGACCGGTTTAAGTTTTAGTGTCGGAGATGGCCAGCGTGATCAGGTCATGATTCGCGGCTTTTCGGCTATTTCCGATCAGTATGTCGATGGGGTACGCGATGACGCGCTGTATTATCGTGATCTGTCGAATGTAGAACGGGTGGAAGTGCTAAAAGGGCCGGGTTCGGTGTTATATGGCCGGGGTTCAGCAGGCGGCCTGATCAACCGGATCAATAAGAAACCCCTGGATGAAGCACTGCATGAAATCAGCCTGATCGGCAGCAGCTTGGGGCAAAAACGTGCCGAACTTGATTTTGCCGATGCTCTCAATGACCAGCTCAAAGTCCGTCTGACCGGTGCGCTTGAACACTCAGATGGCTATCGCAATCAGAGTTTCGTGAACCGGGAAACTGTAGCACCGTCTGTGCAATGGGATATTTCAAATCGAACCACTCTGCTCTTGCAAGCCGATCATTTGCACGATGACCGTTTGGCCGATCAGGGCTTTCCCATGGACCCGCTGACCGGTAAACCGGTACGTACCAATCCAAAAACATTCTATGGCGCATCCAACGCAAAAGATGTAGGCAATGTCGATACTGAAGTGTCCAGCCAGACGGTTACGCTAGAACATCAGTTCAATGATCAGCTGAAATATCGCGGTGTCGCCCGGCATTATAATTATGCCTTGGACCGGGAATACAGCAACGCCAGTCCAGCAGCAGATCAGGTCACGCTCAGCCAGATTAAACGCATGCGCGATGAAGATGGCATCTTCTTGCAGAATGAATTATCTGGCGTCTTTCATACTGGTCAAATCAAACACGACACCTTAATCGGCACGGAATACAGCCAGCAGCACAAAGATGAAATATTCTGGTTAGGGTCAAAAGCCACGACCGATTTGTATGATCCGGTCTTGCCGCACTGGTCACCGGTCGATACCTCCGCCACACCAAGAGTCAATACCGCCAGCGAATTTGAAAATTATGCCGTCTATGTACAAGACCTGATCAGCCTGAATGAACAGCTCAAGGTTTTGGCCGGGGTACGTTATGATCATCTTTCCCAATACAGGCATGATCAGAAAAATAACAGCAGCATCCAGCGCGATGACCAGACCCTCTCCCCTCGCCTGGGCGTGGTCTATCAACCGACCAAAAAATTATCTTTATATGCCGCCTATAATCAGTCCTTCCAGCCGCTTGCAGATTCATTCGTGTTTTATAGCAACAGTGCCGACCTGAAACCGACCAAAACCAGAAACCTGGAAGTCGGGACCAAGTAGGACATCAATGATCGGCTGAATATAACCCTGGCCGTGTTTGAAATGACCCAGAGCAATATCCAAAATAAAATTCCAGACAGCAATCCACCGCTGGCCATGCTGGCCGGGGAACAAAGCACGCAAGGCGTTGAAGTGTCCTTGACCGGTCAGCTCAGCGATCAATTATCCCTGTTGGCGGGTTATGCTTATATGGATGGAAAAATTGAAAAATCGACCATCGGTCTGGCTGGCAAACAGGCCGCGTTAACGCCCAAAAACAGCGCCAATCTCTGGTTAAAGTATCAACTGGATGAACACTGGTTTGCTGCCGTGGGTGGTCGGGCAGAATCCTCCCGCTTTAGTGCGCCGGACAATAAAAATGTCTTGCCAGGCTATGCGGTTTTCAATGCCGCGCTGGGTTATCAGACCGCGCAGTATGATGTAACACTAAATCTGAACAACCTGTTTGACCGTGATTATTTTGTCTCAGGACATGGTGAGGGGAACGATTCCAATATGATGGGCGACCCACTGAATGCACAGCTCGCGCTTCGTTATCGTTTTTAATATGTGAGGTAAATGGATGTCACTTGACATCCATTTTTAAACCATTTTTTCTTGCAACATCGACCGTGATTTTTTAAACATCTGGCTATCTAAAAACAGTACCTCAATCAGACCCGATAATTTCATTTTGTACTTGCGGCAAGTCTTCCAAACGCTCGACCTCAACCGGCATCGACAGCAAATAACCTTGTAATTGCTGACAACCCAAACGCGCCAGAATTTCGGCCTGTAATGGCGTTTCCACCCCTTCTGCGGTAACCGTCAATCCCAGTTTGGTCGCCAGCTGGATAATACTTTCCAGAATCATTTCTTCTTTGGAATCGCGATACAGGTCTTTAATAAATGCGCGGTCAATTTTCAGCTCATCCACCGGCAGGTCTTTTAAATACAGGAAACTGGAATGGCCCGTGCCAAAATCATCAATCGCCAGTTTCACGCCCATTTCTCTTAAGCGCCTAAAACTACGAATACTCGATTCCACATGATGCATGGCAGTGGTTTCGGTAATTTCAATCATGAGATGACTCGGGTCAATCGCATAACGGCGGAATAAGGTTTCCAAGGTGCTAAACAGATGTTTATGTTCGAACTGTACCGCCGACAGATTGACTGCCAATGGAAACAGGTTCAGTCCCTGCTGTTCCCATTGCTGAATCTGTTTGCAGGCCTGCTCGAGGGCCCAATAGCCCATCTGGATAATCAGGCCGGACTTCTCCGCACCTTTAATAAACATATTCGGGGTCAGCAGACCATGCACCGGATGCAGCCAGCGAATTAATGCTTCAACGCCACAAATCTGCTGGGTGCTGGTGGTAAATTTGGGCTGGTAAAACAGAATAAACTGCTGTTCATCGACAGCTTTATATAAATCATTTAACAGCTTGGTCTGGCTTTTGGTTTCCTGCTGGTCAATGCTGTAATTAAACACCGAATAGGTGTTACGGCCCTGATATTTTGAAGTCAGCATGGCGGCATCGGCATTCATCAGTACATCTTGCAGGTTGTTACCGTGCTCCGGGTACATCGCAATACCAATACTGGCCGAGATATTAATGCTCTTGCCGGCAATCAGGAAACTGTCCTGTACACTGTGCAGCACATTTTCTGCCGCCTGAATCGCATCCTCAACCGTGGCCTGCTCCAGCACCAGCAAGAATTCATCACCGCCAATTCTTAATAATTTTTCCTGCGATTTCAGCTGCTGATGCAGTCGTGTGGTCAGCTGAATCAGCAACTGATCACCAACATGATGGCCAAATACATCATTCACCGCCTTAAAACGGTCCAGATCAATATATAAAAACGCGACATTCTGCTGATTGATGCGCTGGGCGCTAAACAGCAAATGCGCATATTCAGCGAGATATAAACGATTGGGTAATTTGGTCAGATTGTCCTGCACCGCCTGATTGGCCAGCTCACGGTTAACCAGCGACAGCTGGCGGTTACGTTCTTCCAGACGCTGCTCCAGCACGGCCACACTAAAGGCGGCAACCATCACCAGACTGGTCACAAAAATCACGGTAAACAGCAAGATGCCATTACCGGTTTTATAGATCGCATCCAGACGTTCTGTATCAATCGGATAGTAAGACACCGAGGCCATGCCGGTATAATGCATCCCGACAATGGCCAGCGACATCATAATGGCAATCATCACCTTATAGTGACGATGGTAAAGCAAGGTATTTTTAAAACGAAACGCCAGCCAGAAGGTCAGGCCGGAACCACTAATGGCAATGAGCACCGAAAACACCACCAGTAGCGGATCATAATAGGTCCGATGATTCTCTACGACCATGCCCAGCATACCGGTATAGTGCATGCCGGAAATGCCGAGTCCCATTAACACCGCCCCAATCATCAGACGGGCAAAAGGCAGGGTGGGTTTGGTGGTCAGCCAGATGGCAAAGGTGGAAGCAATAAAGGCAATAACGCCAGAAAAAATGGTTAGCGGCAGATTAAATGCGTAATTGGCCGGCAACTGGCAAGCCAGCATCCCGACAAAATGCATACCCCAAATAGCAACGCCAAGGCATAGGCCACTGAGCAAGAGCATGGCTTTTTCAGATTTCTGGCGGATTCCCCCGAGCAGGAACTGCTGGGTTGAAATAGCCAGATAACTGGCCAGAATTGCAACCGCAATTGAACCTACCACCAGGCTAAAGTCATAATGAATATGAACCATAAAAAGCTTCCGTATAGGTTATTTTTTTGTTGTTACTATACTCAACGCTAAATACTCATGAATTTGCCGCTTTAAAAGATAACAATAAAACAAGGAATTAAAACTCAAACTAGAATCTTATACTATCGCATTGAGGTCAAGCCTAAATGCGGTTTTTCCGCCCTGAAAACCGTCATTTTTTATGTTGATTTGCCGGCTCATCTGGATCTTGAGTTATTCAACTCAAAAGCATCAAAAAAGGCCAGTACATCTACCGGCCTTTTTCTCACATCCAAGGTCTTATTTGGCTGTGCCTGATTGTAACTGACTATAATCCAGTAACACATTGGCCGCTTCGCTCACAAAGACTTCTTCTTCCGGCAATGGTGGACGCTGGTTGGCTTTCATTTTGGCCCGTGACTCGGCTTGCGCTTCCAGTGAGGCCTGATAGCTTTCCCAGTTTGGATACGGCGCCAAACCGGTCGCCTGACGACGTACGTTTTCAGCGGCTAAGGTTTTACGCTCCAGCTCAATCAGCTCGGCACGGCGCTGATCTAAATCCAGCACCGCCGTTTTGCGCTCTTCTGCCTGTTTGGCAATATTTTTACGCTCAGTCAGATACTTGAACTGCGGATCAATACTGACCCGGGTCTGCGAAGATTTGGCCAGTTGCGGCACATAAGACTGCACCACACCCTCACGTTTAAATGGTGCGGTGGCAATGGTGTCCCACTTCAGCGCATTCTTGGCCTTACGCTCACCAAATTCTTCATTGTAGATATCTACCAGTTTAATGTCCGGAATCACCCCTTTGTTCTGGGTACTGCCGCCGGTAATCCGGTAGAACTTACGCTGGGTAAGCGTGGCCTGACCATAGGCCAAGGTATCCAGCTGCACCTGTGCTGTCCCTTTACCGGTGGTTGTGCTACCAATCACAATACCGCGCTCATAATCCTGAATCGCGGCTGAATAAATCTCGCTGGCAGAAGCCGAGGCCAGGTTAATCAGGACTGCTAGCGGGCCAGCATAGGTCTGTTCACCGCCATCATTGTCTTCAAACACGCTCACGTTGCCATTGCCATCACGGATTTGTACTACCGGACCCGATTTAATCACCTGACCCAGCATACGTGCTACCTCTTCAAGTGAGCCGCCCGGGTTATTGCGTAAATCGACAATAATCCCGTCGACATTTTTGGCAGCCAGCGTTTTCAAGGCATTGTTGGTGTCTTCCGATACCGAACGGTATTCCACCCCGGCACGGCGCGCCCGATAGTTCAGATAAAATGATGGAATTTCAATCACGCCATAGGTATAGGTTTTGCCATCACGTTGAATTTGCACGGTTCGGTTACGCACCCCGGCATCTTCTTCCTGAATAATGTCACGTACCAACGTCACGGTACGTGCCTGACTCATCGAGGCACCCGGACCGAGTAAACGCAAGGTCACTTTGGTGCCACGTTTACCGCGAATCAGACCGACCACTTCATTGCTTGGCCAGCCAATCACATCCACAATTTTCTCGCCATCCTGACCGACACCAATAATCCGGTCGCCAGATTTGACCTGACCAGATTTACTCGCCGGTCCGCCTTCAACAATGGTTTCAATCTTGGTGTAATCTTCATTGCTGCGATCCGGACGAATCGACACCCCAATCCCTTCCAGCTGCAAGGTGGTCTGACGGTTCAGCTCCATTGCATCAACAGGCGGGAAATAGTTGCTGTGCGGATCATAGGTCAGCATCATCGCATTTAAGGTTTTGTCCAGCACATCATCGCTTTTCAGGCGGCTCATGCGTTCCAGCTGACGGGTATAACGCTTGGTCAGGGTTTCCACCGGCGTCATATCTTCCGGGCCGGATAAATCTTGCCCATTGGCCAGTTCTGGATTTTCCTTGAGGGCTTTTTGTTTGGCCTGCTCTTCTTCTTTGCTGATAGTCAGGTTAATCAGCTGGGACACTAGCATTTTTTGCCAGTGGGCTCGCTGCTCGGCCTGGGTCTTAAAGAACGGTGCTTTTTCACGGTCCAGCTCAATGGTGACATTCGGCTGTTTTAAATTCTGCGGTTTTTTCAACTCGGCCAGCATAAACTGATAAAAGGCCTGCATGCGTTCACGATAGTGCGCATGAATCTGATACGGGCCCGATAAATCACCGGCTTTTAAGGCGGTCCCAAAATTGGCGCCATATTTTTTCTTGTACTGTTCGACTTCATTGGCCAGGAACAAAGTGTGCTCCGGGTCCAGACTATCGATGTAAAAATCAAAAATGCGATTGGAGGTGTTGCTGTCTAAACGCTGGTTCAGGTAATGCTGACGGTCAACCAAGGTCGCTAACTGGCGTGACACCAAGGCCTGTTCCCGGGTTGGAACAATGGTATTGGAAACAGCAGCAGTATTATTGGCAGCAATGGCTTCGTTGATTGCGTGACTAAAGAAGAATCCCCCAGTTGCCACGGCAACTGCACAAGCTATCGTTTGAAGTTTCATAAATAATGTGTATTTCCTTGGTTTTCGACCAGTAGTACAAGGTTGCTTAGCGACGAATCAAGCAGATTCAAAATCTTAAACAACTTAATCTGTTTATGTCGTGTAGTTTTATCATATTCTGTGCTGACAAAATGTAGCAAATCATTGCAGAATTCAGGTATTGTTTTTCGATAAAAATTTGAATCCGGAACCGATATGATTGGCGCATTGATGCTCGACATCGCTGGCACAGCACTTACTCAAGAAGATATTCAACTCTTACAAGCTCCGCAAGTCGGTGGCGTCATTTTATTTGGTCGAAATATTGAATCACCGCGGCAGGTACGCGCCCTGACCGATCATATGCGTCAGGTACGTCCGGATATTTTAATTGCAGTCGATCAGGAAGGCGGCCGGGTGCAGCGTTTAAAACAGGGTTTCACCCTACTGCCGGCCATGGGCCGTTTTGGCGAGCTGTATCAGCAGCAGCCGGAACTGGCGGTCGAGCTGGCTGAACAGTGCGGCTGGCTGATGGCCACCGAAGTATTAGCGGTCGGTATTGATTTCAGTTTTGCCCCGGTGCTGGATTTAAACGACATCAGCGATGTCATTGGCGACCGCAGTTTTGCCCGCAATATGGACGATATTATTGTGCTGGCACGTGCCTTCTTAAGCGGCATGCAGCGCGCTGGTATGGCCACCACCGGCAAGCATTTCCCCGGTCATGGCTCGGTCAAGGCCGATTCGCATGTGGCCGCTGCGATTGATTCACGTTCTTATGCAGAGATTCAGCAAAAAGACATGCAAAGCTTTATCCAGCTGCAAGCCCAACTGGATGCCCTAATGCCTGCGCATGTAATTTATGATCAGGTCGATCCGAACCCGGCCGGTTTCTCTCCGTACTGGATTCAGACCGTGCTACGTCAACAGCTGAATTTTGATGGCGTGCTGTTCTCGGATGATTTAAGCATGCAGGCCGCCTGTGTGGCAGGTGGTGCCGATGCCCGCATTCAAGCGGCCTTAAACGCCGGTTGTGATATGGGACTGGTCTGTAATGACCGTGCCGCCGCCTGTCTGGCACTGGACGGCATTCAGGATTTACCGTTACCAAATCAGGCCCGTTTAGCCCGTATGCGTGGCCAGATTCCAGAAATTCAAATTGGTGATGTACTGGAGCTCGGCCCGGAATGGCAAGCAGTACGCGACCGTATTGTCCGCTTTAAAGACAGCGGCCAGTAATACCGACAAAGGAACAGGACAAGCTGTTCCTTTTTCTTTATGATGCAAATACATAAATCCACCCCGAATAAATAAAAAGAATAGAGGACCTTGCATGAGCCAACCGCTTTCCGAACATCGCCATATATCCTTTACTGCCCACTATACCGGCTATATCTGGTTTCAAATGGGCATCTCGCATCCGGTATTTGCTACTTCAAAAGGCAAGTTTCTGGCCAAATTGGTCCATCCGCTGGAAAGCTGGGCCGAAAAATATGTCGGTGGCAGTATGCGCACCACTCTGAAAGAACGCCACACCATTATTGACCAGCAACTGACCGAGCTGATTGCCCGCAATCCTCGTACCCAGGTGCTGGAAATTGCCTGCGGCCTGTCCCCACGGAGCTGGAATTTCCGCCAGAAATATCCGGAACTGAATTACCGCGAGCTGGATTTACCGGATATGGCCAAGGTGAAAACCGCCGCCTTGCAACAACTGGACCAGCAGGCACCGGAAGTCTTGAGTGCCGATATTTTCAGTGAAGAATTTGCCCAGATTTTTCAGCATTTTGACCCGCAGCAACCGCTGGTAATTATTAGTGAAGGCTTAATCAATTATTTCGACAAGCCGATGCTCAGCAAACTGCTGCATGGGATTTATCAATATGGACAACATTTTCAGGAACTGCATTACTTGAGTGATATTTATCCTGAACCGGTGAAAAACAAACTGGCCAGCTTTATGTGGACCAGCAGTAAATTACTGAAAGTCATGTCACGCAGTGCCTTTAGTTTTCATTTTCAAAGTCCGGGTGAAGTCCGTGACTTTGTTAAAGCCAGCGGTTTTGAGCGGGTCGATATTCTACAGCCGCAGCACTATTTCCACACTCCGGACCTGCCCGCCCCTGAAGAACATTTGGGTGATATTGTCTGGGTGCTGCACGCCTGCCATAAACAGCCCAGTGCCTAAAGGAGAGTTCTGAGCATCATCAGCCCATAAAAAAACAGCGCCTTTGCGCTGTTTTATTTTTACACATCTCAATTTAGGCAATTGCTGCCAGACAGCCTTTTTGACGCTGGATATAACGCAGCAAACGCTCGGCAATATCAAAGCTGCCATGTTTTAATAAAGCGCGAATCTGCTGATCCTGCACTTCAAAAATCAGGCACTCAATCTGGAAACTACCCTCTTCATCTTGGAGTGTCAGGGCCAAATCACGCTCATACTGCGCAGCCCGTTCTGCCTGTCCGTCTTCAAAACGTAGCAATACGCCAAAAAAGTTCAGATCGACAATTTCCGTGGCAAAGCTTAAATCGGAATGACGGTGCGTTAACTGACTAAATGGCTGTTGTACAGCAATGCGTTCTTCTCCACGGCGCTCCATGGTCAAGAGCTGGGCACGGGTCATGGGGATAATACCTTCTAACGACTGAATCGGCTCATCTCTTAAAAAGGTGGCAAACAGGCGCATGGTTTCTTTACGGCGCTGCAACTGCGGCACATGATCAGCATTGGCAATCATGGCAAACTCCATGTCCGGACATTGCAGGGCAAAATTGGCATTTTCATGTGGCAAGGTAAAACTGTCATACTGGCCACAGGCCACCAGCACCTTGCACTGCGGAATAGGAACGTGAGTCAGGCGCAGCAGACGATTACAATTAATATCATAGCGTTCCTGCTCGGTGGCGGTGAACTCGGCCATCTGCCGGAAGAACAGCCGCTTGGCGGTTGGCGACATGCGGGTCGCTTCCAGCTTGGCATGATTGACCAGATATAAAATTACCGCCTGACCAAACTCATCCATGCGCTGCTCTTTCATTAAATGCAGCGATTCTTCCAGCAGCATACGCCAGCTTTTCCGGGTCTTTTGCATGACACCCATCAGAATCATGCGGTCTATCAGTTCCGGACGCTGATGCGCCAGGCAAGAGGCCACCACCGAACCGAGGGACATGCCCAATACCGCGACCTGACTCAAGCCAACAATATCCAGCCAGCGACCGAGCATGGCTGCCAGATCTTCCAGCTCCAGCGTACCGGCAGATATGCCAGTATCGACATTGCTGATTTGCTGGTTGGCGCCCATGGAAGGTAAATCAATCAGGATAATCGGGCCGGCATCAAACAGTTGTTCAACACAGTATTTATAGGAGTTAAAATTCTGAAAAGCGCCCCCGATAATCACCATCGGCGTCATGTGCAAGGTGTCTGGGCGAGCAATCGCCATGTATTCAATCTTCCAACCGTCAATCCAGGTTGTACGCGCTGGCTGTTTGAAACTGTGCTTATCGTAAAGATCAAAAAAACCAAAGTGAGCACTTGACTGCCCGACTTCCGAGTCCATTTGGATAATGGAATTCATATTCCTTTCCTCCATTCTCGCGCTTATTTTTATTGTGCAAGAGATGATTTCTAAAATTGAGCAAAAATCGCATCCTGCTCTTTCATTGTTATTTGTATGACTTCAATGTCCATCGTGTTTCATTCTATACAGGTGTCGTTTTGACACGCAACCTCTTCTGCAACCACTTGTCTGCTTTTAAACAGGAAACAATTTCAAAATGTTTAGCGCTTTTCCGGCTTTCCTGCGGAAAATTCCATCAAACTGCTTCATTGTCCCGACCTAGACTGTTAATATCGAGGAGAAATTTCTAAGTGATCAAACCGCTATGCACGAGTCTATTGAACAATATATGCAAACGGTAGGACAACAAGCGCGCCAAGCTTCCGCAGTTCTGGCAAGTGCTTCTACCCAAACAAAAAACCATGCTTTATCTGCTATTTACACTGCGCTTGAAAACAGTGAAACAGCAATTTTAGCTGCCAACCAGATTGATATGACCAAAGGTCGCAACAACAATCTGGATAGCGCCCTGCTTGATCGCTTAGAACTGACTCCCCCGCGCTTTAAAGGCATGTTACAGGGCCTGAAAGATGTGATTGGCCTGCTTGACCCAATTGGTGAAATTACCGATATGGCCTATCGTCCGTCGGGTATTCAGATTGGCAAAATGCGTGTGCCTTTAGGCGTGGTCGGCATGATTTATGAATCCCGTCCGAACGTGACCTTAGAAGCAGCTTCGCTGGCGCTAAAATCAGGCAATGCCATTATTTTACGTGGTGGTTCAGAAGCACTGGAATCGAATAAAGCCATTGCCGAAGCCATTCAGCACGGTCTGAAAACTGCAGGCTTGCCAGAAACGGCGGTACAGGTCATCAATACCCCAGATCGTGCTGCTGTAGGCCAGTTAATTACCATGTCGGAATATGTCGATGTGATTGTGCCACGTGGCGGTAAAGGCTTAATCGAGCGCATCACCAATGAAGCCCGTATTCCGGTAATTAAACATCTGGATGGTAACTGTCATGTCTTTGTCGAAGCACAGGCCGACTTGCAAAAAGCCCTGCCGATTGCCCTGAATGCCAAAACCCATCGTTATGGCGTCTGTAATGCCATGGAAACTCTGTTGGTGGATGAAGCCATTGCAGATGAGTTTTTACCGCGCATTGCCGAGCTGTATGCGGAAAAACAGGTCGAGCTCCGTGGCTGCGCCGAAACCCAGCGTATTTTAGGCGACAGCGTTCAAACGGCTACCGAAGACGACTGGTATACTGAATATCTTGGTCCGGTTCTGGCCATTAAAGTGGTATCGGGTCTGGATGAAGCGATTACCCATATCAATAAATATGGCTCGCATCATACCGATGCCATTATTACTGAAAACTTCAGTCTGGCACGTCAGTTCATGGCCCGTGTTGATTCCAGTTCAGTGATGATTAACGCCTCTACCCGCTTTGCCGATGGCTTTGAATATGGTTTAGGGGCGGAAATTGGTATTTCTACCGATAAAATCCACACCCGCGGCCCAGTCGGTCTGGAAGGTCTGACCTCGCAAAAATGGGTGGTGTTTGGAGATGGCCAGATTCGCCAATAACTCACTTTTCTAAAGATATGAATGTTCAGCCTTTGCGGAGGCTGAACATTTTTCTGCTGTTTTCCCTGTCTATTCCACCGTACACTGTCTTAAGAATGAGAATAAGAGGTGGACAATGTTCTATTATTTAATTGTGACCACATTTGTTCTGGCACTGCTGGTGTCATTTGTGGTGATGCGTATTTTTTCCAGTTCCATTAACCGTATTCTGGCACGTATTATTCATGATCCGATTCATGAAGCTTGGGCCAGATATACCAAATTTGCCGGTATGGTGGTCGGGACTTCCTCCGGAATCCGGATTTATGACATGGAAAAATACATTACCCCACTCACCTATAGCAAAAACGACCAGAAAATTATTATTGAACTGACGCAGGAACGCTGGTTTCTGGAAATTTACCGCACCTTAATTGAAACCCTGCAAGGCTTGGCCTGGATGATGCTGGTATTTTTCATGGTGGCGCTATTTGCCTATGTGATTGTGCGCTGGTCGGAAATGAAGTATCAGAAACCTTGAATATGAAGGAATAAGAAATATTTTCAAACAGTTCTGTCAGATGCTTTGATTCAAGGCGTGTTATGGTAAAGAGAAGAACAACGCGACTGGACATGACTACTATTTTATTAATAAATGAAATCTATCAACCGATAAATTTTAGTTATTATTCCCGAAAGGGTCGATAGTGCTTAAGTCTAATCTCCTAAAGTCTATCTAGAAGCGATACCCATCCCATGATAAAAATTAGTTATTGATCAAGATTGCACCGTGTTGGAACAGGTGCAGATCAATACGGGATACAAATATTTCAATTAGAATTCGGGTAAAACAACGTGTCTACAACTGTATTAGTAATTAACTGCGGATCTTCTTCAATTAAATACGCGCTTGTTTCTGAACGTCGCGAAGACCGTATTTTTGGTTTGGCTGAAAATTTAGGATCTGCCGAGGCACGTATTAAAGGGATCACTGTCGGAGGTGAACCGCTCGAACTTTCTATTCCGCATGCAGATCATGAAAAAGCCTTAGAAACCATTTTATCGCGCTTGTCACAATACAATCCTCAAGCGATTGGCCACCGTGTGGTACATGGCGGCAGCTTGACCAAAGCCGAGCGCTTAACCCCAGAAATTATTCAACGCATTCGTGAAGCAACCCCACTGGCACCGTTACATAACCCGGCGCACCTGGTAGGCATTGAAGCGACCATGCGTTTATTCCCTGAATTACCTCAAGTTGCTGTATTTGATACGGCATTCCACCAAACTATGCCTGCGCACGCTTATCGTTATGCCGTGCCAAAATTCCTGTACACCGATCATAACGTACGTCGTTACGGCTTCCACGGCACCAGCCATGCCTATGTTTCTGAACGTGGTTCAGAACTGGCCGGCAGCCTGAAACAAGGCGGCTGGTTAACAGCGCACCTCGGCAATGGTAGCTCGACCTGTGCCATCTGGAACGGTGAAAGTGTAGATACCTCTATGGGCCTTACCCCACTTGAAGGTCTGGTGATGGGTACCCGTAGTGGTGATGTAGATCCATCTTTACACACTTTCCTGGCCAGCAACCTGGGTTGGGATATCTACAAAATTGACAAGATGCTGAACAGCCAAAGCGGTCTACTCGGTTTATCTGGCCTCTCTAACGATATGCGTACCCTGATTGAAGCTTCTGAACAAGGCAATGAAGATGCAGCTCTGGCGATTGAAGTGTTCTGCTACCGTTTAGCGAAATCTTTAGCAGCCTTAAGCTGTGGCTTACCGCGTCTAGATGGCCTGTTCTTCACAGGTGGTATTGGTGAAAACTCGGCTTATATCCGTGAAAAAACCCTGTCTTACTTACCACACTTCGGCTTTAACTTTAGCAAAGAGAAGAATGACAGCCTGAAACGTGGCACCGAAGGTCGTATCGATAACGGTACTGGTCCACAAATCTGGGTGGTTCCAACCGATGAAGAAGGCCGTATCGCCAAAGAAACCAGCGCGGTGGTGGAGTCTGAGTTGGGAGCAACTCCGGCAAAAAAGTCTGAATTAGAAACTGCGATTGCTTAAGCAATCGCAGTTTTACCCTGTTTACTTTTGGCTGATTTGAATAATACCTTATGAAAACAATTCTACTTGTCCCGACTGGAGAAGGTGTTGGTCTAACATCTGCATGTTTAGGTCTGGTGTATGCTTTGGAATGCCAGGGCATTAAACCCGGTTTCGTCAAACCTTTCTCTCAAGAATTACAGCCTGAAAACGAACGGACGACAGCGCTGTTTGAGCATGTCTCTAAAACCAAAACGGTTCAACCCATTCCTTATGCACAGGTGGTGCATCAACTGAGCCATGACCAGCAAGATGAATTACTGGAAGAAGCGGTTCGTTTACATCGTGAAGTGGCCAAACAGCATGACCTGATTATTGTCGAAGGTCTGTTACCGAATTTCCGTGACAGCTTCGCAGATGACCTGAATGCCCTGCTGGCTCAAGCCCTAGATGCACAGGTAGTGATTGTCAGCGGTGCCGACATCAACAATCCGCTTCGCTCTGCTGAACGAATTGAACACCAGATTCGTAACTTCGGTGGTGCAGAATCGAACCGTTTACGCGGTGTGCTGTTTATGCGTACCAAAGGTTTGCCAGAAGATTCTGCGCAAATTCCTGTGACGATTGATCCAAACCTGCGTTTACTGTCAGATACCAGCAAGTTTGTGGCCAGCATTCAGCAAACTTATAGCTACATTGGCACAGAAAAACTGCCAGTGATTGGTTTGGTACCATTTAGTAATACCCTGAGCGTGCCGCGCCTGTCTGATCTAGCAGCGCATATTTCTGCCCAGTGGATTCATGAAGGCGAAGCCAATACACGTCGTGTGTTACATAGCAGCCTGATTACTTCGAATATCGAGCATGAACTGCACAAATTTGTGGCCGGCGAACTGATTATTACCGCAGCTGACCGTACCGATGTGCTTCTAGCCAGCAGCCTGGCCAACAGCAACGGTATTCCTTTAGCAGGCTTAGTCTTAACCGAGCAGCATCAACCGAATGAGCAGGCCTTAAATTTCTGTCAAACTGCCATCAAGCAAGGTTTGCCAGTATTACATACCCCTTTAACCACCTTTGAAACGGCGCAACAGCTCTCGACTTTCGGTAACGAAATTCCGGTCGATGATATTGAACGCGCCGAACAGGTGACCCGTTTTGTATCCAGCCATATTGATCCGCAATGGTTAAACTCGCTGATTAGCGGTGCGCATAGCCCACGTTTATCGCCTTCTGCCTTCCGTCATGAGCTTGTACAAAAATCAATTGCAGCGAAAAAACGCATTGTTTTACCTGAGGGTGATGAGCCACGTACAGTTCAGGCTGCGGCCATCTGCCAATCGCGTGGTATTGCGCACTGTATCTTGCTGGCCAAACCTGAAGCCGTAGTTGAAGTGGCCAAAGCCCGTGGTATTGAATTGCCGCATGACTTAGAAATTATTGATCCGGATCTGATTCGCGAAAACTATGTCGAGAAAATGGTTGAGCTGCGTAAAGGCAAACTTAACGAATTACAGGCACGCGAACAGCTTCAGGATACGGTAGTTTTAGGTACCATGATGCTGGCACTGGATCAGGTTGATGGCTTAGTTTCTGGTGCAGTACATACCACTGCCAATACCGTACGTCCGGCCTTCCAGCTGATTAAAACCGCACCTGAATATTCACTGGTATCTTCAGTGTTCTTTATGCTGCTGCCAGATGAAGTTTATGTGTATGGTGACTGTGCGATTAACCCGGACCCGGATGCAGAACAACTGGCTGAAATTGCCATTCAATCTGCTGACTCGGCCAAAGCCTTTGGTATTGACCCGCGTATTGCCATGATCTCTTACTCAACCGGAACTTCAGGTGCCGGTGCCGATGTAGAAAAAGTAGCGCAAGCGACTGAAATTGCCAGACAGCGCCGTCCAGACCTGCTGATTGATGGCCCGCTGCAATACGATGCTGCATCGGTTGAAAGCGTTGGTCGTTCTAAAGCGCCAAACTCTCAGGTGGCTGGTCGTGCCAATGTGTTTATTTTCCCTGATCTGAACACGGGTAATACCACTTATAAAGCAGTACAACGCTCTGCCAATGTGGTGAGTGTTGGCCCAATGTTGCAAGGTTTGAACAAGCCGGTAAATGACCTGTCACGCGGTGCATTGGTCGATGATATTGTGTTTACCATTGCTCTAACTGCAATTCAGGCTGAACAGCAGTCTGCTTAAACAACTGTTTTTAACAAGCTCCGCTTCACCCACCCTGTCGAAAGATAGGGTGGTTTTTTAATTTAGACCAGACGTATCAAATACATCTCATTTTCTGTATAGGTTAGGTGGTAATCACATGCCTTTAACATTAAAAAATAACAACGAAGTTTTTAAACAGATCTTTGAAATCGCCAATCAATTTGACAAAGAGCAAGAAAATTATCTCATTGCGTATTCCCATTTTTTAAATTATTTCAAAAAAACAGATGTACTCACCCTGGATGACATTGTTATCGACATCAGCTTTACCTATTCGTGGATGCCGACTATTTTGAAAAAAATTGATTTAACTGCAGCAGATGATCTGATCAAAATATTTAACAAAGCAAAACAAGGTCATCAATTAACAGTACCAGAACTTCAAACACTCAAAAGTGCATTCAATAACTCTCTTGTCGGTGTATCTAAATTGTTGCACTTTATTCATCCTGAACACTATGCGATTTGGGATAGCCGTGTATTTAGATTCTTAAGCGGCAACGAACCCCATAACTTCGCATTTAAACGTCCTGAAACTTATCTGGAATATCTAACGCTTCTGGACGAATTAAAAAATGAGGCGGTTTTTGAAAGTTTTTATCGTTTAATGCAAGACAAAGTGGGGTATCAGATTTCAGCATATCGAGCTTTAGAACTTGCCTTCTTTAAAGGAGGATAAAGCAAAGCTATAAACAAATTTTGAGAATTGAGAATTGAGAATTAAGAATTAAGAATTGAGAATTGAGAATTGAGAATTGAGAATTGAGAATTGAGAATTGAGAATTGAGAATTG